>JBDSDZ010000056.1:0-4517 GCA_039920345.1 Croceibacterium sp.
GCCTGTCGCGCGGAACGCGGCTCCGGCTCGGCCAAAGCGCGGTGGTCGAGCTGACCGGGCTGCGCAACCCTTGCGCGCAAATCGATACCAACATCGGCCCGGGCGCCATGCGCGCCGTACTTGGACAAACGCACGAGGGAACGCTGATTCGCAAGGCCGGGGTAATGGCGATCGTGATCGAAGGCGGCCCAGTCGCAGTGGCTGACCCCGTTTCGATCGCCTTCGAACCCGTTGATCGTGGGCCGCTGCGACCAGTATGAGGTCAGGCGGCCATCGACCTACCAGTTATACGTTCCGTGCATCGCCGTCCCCGGGCAAGGCGTAGGCTTGCCGGACCATTACTCCGTTAGCCTACCGCGCGCTCGAATCGCGCCGAATCGGTACGTCAGGCCTTGGCCGCCATGGCCGCGTTGGCCGCGCTGAGAATGGCGCGCACGCTCGACGTTGCCACGTCCTCGTCCACCCCGACACCCCACACGATCTGGCCATCGGGTAGCGCGCATTCGAGGTAGGTCGCGGCCCGCGCATCGCTGCCCTTGCCGAGCGCATGCTCGGTATAATCAAGGACCTCGATGTCGAGCCCGAAGGTCTGCTTCAGCGTCACCAGCACCGAGGACACGAGACCCTTGCCGCGGCCGCTGACATTTTGCCGCTTGCCGCCCACGGTGATCGTGCCGGCAAACAGTCGCGCCCCGTCGCTGGCGCGCGTTTCTTCGTAATCGACCAGCTGGAAGGTCGCATTCGCCTCGTTGAGGAAATAGGAATCCTGGAACGTATGCCAGATGTCATCGCCATTGAGTTCACGCCCCAGCTTGTCGGCCAGGTGCTGCACGTGGCGTGAGAAATCGGACTGCAGCAGTTTGGGCAACTTGAGGCCCTGGCCCTGCTCCAGCACCCAGGCGAAGCCGCCCTTGCCGGACTGCGAGTTGACCCGGATGACCGCCTCGTAACTGCGACCCAAATCAGCCGGATCAATCGGCAGATAGGGCACGCGCCAGTATTCGTCGTTCTGCTGTTCGTGGGCTTCGAAGCCCTTCTTGATCGCATCCTGGTGGCTGCCGGAAAAGGCGGTGAAGACGAGTTCGCCACCATAGGGATGGCGCGGATGGATCGGGATCTGGTTGCAGTATTCGACTGTCTCGATGATCCCGTCGATGTCCGAAAAGTCGAGCGCCGGGTCGATCCCTTGCGTGTACATATTGAGCGCCACAGTCACGAGGCAGCAGTTGCCGGTGCGCTCGCCATTGCCGAACAGGCAGCCTTCGATGCGGTCGGCCCCCGCCATAAGACCCAGTTCCGCCGCTGCGACGCCGGTTCCGCGATCGTTATGCGTGTGCAGGCTGATGCACGCCGCTTCGCGGTTTGGCAGGTTGCGGCAGAAATACTCGATCTGGTCGGCATAAACGTTGGGCGTCGCCGCCTCGACCGTGGCCGGCAGGTTGAGGATCAGCGGGCGTTCGCTGGTCGGTTGCAGCACGTCCATCACGGCCTCGCAAACCTCGAGACTGAAATCGAGTTCGGCGGTGGAGAAGGTTTCGGGCGAATATTCGAAGTGCCAGTCGATCTTCGGCCGCTTGGCCGCTTCGTCGCGCAGCAGCTTGGCACCGTCGATGGCGATCTGCTTCACTTCTTCGCGGGTCATCCGGAACACAATCTCGCGCCATGCAGGGGAGAGCGCGTTGTAGAGGTGGACGATCGCCGAATGCGCGCCGTCAAGGCTTTCGAACGAGCGCTTGATCAGGTCGCCGCGCGACTGGGTCAGCACTTGCACCAGCACGTCTTCCGGCACGCGGTCGGAATTCACCAATGTCGCGATGAAGTCGAATTCGGTCTGCCCGGCGGCGGGGAAGCCGATTTCGATTTCCTTGACCCCGATCTGCAGCAGCAGGTCGAAGAAGCGGTTCTTCTTCACTGCGTCCATCGGATCAACGATGGCCTGGTTGCCATCGCGCAAGTCGGTCGAGAGCCAGCGCGGAGGGTGCGTGATGACTCGGCCGGGCCATTGCCGGTCGGGCAGGTTGATGGGGGGGAAGGGCCTGTACTTGCGCCCCGGATCCGTGAGCATCGTCATGATTGTGCCTTATCGCCTGAGCGCCGCGCGGCAACCCTGATGGGGCGCACGAGCCAATTTCGACTGCGGATGGAGTGCCCTTAGGCGGCGTGCCCGTGCATGGCGCACAGGCAATGCAACGCGCCTAAGGGCGCGTAAGTCGAAGCAGCGGCAGGAGCTCGCGGCAGGTCATGCAGTCACGATAGGCGTAATACGCAAACAATGTCCAGCCGCGGGCGGCACACGTGCGCCGCCCGCGTCCGTGGCTTACTGCTTTTCGAACGCCGCGGTGAGGGTCAGTTCGACTTCATCTGAAACCAGCGGCACGAAGCTGCTGATGCCCCATTCGGAGCGCTTGATGGTGGTCGTCCCTTCAAACCCGACAGTGAGTTTGTTGCCCATCGAATTGCCGGCGCCCGTGAACTCGGCGTCAAGGGTGACTGGCTTGGTGATGCCGTTCAAGGTCAGGTCGCCCATGATCTCGGCCTTGTTGCCGCTGGCCTTGACCGAGGTCGACACGAAGTGCGCGGGCGCCTGGGCGGAGCCGAAGAAATCAGGCTTCTTGCCGTCAGTGCCGTCGCGCAGCAGGTGATCGTGCAGCCCCTGGCTGGCGACGGTCGGATTGATCGGGATCATCGCATCGACCGTGGCGGCCGAGGGATTGGCCGGATCGAGCGTCAGCGTGGCATCGACATCGCCGAATACGCCGAAGTAATCGCTGAACCCGAAGTGATTGATCCGGAAGCCGACCAGCGAGTGGTTCTTGTCCGACTTGTAGGTGCCGGCCACGACGCGGCTCGCGTCCATCTTGCCAGGAGGCTCGGGCGGGCCGCCCTGCGCCTGCAGGGTGCCGATCGAAAGTGCTGCCAGGCCAAGTGTGGCGAGGGGCAGGGTCCATTTACGCATTGAGGGGTCTCCCAGTGAACTTTTCGCTGCGCACTTTGGCCCGGCGCTTTGGCAATGTCCATCAGGATACGGCGGTCGGGCGTTTCAGCCGCAGCGAAACAGCTTTATGCGCCCGTCTGCGCCCAGCTCCACGTTGAGACGCGCGGCACTGAAGTCCATCGTGATCGGATCGCCCTGCCTGTAATAGCGGATCGGGCGCTGGCCGACCGTTGCCGCGATGTCGGCCTTGACCGTTTCGGTTGGCAGCAGATTGAGCCATCGGCCGAGTTTGCCAGCGCCGCATTCATCGACCGCGACCGGCGTGCCGGTGGTTTGTGTCGGGGTCGGAACCGGTGCCACAGAGCCGATGGCTGCGGGTGAGGTCATCGGCGGATCGACTGCCTCGGAGGCCACGCCGGTCGGCTCGACGGGCGAATCCGATGACGATTGGCAGGCGCACAGCGATGCCGGCAGGGCAGCAGTGAAAAGCAGGTGGCGGAACATGGCATTTTCCGGCGGTTGCTTGTTGCATCAACCAGCGGACCGATGTCGCGTTCCGCCACGCGCGTCAGTTCTTGGCCTGGTCGACCAGCTTGTTGGCGCTGATCCACGGCATCATCGCGCGAAGTTGCGCGCCGGTCTGCTCAATCGGATGGGCTTCGGCCGCCTTGCGTGCAGCCTTGAGTTCGGGCTGCCCGGCGCGGTTGTCGAGTACGAAGTTCTTCACGAAACGGCCGCTGGTGATGTCGGCCAGGATGCGCTTCATCTCGGCCTTGGTCTCCGCGGTTATGATCCGCGGGCCCGAGGTGATGTCGCCATATTCGGCGGTGTTGCTGATCGAATAGCGCATATTGGCGATGCCGCCTTCGTACAGCAGGTCGACGATTAGCTTGGTTTCGTGGAGGCACTCGAAATAGGCCATTTCAGGTGCGTAACCAGCTTCGACCAGCGTTTCGAAACCGGCCTGGATCAGGTGGGTGATGCCGCCGCACAGGACAGCCTGCTCGCCGAACAGGTCGGTCTCGCACTCTTCCTTGAAGTTGGTTTCGATCACGCCTGAACGACCGCCGCCAACGCCGCTGGCATAGGCAAGCGCCACATCGTGCGCATTGCCGCTGGCGTCCTGATGCACCGCGATCAGGCACGGCACGCCGCCGCCTTTGACGTATTCGCCGCGCACCGTGTGTCCGGGGCCCTTGGGCGCGATCATGATCACGTCGATATCGTCCGGCGCCTCGATCAGGCCGAAGTGGATGTTGAGGCCATGCGCGAAGGCAAGCGCGGCGCCGGGCTTCATATTGCCCTTGAGATCGTTCTCCCAGATCGCCGCCTGCGTTTCGTCGGGCGCAAGGATCATCAGGATATCGGCCCAGGCGGCCGCTTCCTTGTTGCTCATCACCTTGAACCCGGCGCTCTCGGCTTTCTTGGCGCTGGCCGAGCCGGGACGCAGCGCGATGGCGACGTTCTTGACCCCGCTGTCGCGCAGGTTCTGCGCGTGGGCGTGGCCTTGGCTGCCATAGCCGAGCACGGCGATGTTCTTGTCGGTGACCAGGTTCAGGTCGGCGTCGGCGTCGTAATAGAC
>JBDSDZ010000057.1:0-39602 GCA_039920345.1 Croceibacterium sp.
GTAATTGCCCCATACTTGCTGGACATCGTCGTCCTCGTCGAGGGTGTCGATCAGTTTGAGCAGGGTCGCGGCGTCGGATTCGTTGACCTCGACCATGACCTGCGGGCGCCAGGCGAGTTTGGCGCCTTCGGCTTCGCCGAGCACGGGTTCGAGCGCCTTGGCGACTTCGTGGAGGTCGCCGATTTCAGTCCAGATCTCGTGGCCGTCTTCGGACGAGGAGACGTCCTGCGCACCGGCGTCGAGCGCGGCTTCGAACACCTTGTCGGGGTCGCCGCTTTTGGCGGGGTAGCTGATCAGGCCCATGCGGTCGAAGGCGTGGCTGACACTGCCCGACGCGCCGAGGTTGCCGCCATTCTTGCTAACGGCGGTGCGGACGTTGGTGGCGGTGCGGTTGCGATTGTCGGTCAGCGCCTCGATGATCAGCGAGACGCCGCCCGGGCCGAAGCCTTCGTAGCGGATTTCCTCGTAGGTTTCGGCGTCGCCGCGCGCGGCCTTGTCGATCGAGCGCTGGATATTGTCCTTGGGCATCGACTGCGCCTTGGCGGCGTTGATCGCGGCGCGCAGGCGCGGGTTCATGTCAGGGTCGGGCAGGCCCATCTTGGCAGCGACGGTGATTTCGCGGCTCAGTTTGGAAAACATGCCGGCGCGCTTTTTGTCCTGCGCGCCCTTGCGGTGCATGATGTTCTTGAATTTGGAATGGCCGGCCATGGGATCGCTATAATCTCGTCACTGAAAGAATGCGGCGCCTTACAACGGCGAGCCGCGTCAGAGCAACCGCTGCCACCACCCGACATCGCGCCAAGCGCCGTGCTTCCAACCGACTTCGCGATAAATGCCGACCGGGATGAAGCCGAACGCTTCGTGCAAGGCGACGCTGGCTTCATTTGGCAAGGCGATTCCGGCAAAGGCCGCGTGAACGTTTTTTGCGGCCAATAGTGGGAAAAGCGCTGCGTAAAGCGCCTTGCCGATGCCCTGCCGCGCATGGCCCGGCTCGACATAAACCGCCACGTCGCAGGAACGGGCATAGGCCGCGCGAGCCCGGTGCGGCGAACCGTAAGCGTAGCCAACCACTTGCCCGCCGATTTCCGCAACCAGCCAGCCGTGCGTGGTGCCGTAGTCCTTCATGCGCCGCTGCATTTCATCGGCATCAGGCGGGTCGAGTTCGAAGCTGATGCAGCTATCGCGGACAAACGGCGCGTAAATCGCCGCGCAGGCTGCGGCGTCGCGTTGTGGATCTGCCGGACGGATTGCGGGGTTCACCCCAGGCCCAGCGCTGCTTTGTAGACATCGAGGATGGCTTCCATCTCGGCCCGGTCGTCGGGCTTCATTTTCCGCAGGCGCACGATCTGGCGCATGATCTTGGAATCGTAACCCACCGCCTTGGCCTCGGCGTAGACGTCGCGAATGTCGTCGGCGATGCCCTTCTTTTCTTCTTCGAGCCGTTCGACCCGCTCTATCAGCAGGCGCAGGCGGTCGTCAGTGGCGTTGGCCATCGGGAAGTATCTCCACAAGTTCGAGAATCGGTTGCCCGCTCGATAGCGAGCGCGCGCCGGGGGGTGAACCGGGTGGAAAACTTTTCCTGTGGCAGCGGCCTCATGTGCCGGGGTTGCGCGCCACGCTGGCGTCCATCCGGGCGATCTGTTCGGGTGTGGGCTCGCTTTGATAGCGGTCCTTCCACTGGGCCATCGGCATGCCGTGGATCGCCTCGCGCGCGGCGGCCTTGTCGCCTTCGAAACCGGCTTCCCCGATCCAGTCCGCCAGACAGTTGCGGCAGAACCCGGCGAGGCCCATCAGTTCGATGTTCTGCGCGTCGTGGCGGTGGCGCAAATGGCGCACCAGACGGCGGAAGGCGGCCGCGGCAACGGCGTCAGGCATCGTATCGAGCGGGTCAGTCATCGTCTCGTCTCATCTTGTCGTCCTTGTCTTGTCGACCTTGTCTTGTCGACCTTGTCTTGTCGTGTGGCTCTGCCATAGGCCGTGCGGCATGACAAAGTCCGAAACGCGCAAGTTCGCCCCGCGCGGCCGCAAGGTCAAAATCCTCGCCACGATTGGACCCGCCAGCCGGGACCCGGATATGCTGTGCCGGCTATTCAAGGCCGGGGCGGACGCGTTCCGCATCAACCTCAGCCACGGCGACCATGCGACCCACGCCGAAACGATCCAGTCGATCCGCGCGCTCGAAAAAGACCTTGGACGGCCAATTGCCATCCTGTGCGACCTGCAAGGCCCCAAGCTGCGCGTCGGGATCTTTGCCGATGGCCAGGCGGTGATCCCGCATGGCAGCACGTTCACGCTCGATCGCGATCCGACGCCGGGAGACGCCCAGCGCGTCTGCCTGCCGCATCCCGAACTGTTCGCGGTGCTCCACGTTGGCCAGCGGCTGCTGATTAACGACGGCAAGATTCGCCTGCGGGTGACGGCCGCGGAGCCCGACCGGATCGTCTGCAAGGCCGAAGTCGGCGGAGTCATTTCGGACCGCAAGGGCGTCAACGTGCCCGACGCCGAAGTGCCAATCCCGGCGCTGACCGAGAAGGACCGCGCCGATCTCGCCTTCGCCATCGAGCACGGCGCGGACTGGATCGGGCTGAGTTTCGTCCAGCGTCCGGAAGACCTGATCGAAGCGCGTGCACTGATGGGCGGCAAGGGCGCGCTATGCGCCAAGATCGAAAAGCCGCAGGCGATCACCCGGCTGGCCGAAATCATTGCCTTGTCCGACGGGGTGATGGTCGCGCGCGGAGACCTGGGAGTTGAGCTCAACCCCGAAGAAGTCCCCCCACTGCAGAAGAAGATCGTCAATGCTACCCGGTTGACCGGCAAGCCAGTGATCGTGGCCACGCAGATGCTCGAATCGATGATCGAGAGCCCAGCGCCGACCCGCGCCGAAGTGTCCGACGTCGCCAACGCGGTTTACGACGGGGCCGATGTGGTCATGCTCTCGGCCGAGACTGCCGCGGGGATGTGGCCCGAAGAAGCCGTGATCATGATGGATTCGATCGCCAAGCAGGTCGAGCAGGACGACGGCTACCGGCAGCGCGTGCGCTTGCTCGATACCCAGCCCGATCCGACCACCGCCGATGCGCTGGCCCATGCCTGCATGACCATTGCCGACACCGTGGCGATCAACGCGATCACCGTGTTCACCTCGACCGGCTCGTCCGCCCGCCGGGTCAGCCGCGAGCGGCCTTCGGTTCCCGTAATGGTGCTGACGCCGTCGGTCGGCGTGGCGCGCAAGGTCGCGCTGCTGTGGGGTGCGCACCCGGTGACGATCAAGGACATCGGCAGTTTCGAAGAGATGATCGCCAAGGGCAAGCGGATGGCGATCCGCCACGGCTTCGGCGGCGCCGGGACCAAGCTTGTAGTGATGGCCGGGGTTCCGTTCGGGGTCAGCGGCGCGACCAACCTGCTGCACGTCGTCACCCTGGTGGGCGACGAGCTCGACACCCATACGGCTTAATGCGCGTGCGCAGGCTCGTGCTGTGCCAGCAAGGCGTCGAGATCGTCCGTTAGTTCGAAATAACCGCCCGACAGCGCATCATAGCGTCCTGATGCGAGGTCGAGGACGCGTTTCGCACAACGTTCGAGATCGTCTTGCGCGGACGGGTCTCTCTGCTTCTCTTTCAGCCGCCCCATCATCCCGCCAAGGTAGGTCTGCGCCGCCTCGTCCTCCAGCGTCTGGCGGGCAAGGTCGGTGAACACGAACCCGGGATCGATCGCGAAAGTTGTCACTGGGGTTCCGGCCAGCTCCGCCGCGGCTTCGGCCACGATGCGGTTCTGGGCAATCTTGCCGGTGCAATAGGCCGACATATAGGGCGCCACGATTCTTGCCGCCTTGGCCGAGACGCAGATCACCCGGCCCTGCCCGCGCGTTATCATGCCGGGCAGGACGGAATGCATGAACAGCATCGGGGCGCGGATATGGACCGCCTGCGCGCGCCACCATTCGTCGGGATCAACTTGCCAGATCGGGCCAAACGGACCGGGAACGCCGGCATTGCTGACCACCAGGTCGATCGGTCCAAGCACTTCCTCGACCTTGGACACGGCGTGGTCGATCGAATGCGGGTCGGTAACATCGCAGCGCACGCTGAGGGCATGGCCGCCGCCGTCGCGGATCGCCTTGGCCACATCATCCAGCTGGGACAGCGAGCGCGCCAGGAGCGCCACCGCTGCGCCTTCTGCGGCGAGCCGCTGCGCAATCGCCTGGCCGAACCCGCGCCCGGCGCCGGTCACCACTGCCACCTGTCCGTCAAGTATGCCCAAAGCCACAATCTCCTGCCTTGCGCGTGCTATCGCGCCGGCTGGTCCGTGTCGATATCCTCGATCGTCGGAAAACTGGAGCGGGCGAAGGGATTCGAACCCTCGACCCCAACCTTGGCAAGGTTGTGCTCTACCCCTGAGCTACGCCCGCTCGCGGCGACCGGAAAGCGCCAAATGCTTGGGCCTTCCGGTGGGAGGCGCGCGGTTAGCATCGGGGCGGGGGGGCCGCAAGGACTAATCGCCGCGCAGCACACGCGCCGCTTGCGCCCTTCACAATTGGCCAGCAAGTGCCACATACAACGACACCGCAAAAGCACCGAGAAGGTACACACAACGTGGCAAGCATGGGCCTGAACCTGGACGAGCAGAAAGCGGTCGAGCGGTTTCGCAAGGCGGTCGTCGACCCATCGAACGACAAGCTCGTGATCCTCGATTTCTGGGCCGAGTGGTGCGGCCCGTGCAAGGCGCTGAGCCCGGTGCTGGAAAAAGTCGCGGCCGAATATGCCGACAAGGGCGTTATCCTGGCCAAGCTCAATGTCGATGAAGAGCAATTCATCGCCGCCCAGTTCCAGGTGCGCTCGATCCCGACGGTCTATGCGATCTTCCAGGGCCAGCCGGTGGCCGACTTGACCCCGGCCCGGACCGAATCGCAGCTGAAGCAGATGCTCGACCAGTTGCTGACCCAGTTCCCCATCGGTGCGGGCGGCAGCGCCGAGGACGATATTGCACCGCTGATTGCGATGGGCGAGCAGATCCTGGCCGAAGGGGACGGGGAACGCGCCGCATCGGTGTTTGAGCAAGTTGCGGTGATGACGCCGGAAGACCCGGCGGTGCAGTCTGGCCTGATCCGCGCGCTGATCGCCGCCGGAAGGCCTGACGAGGCGCAGGCTGCCTTCGATGGCTTGTCCGACACGTTGCGCGCCGATCCGGCTGTGGCCCAGGCTGGCAGCGCGCTGCAACTGGCCTCCGAGGCGGTCGATGACAGCGAACTCGCCGCCTTGCGCGCCGCAGCCGCAGAACGCCCGGCAGACCAAGACGCGCAGTTCGCGTTCGCCCAGGCCGCTTTTGCCGCCGGCCAGCGTGACGATGCCTCGGCAACCCTGCTTGCCATGATCGGCACCGATCCAGAATGGAACGAGGGCGCGGCCAAGGCCAAGTTGCTGCAGATGTTCGAAGCCGTCGGGCTCGAAGACCCGTGGGTCGCGGGCGAGCGGCGCAAGCTGTCGCTGCTGCTGTTCGGATGAGCGCGCTGCGCCTCGCCATTTTCCCCCTGACCGGGGCGATCCTGTTTCCAGGACTGAAACTGCCGTTGCACATCTTCGAGCCGCGCTACCGCGAACTGGTGGGCAGCGCATTGGCACGCGATCGGCGCATCGGCATGATCCAGCCGCAGGCAGCAGAGGAAGGCGCGCCGCTGTTCGCGGTGGGCTGCGTGGGCAAGATCGACGAAGTCCAGGCGACCGAAGACGGGCGCTACAACATCGTGCTGGAAGGCGAAGCGCGGTTCCGCATGCTGCGCGAACTCGATGTCTCGACGCCCTTCCGGCAAGTCGAAATCGAATTGCTGCCGGACTCCGGCAACGAAGTGCTGAGTTCAGTCGAGCGCGCGAGTTTCGAACGCGAGGCACGCGTGTTCGCCGACCGCCAGAGCTACAGCGTCGACTGGGATTCGGTCGAGCGGCTGGATGATACTACCCTGATCAACGGGGTCAGCCAGATCGCCCCGTTCGACGCCGCCGCCAAGCAGGCGCTGCTCGAAGCCAGCGGCCTGCGCGAACGCTGCGAAATGTTTGTTCAATTGATGCAGTTCTTCGGCCGCAGCGACCCCGGCGAGGACCGCGTCACACTCCAGTAGCCGCCGCTCAGACCCCGAAGCTGCCGCGGAGCCCATCGACCACGTACTGCGCCGCCAACGCGGCCAGCAGCACGCCCAAGAGCCGAGTAATGACCGATTCGACGCGCGCACCGACCAGCTTCATCAGCGGGCCCGCAGCGAGCAGCGCGAGCAAGGTCAGCACCAGCACCACGCCCAGTGCGGCGAGCACTATCAACGTTTGCTCGATACCTTTGGCGCCGCCCGCCAGCAGCATGATCGTGGCAATCGCCCCCGGCCCGGCGAGCATCGGCATGGCCATCGGAAATACCGAAACATCTTCGATCTCGGGCCGCTCAAGACTCTCGGCCATGACCTTTTCGGCCCGTTGTTCGCGCCGCTGGGTGCGCTTTTCGAACACCATGTCGAGCGCGATCAGGAACAGCATCAGGCCGCCCGCGATGCGGAAACTGTCGAGCTCGATATGCAGCGCACCGAGCAGCCTTTCGCCAACCAGCGCGAACACCAGCAGGATTACCCCGGCGATGGCGCAGGCGCGGATCGCCATCGAGCGTCGCTGGGCGCTGTTCGCGCCGCTCGTCAGCCCGGCATAGATCGGCGCGCAGCCGGGCGGATCGAGCACCACGAACAGAGTGATGAAGGCCGAGATGAACAGTTCGAACATGGGGCGGCTATTGGGCGGATACCGTTTCGCGGATTGCATCCTGCCAGGCAGAGCCGTCCCAGTAGGTGGCCACGGCCATGCGCGAGCCATCGGGGTGCGTCACCACTTGCCAGCGCAGCGTACCGTCACGCGATACGCCGGCATTGATCGTGTCGGCTGGTCCGGCCAGCAAGTCGGCAGGCGGGGTTGGCTGGCCATTGCAGGCTGCGGTCTTGCCGCCGATCATGTCGGCCACCGCAAGTGGCTGCTGCAGCCCGTCGCCCTGGTCCATCACCCAGCGGTATTCATCGTTTCGCTGGCGTTTCCACACGGTGGTGAAATAGCCGACGGTGCCATTGGCGCGCTGCCATGGACCCTTGGTCACCGCCAGCGTGCCATCGCAGCTCGACCACACCTGTGCCGGCTGCCAGCGCACCGCGTTGGCCGGATTGGCACGGCCTTTAAGCCAGTCTTTCGCACGCACCGCTTCGGGGACGAACATGACAGCGTCGCCATCTGCGAAGTGGTTGAACGCAGTCCACTGCCCATCCTCCTGCGCCGCGCGAGCGAAGGCGAGTTCGGTCGCGACCACCTGGCCGGGATTTGCGCGCAGGCGGCCTTCGGCGCGCTGGTGCAGGCTCGGCCCGCTAGCACAACTGGCGAGCGCCAGTGTTATGACCGCCGCCGCCAGCGGTCCGTTCGCACCCGGCCTCATGAGAGGCTGCTGTAGGCAAGGTTGCGCAAGACGATATTGATGATGTTGAGCACCACGATCAGAATCAAAGGCGAAAAATCGATCGCGCCGGTATCGGGCATGATCCGCCTAATTGGCCGCAGGACCGGTTCGAGCAGTGCGTTGACCGAACGGTAGATCGCTGAGACCCATTGGTTCTGCATGCTGACAACGTTGAACGCGACCAGCAGGCTGAGGACGAACTGCACGATCACCAGCACGATGACGATCGAGATCAGATAGCCGACGATCTGCGACAGGGTGAGAAAGAACACGGGTGCGCTGGCCTCTTGTTGTGATGGGCGTGATTAGACCAGCGAGGGGCCCTGCATCAAGGCTGGCCCCTGTCGGACAGTAAGTTTCGCTCGACCAGCGTCGTGCGAGGCCTGGCGCCCGTTATCGCGCGCTGACCAGGGTGCCGGCTCCGCGGCTGGTGAAGAATTCGAGCAGCATCGCGTGGCCCACCCGGCCATCGAGCACCACTGCCGCCTCGCACCCGGCTTCGACCGCCTTCACGCAGGTTTCGAGTTTGGGGATCATGCCGCCGCTGATCGTGCCATCTTCGCGCATCAGCGCGATGTCGGCCGGGGTCAGGTCGGTCAGCAGGTTGCCCGCCTTGTCGAGCACGCCGGGCACATCGGTCAGCAGAAACAGCCGCTTGGCGCCGAGCGCTGCGGCCAGCGCGCCGGCCATCGTATCGGCATTGATGTTGTAGGTATGCCCGTCGGCCCCCGCCGCAATTGGCGCAACCACCGGGATCATCCCGGCGCGACTGGCGGTTTCGAGGATCGTCGTGTCGATCATCTCCGGCTCGCCCACGAAGCCGAGGTCGATCACTCTTTCGATGTTGCTGTCGGGATCCTTGGCCGTGCGGGTGACTTTGCTCGCGACCATCAGTCCGCCATCCTTGCCCGAGATGCCGATCGCCTTGCCGCCGGCGTCCGCAATCCAGCCGACCAGTTCCTTGTTGATGCTGCCCGAGAGGACCATTTCGGCAATCTCTGCCGTTGCCTTGTCGGTCACGCGCAGGCCGTCGACGAAGGTGCTTTCGACACCGAGCTTCTTGAGCATCGCGCCGATCTGCGGACCGCCGCCGTGAACGACCACCGGGTTGATCCCGACGGCTTTGAGCAAGACGATATCCTGCGCAAAATCCTGCGCTGCTTTTGGATCGCCCATCGCGTGGCCGCCGTATTTCACCACGAAGCTGCACCCGGCGTAACGCTGGAAATAGGGCAGCGCCTCGATCAGCGTTTCCGCCTTGGCGAGCATCTGTCCGTTTTGGCTATTTACCTGGGTCGCGGTCATGGCGCTGCGCCATAAGGCCTGCACCCTCACCCGGCAATGGCTGCGCAGCGACGCGCACCGACTAACGGGTTGAAAGCGGGTAGGTAGGGCCAGCCATCATCCGTTGCAGTACTGCAATGCGGCGTCGTTCTTCCGGCCATTCGTGGTTGGGTTCTTGGGTGATGCGTTCGAGGAGGGCCGCAAGTTCATGCTCGCGGCACTGTGACGTGCTCTCGACGATCATCCGCCTCTCCTTCTCCTGCACGACGCAGGACAAGGCCCCCGGTTCCACACGGGAGAGCAAAAAAACGGATTTTTGTCGTGCGTATCCGGCGCCTTAACGGCGCAGCGGTTACTTCACGAATTGTTGGATCGCGTAGCGGCACGGCTCTGAGGTGCAGTCATACATCTGCACCAGGATGGTATAGGACGCATCCTTGCCCGGCCGCAGCGAGACGATCGGAAAGTCATCCCGCTGGAGATCGGAATCGACTTCGCGTCCGGCCGAATCGTAAATCGTCAGATCAAGGTCGCTGCAATCTGTGTCGCACGCGCCAATCAGCTGCGTTTCCATGCCCGCACCGACCCGGATGGTCAGGCGTTCGCTGCCGTTATCGTTGAGCGAGCCTTCGTGTGAATAGCCGCCGTAGTGATAGCCGTTGGATAAGTAAGTCTGCGCCGCAGCCTCGATCAGCCGCTGGACCTGCTCAGACCACTCGTCCGCATAAACCGGGAGCGAGACCAAAAGGCCTGCAATCGCCGCGCTACCCGCCAGAACCCGCCGCATAACCTGTCCCTCCGTCTGAAATCCCCGGGTGCGAAAGTCATGCTGTTTGCCTTTGATGTCAAGGACGAACAGAGCCATACGCGCGACGAACTGCCGTGTTTCTTAACCCTGTCCGCACGTGATCGGACATCCCGTCGCGGGACCCGGGCGGCCTGCGGATCATTGATCCGGCAGAGGCTCTGATAGGCAATGACGGCACAGTTGCATCAAGATCACGACAGGGCGCTCGCTCTTGGCGCGGCGATTGCGCTGCACGTAGCGGCGATTGCGCTGATTTTCCTGCTCGCGCCCGACCGTTCGCCGGTCCGTTCTCCCGCGGCGCAGCTCGTCGCGATTTCACTGCGCGAGCCCCCGCCGCCACCGCCGCCCGACGAAATACCGCAAGGAGCCGCCGCGCCGCCCAGCCGCGGGCAGGACAAGGCGCCTGCACCGCCCCCGCCACCGAGACCCTTGCCCAAGCGCTCGCCCGCGCCGCTCGCACCCGATGCAGGCGCAGCGGACAGCAGCGGTTCGGGCGCGGCCGCCGGTGCCGCGGCCGGACAAGGCGGCGCGGGCAATGGCAGCGGGTCGGGCGGCCAAGGAAATGGCGCTGGCTCTGGCGCGATCACGCCGCCGCAACGCGTGGCAGGGACGCTGACCAACGCCGATTATCGCCATGCGCGCCCACCTGACGGGGCAGCAGGGACAGTGCGGGTCGAGTTTCGGGTGCGCAGCGACGGGGCCGTCGATCGCTGCAGCGTGCTGCGCTCGAGCGGCTATGCAGTGTTCGATCAAGCGACCTGTCAGCTGATCCAGCAGCGCTTCCGTTTCCTGCCTGCGCGGGATGAAAACGGCGCCGCGATCGACTGGACAATCCGCACCGAATACACGTGGGCGCCGCGCTAACCACCGCATCACAGGCTCGTCTCGCCGCAGCTTTTAGCTGCGACTCGGCCGCGTCTCCCAATCTGAGGAACCGCACAAGTGAGTTTACGTTAGGAGCGCGGGAGATAATTCCGTGTGCCTGACGCGGCGGAGAGCCGCAGCCGATGGCGCTTCAAGGAGCAACATCATGAACAAAGCTATCATTACACTGATGGCCGCCGCGACCCTTCCTCTGGGCGCGTGCGCATCCTACCCCAACAACAACAGCACCCTGGCCTCGGCTGGAACCGGCGCGGCGATTGGCGCAGCCGGCGGTGCGGGCGTTGCCGCGATCGCTGGCGGCGATCTGCTGACCGGCGCGGTGATTGGCGCAGCCGTGGGCGGCCTGGCCGGCGCGGTCTATGCCGATCGCAACGGTGACGGACGGGCCGACGGCTATGTCTACAATGGTCAGTACTACGAAGGTTCGCCCAGCGGGTATCAAAACGTGTCGACTACCCGCCGTTGCGGTCCTTCGACCACCACCGGTGCGCTGACCGGTGCTGCTGGCGGCGCGGCGATTGGTGCCGGTGCGGGCGCCTTGATCGGCGGATTGAGCGTGCTCGAAGGCGCGGCAATCGGTGCGGCTGTCGGCGGCATTGGCGGCGCAGTCTGGGCCGACGCCAACAATGACGGCTGTGTCGATGGTTATGTCCGCGAAGGGCAGTACTATTCGGGTAGCCCGGTGATCCAGCCGACGACCGTCGCCTATACCGGCGAGCGCGGCTAACAATGGCAAGCACTGAACGGAGAAAACTCGATCCGTCAGGAGCGCGTTGGCTCCGTTCGATGCTTCCGGTCTTGGCAGTGGTGCTTCTGGCACCGCTGCCGCAGGTCGCTCACGCCCAAAGCAGGGCCGCGGCCGTGCCGTCGTCCGCCCTACAGCATGAAATCGAAGACCGGGTCAGCAAGGACTTGCGGCCGTTCTATGCCGCCCGCCAGTTCCAGCCGATCTGGCTCAACCAGCTGGGCCGCCCATCAGGTGCCGCTTCGTTGCTGATGCACCAGATCGGCTCGTCACAATTCGACGGGCTGGACCCCAAGGAATTGCGCTTCGACCGCGTCGCCAAGCTGGTCGACAAGGCCCGCCGCGGTGACCTGGACGATATCGCCAAGGCCGAAGTTGCCCTGTCTGGCGCTTACGCCAACTATGTCCGGGCCATGCGTTCGGTCCATGGCAGCGAGATGATTTACGAAACGCAGGCGCTCGCGCCCGTCATTCCCACGGTTGAGTCGGCGCTTTCCACTGCGGCGGGCGCGGAATCGCTCGAGCATTACATCGATGAGATGCGCTGGATGCATCCACTTTACGCGCCGATGCGCAAGGCGCTGGAAGACCCGCGCTTTTCCGAAGGCCAGCGGCGCCAGATATGGACCAACCTCGAACGGATCCGGGCCATCCCGGCGATCCCACAAGGTCGCCATGTGCTGGTTGACGCGGCCAGTGCCACACTGTGGATGTACGAGGACGGCCAGGTGGTCGATTCGATGAAGGTCGTGGTCGGCAAGCCCGAACTGCAGACGCCGATGATGGCCGGGTTCCTGCGCTTCGCGATCCTCAATCCTTACTGGCAGATTCCGGATGACCTGGTGGCGCATACCATTGCCGCCAACGTGATGGATCGCGGCGTCGGCTACTTGCGCACCGGCGGTTACCAGGTGCTGTCCGACTGGCGCGACGATGCCCCGCTGGTCGATCCTGCCACGGTTGACTGGCGAGCCGTCCACGAAGGCCGCACCAAAGTGCACGTGCGCCAGTTGCCCGGCGGCAGCAACTTCATGGGGAAGGTCAAGTTCATGTTCCCCAACCCGCAGGGCATTTACCTGCACGACACGCCCGACAAGGATTTGATGGACCGCGATGCGCGCCAGCTCAGTTCGGGCTGCGTGCGGATGGAAGATGCCGCCAAGATGCATCGCTGGCTGATGGGCACCGCGCTGCCCGCCCGCGTACGAACGCCCGAACAGGTGGAAACCCTGCCCGAGATGGTACCGATCTATATCACCTACCTGACGGCGATACCCCAGGGCGGAACAATCGCGTTCCAGTCCGATCCCTATGGGCGCGATACGGCGCAAGTAGCGCTGGCCGACAATCGCGGGGCGCGTAACGACCGGCCGTAGCGGGCGAGGCGGCTAACCCTTGCCGCCCGCAGCGGCGCGGCCTAGACGCCCCGCCGATGAGCACATATCCCAAGACCGAGCAGCTGATGCGCCGGGGCAGCGAGTTCCTTGGCAGCCAATACGCCATCTTGTGCGGCGCGATGAGCTGGGTTTCGGAACGAGGCCTGGTCTCTGCCATCAGCAATGCGGGCGGTTTTGGAGTGATCGCCTGCGGGGCGATGACGCCCGACCTGCTCGATGCCGAAATCGCCGCCACCAGGGCGCTGACCGGCAAGCCGTTCGGGGTCAACCTGATCACCATGCACCCGATGCTGTTCGACTTGATCTCGGTGTGCAGTAAACACGGAATCGGCCACGTCGTGCTCGCCGGCGGCATTCCGCCCAAAGGCAGTGTCGAGGCGATCAAGGCGTTCGGCGCCAAGGTCATCGTGTTCGCGCCGACGCTGGCGCTGGCCAAGAAGCTGCTGCGTGCAGGCGGCGACGCGTTGGTAATCGAAGGGATGGAAGCCGGCGGCCACATTGGCCCGGTCTCTACCAGCGTGCTGGCACAGGAATTCCTGCCCGTGCTGGCCGAAGAGCATCTGGTGTTCGTGGCCGGCGGCATCGGCCGCGGCGCGGCGATTGCCGGCTACCTCGAAATGGGCGCAGTCGGGGTCCAGCTCGGCACGCGTTTTGCCTGCGCGACCGAAAGTATCGCCCACGAAAACTTCAAGAAGGCGTTCTTCCGCGCCGGCGCGCGCGATGCGGTGGCGAGCGTGCAGATCGATCCGAGACTGCCCGTCATCCCGGTCCGCGCACTCAAGAACAAGGGCGGCGAACTGTTCAACGCCAAGCAGCGCGAAGTCGCCAATACGCTGGATGAAGGCGGGGTCGAGATGGGCGAGGCGCAGTTGCAGATAGAGCATTACTGGGCCGGCGCCCTGCGCCGCGCGGTGATCGACGGCGACATCGAGCACGGCAGCCTGATGGCCGGTCAATCGGTTGGCATGGTGACGCGCGAAGAGCCGGTGGTCGAGATCGTCGCCAGCCTGATGGGCGAATGTGAAGCGGCGCTGGGGCGGCGCGGAACCTAGTTTCCGCGTGAAACGTATTGGAAGTGCAATAACCACAACAATACGGGTGCCTGACAATGGAGCGCAACTTCCGACCTAGAGTCGCGATCGGAGGCGTGCCGCTGCATGCGATGCTCGTGCCGTTCCCCGTCGTCTGCTTCACCGGCGCGATGCTGACAGACATCACTTATGCCAGGACGGCGGTCATGCAGTGGGCCAATTTCTCGGCCTGGCTGCTCGCCTTCGGCACCATCATGGGCGCGCTTGCCGCTCTGTTCGGACTGATCGACTTCCTCGCCAACCCGAGCGAAAACCGCCCTTCGATCGGCTGGTTGCACCTGATCGGCAGCGCCATCGTACTGGTGCTCGCGCTGTTCAACGATTTCGTCCACGCGCGCGATGCGTGGACTTCGGTGGTCCCGACCGGCCTGACGCTGTCGGTGGTGACGGTGTTGGTGATGATCGTCAGCGGTTTCCTTGGCCACCGCATGGCCTATGTCGATGTGGCAGGAGGCCGGTCATGAAGCGCTCGGCCCTCCTCATCGGCGCCAGCCTGACGCTCGGTTTGGCTGCCTGTTCGCACCCGACAATTTCGCCCGCTACGCAATACGGCGCCAGCCCGAAGCTGCCCGATCCGGTGCAGTACCTGTTCCCGCCGATGGGCATTGCCAATCCAGTCGGCTGGAAGAACGGCGCCATGCCAGTGGTCCCGGCGGGCTTCACGATCGCCCCGTTTGCCACCGGCATGAAGAGCCCTCGCAACGTGCTGGCGTTGCCCAATGGCGATGTGCTGGTGGTCGAATCCGGGGGTCCGGGGATCGAGCCGGTTACGCGGCCCAAAGACATCATTTTCGGCATCGTCATCGGCAAGGCACACGGGCCGGGCGAGCCGGGCAACGAAATCGTGCTGCTGCGCGATACCGACGGCGATGGCCGGGCTGACATGCGCAAAGTGTTGGCGGACAAGCTCGATTCGCCGTTCGGGATCGTCGCCAGTGGCGGCTATCTCTACGTGGCTGAAACCGGCCGGATCCTGCGCTATGCCTACACCCCAGGGCAGACCTCGCTGGCCGCACCCGCCGAACTGACTGACCTGCCAAAGGGCGAGATCGATCACCACTGGACCAAGAGCCTGACCGCCAGCCCCGACGGCAGCCGGCTGTACGTCGGCGTGGGTTCGAACTCGAACATCACCGAAAACGGGCTCGACGCCGAGGCCGGCCGCGCGGCGATCTGGGAAGTGCATCCCGAAGACGGCGCCAAGCGGCTTTACGCCACTGGCCTGCGCAATCCGAACGGCCTGACCTTTAATCCCGAAACCGGGCAATTGTGGTGCGTGGTCAACGAGCGTGACGAACTCGGCAACGATCTCGTGCCCGATTACATGACCTCGGTGAAAGAAGGCGCCTTCTACGGCTGGCCGTGGAGCTATTATGGTAACCACGTCGATGTGCGCGTGATGCCGCGCCGGGCGGACATGGTCGCCAAGGCCATCGCACCCGATTACTCGCTCAGCTCGCACGTCGCGCCGCTCGGGCTGGTGTTTGATACCGGATCGGCCTTCCCGTCCGCCTACCATGGCGGCGCTTTCATCGGTGAGCACGGCAGCTGGGATCGTACGGTCCCCAACGGCTACCAGGTCGCGTTCGTGCCGTTCACGGGCGGCAAGCCCAGCGGCAAGGCGCAGACCTTCGTCGGCGGCTTCATCGACAAGGATGGCGGCACGCAAGGGCGCCCGGTCGGGGTGGCGTTCGATGCCTCGGGCGCACTGCTGGTAGCCGACGATGTCGGCAACGTAGTCTGGCGCGTGACAGCCAATACCACGGCCGCCCCCAAGGCGGCCAAAGCGCCTGCCTGACCGGTAGCCAATTCGATTCAGGCCAGCCCGAGCAGTACCTTTGCGGTCAGTTCGGGCCGGTTCTGCATCACGAAGTGGTCGCAGTCGGTCTCGTGGTATTCCCAACCTGCGGTCTGGGCGCGTTCGGCGAAGCGCGGGAACGGGGTTTGCTCGTAACCCGTGGCGAAGATGTAGGCCTTGCGCGCGATGCCCGCTTCCGCGCCGGTTAGCCGGACCGCTTCGAGCAGGGTCAACAACGGATGATAGCCGACCACGCCAGGCACAACTGCAAAGTCCGCCGCGCCGATGGGGTCGACATAACCGGGCTTGGATTTCTGGGTGTCGATGTACCAGTTGTGCTCGAAATCGCCGGTCACGTCCCACAGGCTTTCGCCATCGCCGGGCACGAAGGCGTCGATGTAGCAGATCGCATCGATCTGTTGGCCCAGCCGGGCGGCGACGCCGGTGATGACCATTCCGCCATAGGAATGCCCGGCGAGGATGAAGCGGTCGAAACCGGATTCCCCGACCTGCCGGCAGACATCGTCGATGTGGTCGGTCAGTGTGATGCCGGGATGAAGTTCGTCCTGCCGCGTGCCGAGGCCGCGCAAGGTGCAGGCGATCACGCTGTGCCCCGCTGCCTCAAGGTCGCGCACGGTCAGCGCGTAGGTCTGGTTGCCGCCCCAGGCGCCATGCACCAGCACGTAATTGGCCATGATTCTCTCCTATCCTGCAACGCAATTGGCCCATGAACCCGACGGGGTCCATGGGCCAATTGTTAGTCACCGCCTCGCCAAAGGCAGAGCCTGAGACTTACGCGTCGACTGTGTCGCGCGTGGTGCGCCAGCCCGAAGCATAGGTATCGGCCGCCATCTTGCCGTACGGCACCGGCGAAGCGATCGCGCGCACCGCAAGCTGCTTGTGCGGCTCGACCGTGGTCTTCTTGGTGTTCGGCTCTTCACCCCACAGCACGTGGAGTTCGGTGCCGAGCGGGATCTCGTGATCGATCGTCGCCAGGCTGAGTGCCTTCTTCTCGTTATACGAGTAGCCGGTGAACATCGACAGGCCGACCACGTTGCCGTCAGCGTCGACGACCGAGTCGTAGTTGCTGTTGGCGTAATTCGCGAGCGGCAGGTCGAAGAACTTGTACTGCTCACCCTCAGGGTCGAACATCGAGCCCTGGATTTTCTTCATGTCGTCGGCGTTCCACTCGAGAGTGACCTTCTTGCGCTGAGCAGCAGGGTCGATCTTCTTGAGGGCGTCCGCACCGATGAAGTCGTGATCGAACTTGACGAACGGGCCGTAACCCAATTCCCACGGGTTGAGGTAGTAGTCTTCGATCGACTTGCCGACGAAGGAACCGCCGATGGCGCCGGTTGCTTCGTAGCTGTCGGCAGCGAGGAACTCGCGGTAATCCTTGAGTTCGTCGCCGGTGTAGATCGGAGGCAGCGGGCTGGGGATCCAGCCGGATTCGAGGGTGTTCGACGGGTAAGCGCGCGAACCAACGGCGATCAGGCCGAATTCTTCGCCAGCCTTGAGGATTTCCTCGCGGATGTAGTCCTGCTCGTCATACGGGCCCCAGATTTCGAGACCCGGCGAACCGGCCATACCGTGGCGCAGCGTGCGCACGGTCTTGTTGCCGATCTTCATGCTGCTCATGTTGAAGAACTTGAGCTTGTCGAGCGGTTCGCCGTTGAGCTTCTCGATCACGTTCCAGGCCTGCGGGCCCTGGATCTGGAAGCGCCACGAAATGCGGTTGACCGGCTTGCCCATCGGGCGGGCAGGCGAACGCGGATCGTTGATGATGTCGACGTTGTAGCCGCCCTTCTGGGCCTGGAACATCAGCCAGTTGGCAGCCGGCGCGCGGCCGACATACACGAACTCGTTTTCGGCCAGGTAGAAGATGATGCCGTCGCCAATGACATGGCCATACGGGGTGGTCGGCACGTACTGCTTGGCCTTGTTGACCTCCCAGCTGGCGACCGAGTTGACCATCGTGTCGGACAGCAGCTTGAGCGCATCCGGACCCTTGATGTACAAATCGAACATGTGGTGCGACTGGTCGAACAGGACGGCAGAATGCTGCCAGGCCCACTGTTCCGAACGCCAGTTGGAAAATTCCGGTGCGACGACCGGATAAACGTAGGCACCGATCTGCGAATTGCGCAGCTTGCTGACGATGTCGGGGGTGTTCTGCAGTATCTGCTCGAGATTCTCGGCCATTCCAGTTCCTCTCACTTGTGAATGAATCACATACGCGAAATTAGTATGCGGCGCATACAATATTCGGCTAGGCACGCAAGCCTAAAGCGAGAGGATGAAGCGCCATGAACGTCGAAGCGCTCGACCACGTCAACATCATCACCGACCGGCTCGACGAGACGGCCGAATTCTATGGAAACCTGCTCGGCCTGGTGCGCAAGGATGCGCCCCCGCCGCTGACCCCGCAAACCGCGACCTGGATGTTCGACGCGGAAAACCGCGCGATCATCCACATCAACTCGCTCGACTGTACTCGTGCCTATGATCGCGAAGTTCAGCCCGGCTCGCTAACCGGCGCGCTGCACCACGTGGCCCTCAAGTGCACCGGCTATGAGGAGGTCAAAGGCCGGTTGGACGCGATGGGGGCAGAGTACCAAGAGAACTTGGTCAGCGCGATAAACCTGCGCCAGATCTTCACGCCGGATCCGAACAACGTGCTGCTGGAACTGAACTTTTTTGCGGACTGACCCTTGCTCCGCACTATCATGGTGCCGTTTGCGCTGCTGGCTTGGGGCCGACCATGCACGGCCTTTCAACCCAAACCGTCAGCAGCCACGCCAACAAAATGGCGCCGCCAATCACCAGCAACTTCGCCAGGATATTGCCCCCGGTATCTGCCAACCTGTCTGTCGCCAGCAGCAGCGGCACGTGTACCATGTAAAGCGTGTAAGAGATCATACCCAGGAACTGAATCGGGCTGGACGACAGGACAGTCTGGCTTCGGCGCCCCGCTAGAATGGTCGCGCTGGCAACCATCGGCAGGATCATGGCGATGACAGGAACGTAACGCGCCGCTGCCATTATCGCAGCGAGCGCCGCGACGAGCGCGTACATCGGCAGATTGCTGTCCAGTCGTGAGCGATAGAGCAGATGGCCCGCGGACAGGCCAAGCAACGCCCGTGCGAAATAGTAGTGCCCGCCCATTGCAAAGCCGACATCTGCCACGCCCAGGAGGCAAAGGCAGAGCATCAGAGCGGGCGTGACGATCCGCTCGGGTATCCTAACCCGCAACAAGACGGCGAGGACTGGAAGGTAAAATTCCCAAGTTGCGCTCCACGACGGGGAGTTTATCGGATCCCTTCCCGCGAACGGCACTCCGGCGACGAGTTCAAGCGGTTCGAAATGAGCCGTCGCCAGGATCGCGATGAGCGTAGTGACAAAATAGACGGGAGCCAGACGCATGAATCGCCGGACAACAAAACGGCGCGGGTCGAATGCGTTGCGCGCAGAATGGGTAAGTACGTAGCCACTTAGCAGGAAGAATACGTCAACCGCGAGGTTGAAGGTCAATCCGCGCCAACCAATTTGAGCGGCAAGATTGTTGACGCCAAAGTGAAGCAACACGACACCCAAGGCCAGGACTCCGCGAAGCCCGTCGAGCTCTTGCCAATGTTTGCCCGCCGTCATTACGCAAGCCTATCGCAAACGTGGCTCACCGCAATCTTGGCCCATCAGACGGGCTTCGTACCTGCCGTCGTCGTGCGGTACATCTCGCGCCGATAACCGTCGTAGTCGTTCGGGCCGAGGTGCATCGCGGTGCGGTTGTCCCACAAGGCGACCATGCCCGGCTCCCAGCGCAACCGGCAAGTGAACGCGGCCTGGGTGCAGTGGGCGACAAGGAAGTCGACGATCGGCTTGGCCTCCTGGGTGGTCATGCCTTCGAAACCGACGGTGTAAGTGTCGCAGATGTAGAGCGATTCCTCGCCCGTCTCGGGATGGGTGCGAACCAGCGGGTGATAGCGGCCTTCGAGCCCGGCCTTTTTGGTTTCCTCGCTCGAGAATTCGATCGGCTTGTCGAGCAGAACGCTCTGCGTCAGGTAGTTGTTGCGCGCGGACATGTGGACCCTGAGCGGCCTCAGCATGTCCTGGTAGGTCTTCGACAGGTGGCGGAAGCCGAGCGCGCAGTTGGCCCATGAGGTGTCGCCGCCAAACGGGGGCACTTCAACGCTACGCAGGGTGGTGATCGCCGGGGGTTCGGCCAAGAACGGGCTGTCGGTGTGCCAGCCGCCGCCGAACAAGCTGGCGACCTTGGTATCCGCCTCCTTGATGATCGGATGGACCTCGCGGTGGCCCGGCACGCCCTGAGTATAGGCATCGACCGCGAATGGCCCCAATCGCGCGCCAAATGCTTCGTGCTCGGCATGGGTCAGGTGCTGGTCCTTCAGGTACAGCATCTTGTGGCGGTAGAGCGCCTGCTTGAAGTCCTCGAAGCCTTCGTCGCTAAGGTCAGGCAAACGCACCCCGGCAATCTCCGCCCCCATCGCGCCCGACAGCGGCACAGTCTCGAAATGCGGGCTCGGCTCCGCGTGATTGTCGAAATCGCCGGCCGGCGTGACGCGTACTTCCCACATAGTTCTAAGGCTCCTTGCGAGCGACTATACACGGTGCGGTTTCGCGCAGGAATAGCGCACCAAGACGCCGATTTCATATCGCCGATTGCGCGGCGCCGGTGCGGCGATGGTGGCCATGCATGTTCTCTCCCGGCACCGATGTGCCGCGCACGGGGAGAAAAGGAAAGAGACTGCGTCAGGCAAGCTCGATCACCGTTTTGGCGAAGCTGTCCGGTCCCCAGGCGTGGGCGTAAGCGTCCCTGGCCTGGTCGAAGCTGAAGCGCTTGCCGATTAGCGGTTCGATCCCGTTGGCGTCGATCGCGGCGTTGAGCTTTTTGGCCATTGCCACCGACCCGACGAAGATGCCGCGCATCGAACCCCCGGTCATCATCAGGCCGCGGGGATGCGGCCCGCCTTCGGGGGAGAGCACGCCGATCATCGCCACTTCCCCCCAGGTGCGCAGTGCGGCCATCGATTGCTCTGCGGTGCCCGCCCCGCCAACTTCGACAACCCGGTCGACCCCGCCCAGCGCGCGGCCGACATGAGCGCCCCACTCCGGCGTGGTCTGGTAATTGATCGTCTGCACCGCGCCCAGTTCGCGCACGCGCGCCAGCTTCTCGTCGCTCGACGAGGTCGCAAACACCTCGCACCCGCCTGCGCGCGCCAGTTGCAGCGCCAGCATCGAGACCCCGCCGCTGCCCAGCACCAACACCCGGTTGCCCGGGACCAGTGGGCGCGGCCCTTCGTACAGCGCATTCCACGCAGTCACGCCCGCGCACGGCAGCGTGGAGGCTTGCGCATAATCGAGGCTGGCTGCCATCGGCACCACGCCGACTTCGGGCAGCACGACCAATTCAGCGAGCATCCCGGGCGCGTTGCCATCGCCAAGCGCGGGGCTCATCCGCGGCGGTCCTTCTTCCCACGCCATGAAGAAAGCGCCCTGCACCCGGTCCCCGGGCTTGAACCGGGTCACGCCTTCGCCAACCGCGACCACTTCGCCCGCACCATCGCTGAGCGGGATTGCCGGAGCCTTGAGCGCGCCGCCGAAATACTTGCCCGCCGCAACCGCGAAATCGCGGTAGTTGATCGAGCAAGCATGAACCCTGATCAGTACCTGGCCGGGGCCAGGCTCGGGATCGGGCAGGGTCTCGAGGTAGAGCTTGTCGAACCCGTCGGATCCGGCCGGCAGCATCCATGCGCGCATTGTCGTAGTCTCCCGTGGGTCTTTTCTTAGCGGTCGCCGCTCCAGGTCCGCAGGCCCGGTGCAGTGCGATCCTCGGCTTTGAGCGCCTCGGCGACGGCGGGCCGCGCGGTCACGCGCTCGCGCCAGTCGACCAGGCGCGGGTAATTCGCGGCGACGTCTTTCTCCGGAAACATCCGTTCGACCATCATCCCGCAGTGCGAGTAGAAGTTGATGTCGGCAAGTGTGTAAGCCGCGCCGGCCAACCACGCGGTCTCGCCGAGCTGAGTTTCGATCCTGCCGAGCGCGTAATCGATCTTGTCGCTGGCGTTCTGCAAGTCCGCTTCGGAGAAGCCCGAGCGCGCTGACGCCCACTTCTTGCGCTGGTCGGGCAAGGGGATGTGGTTCAGCAGTTCCTCGAACGTGCCGCCATCGATATTGCGCGCAATGACGCCCACCATGCGGTGCCAGCCGTGCATCGAGACGTGGTTCATCACATGCTCGTCGACGAACTTGTTCCAGTAGCGCATCCGCGCCGCGCCGGCAGGATCGCGCGGGCGCAACGGGCCTGTTTCGGGCTGCTTGTCGGGGAAGGCATCCTCGAGGTATTCGTTGATCACGGTGGTGTGAGTGATGATCGTGCCGTCGTGGTCGAGCACCGGCACCTGGCCCTCGGGATTGATTGCCACAAACCAGTCCGAATGTTGCTCGAACTTGTGCAGGTCGACATAGACGCTCTCGTATTCGAGTCCCTTTTCCCTGAGCGGGAGCATCGACTTGAGCGAGTTCGCCAGCGGCTCGGCGTGATAGTACTTGAGCGTCATCATGTTGCCCTCTCGAGATCAGAAATCGTCGGTGGCTCGGTGAGGTCGTTGCGACAGCGGCTGCACTGCCGCTCGGGCCAAGGTACCGAATAAGCAAAGAAACCGTAGAGGTACTTCACGAAGACCGACTTGCCGCATTTTGGGCATCTGATCAGAAACGAACCGAAGCCACCCAACAGAAGCAAGAGGACGGCCAAAGGCATAATTACCCAGAGAATCACGGAGCTGGTCCAGATACCGAGAGCTGCAGCGTTAAACGGAATTCCCCACATGATTGCGGGCATAGCTGCTAGGGAAAGCAACATGTGGCGCTTGCCCCGCGCGTATGGACTCTTCAGGGTGCGCGGGTTCGCCATCAAACCTCGATGCTTTCGAGCACGCCGCCATCGACCGCCCAATCCTGCCCGGTGACATGGCTCGCCGCGTCGCTGAGCAGGAACGCGGCGACTTCGGCCAGTTCCATCGGCGTGCCCATGTGGCGCATCGGAATGCGGCCCTCGATCTTGCCCATCTGCTCGGGCGGGATGCGGTCAAGCGCCTCGGTGCGGATGAAGCCCGGGATCACACAGTTGGCGCGCACATTGTGCGGCGCCATCTCCACCGCGATCGCTCGCGTCAGCCCGAGAACGCCATGTTTGGAGGCGACATAAGCCGGGTTCATCGCCATCCCGCGCTTCGATCCCATCGAGCCGGTGACGAGGATGGCGCCCTTGCGCGCCGCGATCATCGGCGGGAGCACCTTCTGGATTGCCCAGAACACGCTGGTCAGGTTGACTCGGATGGTCTGCTCGAAGAAATCCGAATCGAATTCGACTGCCGGAGTAAAGCCGCCGGTCAGCCCCGCATTGGCAAACAGTCCGGTGATCGGCCCAAAGTGGTCGACCGCTGCCTCGAACGCGGCGTCGAGTTGGCGCTTGTCGCCAAGATCGGCTGCAAAACCCGCCGCGTTCGCGCCGATTTTGCCCGCCTCCTCGTCCAGCACATCCTTGCGCCGGGCCATCAAAGAGACATTAGCGCCGCGCCGTGCCAGCAGTTGCGCGGTCGCCAGGCCGATGCCGGTCGAGCCGCCCGTGACGACGATGTGCTGTCCGGTGAAATCCATTAGCGCTCCTCTCGCCCTTACTTCGTCACCCCGGGCTTGATCCGGGGTCCCACTTCTCCGCGACGTTTGGAAGAAAAGCGGGATCCCGGATCAAGTCCGGGATGACGGTTGAGAGGCTGTGAACTCCTTGTCTCACGACAGCCCCAGGACCCGCGCGGCATTGTCTTTCAAGATGCCGGGCATCACTTCCTCGCGGAAGCCGACTTCCTGCGCGGCAGCGATCCACTTGTCGGGGTGGATCAGCGGGAAGTCGCTGCCGAACAGCATCTTATGTTTCAGCTGGGTGTTGGCGTACTGGATCACCTGCTTGGGGAAGTACTTCGGGCTCCACCCACTGAGATCGATGAACACGTTGTCCTTGTGCATCGCCATGCTCAGGCTCTGGTCGACCCAGGGCCAGCTTGGGTGGGCGAGGATGATCTTCATGTCGGGAAAATCAACCGCGACGTCGTCGATCAGCATCGGCTCGCCGTACTTGAGCCGCATGCCGCCGCCGCCGCGCATCCCGGTGCCCATGCCCGAATGGCCGGTGTGGAAGATCACCGGCAGTTTATACTCATTGATCACTTCGTAGATCGGATAGGCCATCCGGTCCGCCGGGTGCGCGTTCTGCGCGATGCCGTGGAACTTGAAGCCCTTGACCCCGAAATTCTCGACCAGGTCGCGCGCCTCGCGGGCACCGTACTTGCCCTTGTGCGGATCGATGCTGGCAAAGGCGATACAGATGTCATCGTTCTTCGCGGCTTGCTCCGCGACCTCGTAATTCGAGACCCGCTTGGCGCCCATCGCGCTTTCACAATCGACCGTGAACAGCACCAGCGCGATCTGGGTTTCGCGGTAAAGCTCGATGATTTCGGGCATTTTCGGCCGTTCGCGCGGCGCCTTGAAATAGGCGCTGGCGGCATCGAAGAACTTGCCCATCACCGGGTCTTCCGGATCGTGGCACGATACTTCCGCGTGCACGTGGACGTCGATGGCGCGGATTTTCTGCAGGTCGATGGGCACTGCGTGTCCTCTTGAAATGGCCGGGCCCGCCCCAGCCTTGACCGAGGCGGGCCCTTGTCTGTTCAGGCGATCAAAGCTGGATGATGACCGTCTTGGTTTCCTGGTAGGCTTCGAGGCCCTGCTGGCCCTGCTCGCGCCCGATTCCAGATTCCTTGTAGCCGCCGAACGGCAGCGCGGTGTCGATCGTGGCGTGGCAGTTGCCCCACACGGTGCCCGATTTGATCTTCGAGGCCAGCCGATGCATCGCCGAGATGTCCCGCGTCCAGACCCCGGCGCCGAGGCCGAAGTTGGTGTCGTTGGCCATCTTGGCGACTTCATCGAGATCGTCAAAGCGCTGCGCCACCACGACCGGGCCGAAGATTTCCTCGCGAACAACGCTCATCTGCGGGTTCACGTTGGCGAGGATCGTCGGGTTGATGTAATAGCCGCCGGCATTCTCCGGCACGTCGCCGCCCATCACCACACTGGCGCCATCACGCTTGCCGGCTTCGATGTAGCCGAGCACCTTGTCGTGCTGTTCCTTGGAGATCAGCGGGCCCATGTGGCCGGCCGGATCGAGGCTGGCACGCGGGCTCCAGAAGTCGGCTGTCTTGGTCATCCCCTCGAGGACGTCGTCGAAGATCGACTTGTGCGCGAACAGGCGCGAACCGGCCACGCAGACCTGGCCCGAGTTGAAGAAGATCGCGCCCGCCACGCCCGGCGCGGTGGTGGCGACATCGACATCGGGCATGACCACGACCGGGCTCTTGCCGCCCAGTTCGAGCGTCACGCGCTTCATCGTATCGGTCGCGTTCTTGTTGATCACCTTGCCGATTTCGGTCGAGCCGGTGAAGGCAACCTTGTCGACATCGGGGTGCTTGACCATCCGGTCACCCGCGGTGTGGCCGTTGCCGGTGATGATGTTGATCACGCCCGCCGGGAAGCCGGCTTCGGTGACCAGGTCGCCCAGTTTGAGCGCAGTCAGGCTGGTCTGTTCGGCCGGCTTGAGCACGGTGCAGCAGCCCGCCGCGACTGCGGGCGCAATCTTGAGGCAGGCCATCAGCAGCGGGAAGTTCCACGGCACGATCTGCGCGCAGACGCCGACGGGTTCCTTCTGGGTGTAGCTGAACACCGTGCCGGTGGGCATGGTGTAGGGCTGGATCACCTGCCCGCCGGACTTACTGGCCCAGCCGGCCATGAAGCGGATCTGGCTGATCGCGCCCGGGATATCGACCGCGCCGGCCATCCCCTTGGGCTTGCCGTTGTCGATCGCCTCAAGCTCGGCGAACAGGTCGGCATTGGCTTCCAGCAGGTCGGCGAACTTGTGCATGATGCGTTCGCGCTGCATCGGCGGGAGGCCGTACCAGCGGTTATCGTCCACCGCCGCGCGCGCGGCGGCAACTGCCCGGTCGACATCCTTGTCCGACGCATCGACCACATGGCCGACAATCTTGCCACTCGACGGGTCTTCGACATCGATCACCGCGTCATGCGAGGAATCGACCCATTCGCCGTTGATGAACAGCTGTGGCTTGCGCGCGAGGAAATCCTTGGCGGCCTGCGAATAGTCCCGCTGGGTGCGGTCGATGGTGGTGACTTCATTCATAGCAAAGGCTCCTTTCCCGGAAGCGAATCTGTTTGTAGCCACCCTAGCAAATTAGCGGTCGGGCGGCCATTGATCCCTTTTTGATAACGAGCGTTACAATTGCGCCGCAAGTCTGTCGAATCTTAAGCGCCGCCGGGCGGGCGCGGAACCGGACGAGCCGTTGTCCGGCTGGTCAGCGCCAGGTCCTCGTTGGCGCGCTTGAGCACGTATTGCCGGATTGCCTCGGCGTCGTCTGGCGTCACGGCTTGTTTGAACGAGACCATGCCGTCGTGCCGCAAGGCGCCGTCGATCACGATCGCCTCGACCGCGTTGGCATCGCCGATCGCCGCCGAGTAGCGCAAGTCGGGGTTGAGCGTGCCCGCTATCGCCGCATCGCCGTGGCACACGCTGCAGTAACGGCCAAACAGCGCGCCGCCGCGAGCGACTTGCGCCTCGGTACCGGTGAAGGCCGGCGGATCGAGCACCAGTGCCTGCATCGGCGGCGCAAGTGGCAGCTTGGCGGTTCCGTCGAGCTTGAACACCAGCAACCGGCTGATGTTGCGCGGGCGGCCGGACTTGGACGCAAGGATGCCGGGCGCGATGTCCCACACGCCGCCCCAACCCGCGAGAATGGCGACGTATTGCTCGCCATCGATGGCATAAGTCATCGGCGCGGCAATGATCCCGGTCTGTGCCGGGAACGACCACAGCTTGCTGCCGCTATTGGCCGCATAAGCGACGAAGTTTTCGCGCGCATTGCCCTGGAACACCAGGTTACCCGCGGTTGCCAACGTGCCGCCGTTCCACGGCCCGTCGAAATCGACCCGCCACGCTTCCTTCCTGGCCACCGGGTCCCACGCCACCAGCGCGCCGGTGGTCGATTGCAAGATCTGCTCGCGCACTTCGGGGATCGCCGGCATCGCCGTGCCGGCCGAATCGATGCCCGTCTGGAAGCCGATGTCCGATGCCTGCCAGTTCTTTTGCGCGAGGTAAGGGAAGCCGGCGATATTGGCCGGAATGTACATCAGCCCGGTCTGCTGGCTGAAGCTCATCGGCTGCCATGAATGCGCCCCGCCCGCGCCCGGCAGCGAGACCCATTGCTTGCCGGTCTGTTCGTAGCGGGCTTCGGGATTGATTTGCGGACGGCCGGTCGCGGGATCGATCCCGGTGGTCCAGTTCTGCACCGTCCACGGGGTACCGCTGAGGAACTGCCCGGTCTTGGCGTCGAGAATATAGAAATAGCCGTTCTTGGGCGCGTGCAGCAGGACCCGCTTCTGCGCCCCATCGATGGTCATGTCGGCCATCGTGATCTGGGCATCGGAATCGTAGTCCCAGCGATCTTCAGGGGTTTCCTGGAAGTGCCACGCATATTCGCCGGTGTCGGCGTTCACCGCCACGATCGACGAAGTGTAGAGGTTGTCGCCCGCGCCTGCCGCGCCTGCCGCCTTATCGCGGCCATTGGCGGCGGGGTTCCACGGCTCTGCGTTACCGGTACCGAAGAACACCAGGTTGGTCGCGGGATCGTAAGTGATCGCGTCCCACACGGTGCCGCCGCCGCCCAGCTTCCACCATTCACCGCCCCAAGTCTGGGCGGCGCGCTTCATCGCGTCATTCTCTGAACCGTCAGCCGGATTGCCGGGCACGGTGTGGAAGCGCCACAGCTCCTCGCCGGTCGCCCAGTCGAACGCCGCGATGAACCCGCGCGCGCGGTATTCCGCCCCGCCCGAGCCGATCAGGATCTTGCCCTTGGCCACGCGCGGCGCGCCGGTGATGGTGTAACTGGTGTGATCGGGCACCACGTCCTTCGACCACGCGACCGCGCCAGTTTTCTGGTCGAGCGCGATCAGCCGCCCGTCGAGCGAGGCGACATAGACCTTGTCGCCATAGAGCGCGACGCCGCGGTTGACCGCGTCGCAGCAGGCCACTGGCAGCGTCTCGCGCGGGACCTTGGGATCGTATGACCATTTGAGCGCGCCGGTGCGCGCGTCATAGGCCTTCACCATCGACCACGCGGTCGACACGTACAGGACGCCGTCGTGCATCAGCGGGGTCGCTTCTTGCCCGCGCGCCGTTTCAAGGTCGGCATACCAGGCGAGGCCCAGCTGGCCGATGTTCTGGTCGCGGATCTGGGTCAGCGGGCTGAACCGCTGTTCGCCATAGTCGCGTCCGTAAGTCAGCCACTCGTTGCCGTCGGCCGCCGCGATCATGGCGTCAGTCACGCCGCTGGTCGGCACGGCCGAGGGTTCGGCCGTGGTGGCGGCCATATTGCAGGCTGACAGGGCCAGCGCGGCGAAGGCGGCAACGATCCAATTGGCAGGCTTCATGCAGTCCCCCTTCAACCCCAGCGATTGATTTCCGGCCCCGGCGCGAAAATTGTGTTCGGATCGCCCTGGTCGGCCAGAGCGAGTACCTTGGCGACACTCGGACGTGTCCCGACGCGATCAAGCCACGCAACGCAAGCATCACGCCGCATAAAGGCGTCATGTTCCAGGAAACGCATGGGATTGAGCCAAGCATAAGTTTCAAGGTCGGCAATCGAGAACGCGCCCATCAACCACTCGCGCCCGTCTGCGAGCTGATTCTCGACCCGCTCGGCGAACTGCGCGACCTTGGCCTTGCTGTCCTCGACTTTGGCGGCGTCAACCGCTCCGTCGAACAATTCCTGCCAGCGTTCGCGCAGATCGCTACTCCGAATGGGGCTAACCATCTCCGTGAATTGAGCGGGTGTGAGGCCATCAAGCTTCTGTCGCTGTGACCACGCTATGTTGCCAAGGTAGGCGGATGCGGGGGCGAGCCGCTCGGTGGCCTGACGGCACCACATCCGCATTTGCCAGCGCGCATAAGCATCCGGTGGCTGCAAGCCGCAGCCGCCCGTTGCCTCATCAAAATATTGCGCGAGGAAGACCGACTCGCTCAACGCCTCGCCGCCTATCACCAGCACAGGACCCTCGCCCTCGACCGCGAAGTCCAAGGCTTGGGAATCCTCGATACCGGGCAAGGTGTGCCGCTCGCCGTAGATTAGCCGGACTTGCCGACATTCTATCCCAAGGCCGCTCTCCTCGAGCGCAGCTAGAACGGCGAGCGAAGGGCCATTCGGGCCGCCGTGATAGAGGACGGGGGCAGAGCTTTGCCGCGCCATCAGGCGAACTCCTCCATGATCGCGATGAAGCGGTCGGTGAAACGGCCCGAACCCATGGCCCAGGTGCGTTGCACTGCGGGCCGCCGGTAGACCGTCCTTAGCCAGCGCCACAGGTTCGGGGTCTTGTCCGCCCCCACAAGGTCGGGATTTCCGACGGGCAGCATGTAGGTGGAATTGAAGATGTTGATATCGGCCAGCGAGTACTGATCGCTCGCAATATATTCTCGCTTGCCGAGCTCCTCCTCGATCATCGCCACGCCGTGCCCCACGCGGCGCCTGCTTTCGGCGAGTTCGGCCTCGCTGAACTCGGCGAACATTGCCTTGCGCCATGCCGTGCGTCGCTCGGGAAGCGGAATGCGGGCGATCATCGCCTCGCGTTCCTGTTCCGACTTTTCGGCAAGCGCCGGGCCAATGAAGGTGCACCAACCGATCATCGAGAAACTCGGACCGAGCCACTGATCCATGAACTTCATCCACCAGCGAATCCGCCAGCGATCGCGCGGGTCGGCGGGCATCAGGGCAGGACCGCCGAACGCTTCGTCGACATATTCCATGATCGCGGTGCTTTCGGTCAGCACTCGCTCACCGTGAAGCATCGCAGGGATCGTGCCCTGCGGGTTGATCGCGAGGTATTCAGGCTGGTGCTGATCGAACGTCAGCATGTTGATGTAGTGGCTGTTCCAGGCCACGCCCTTTTCCTCGAGCGCCAGCATCGGCTTGCCCGAGTTGGCGTTCGGCTCCCAGTGGTAGAGCGTGACTTCAGCCATGACCTCTCCGCGCGCCACCTGACGGAGGCCCATTTTTATCAGCGCTGCTTGGATTGCGGCACGGCTCCGGTCAAGCGCGCGAAGCATGCGGCGGTTCGTGCAATTGCCTGTTGTGGCAGTGCACCATTTTCGGGTATCGAGGCACTGTCAGTCGAGCGCGAGCCCGCGTTATGACCCTGGCTCAAAGATTTCTCTTTGCCAGACAGGACAATTCCATGACTACCAAATTGCCGTCCCGCGCCGACCATGTCGGCTCGTTCCTGCGTCCGCGCAGCGTACTCGAAGCCCGCGAACACCGCGCCGCGGCCAATATCGATCATGCCGAACTGCGCGATATCGAAGATGCCGCCATTGCCGAATTGGTCAAATGGCAGGAGGCTCTCGGACTCAAGGCCATCACCGATGGCGAATTTCGCCGCTTCTTTTTCCACACCGATTTCCTGCTCAAGCTCGACGGGGTCGAAGAGCATGGCGGCATCGCCAAGGCGTTCAAGAACGACGCCGGCAAGGACGTCCATTTCGCGCCGCCCAAAATGGTCGTCACGGGCAAGATCCGCCACGTGAAGCCGATCCAGCTGGCCGACTTCGAGTATCTCAAGGGCCTGACCAGCGAGACCCCCAAGGTTGCCATCCCGAGCCCGACCATGCTGCACTTCCGCGCCGGGCGCGAAGGCATCCCGCAAGATGTCTATCCCACGATGGACGAGTTCTACGCCGATGTTGCCACTGCCTACCGCGCCGAAATCGAAAGTCTGGCCGATGCCGGTTGCCGCTACATCCAGATGGACGACACCAACTTGGCGTACTTGTGTGACGATACCCACCGGGCCGACGCCAAGGCCCGCGGAATGGATCCCGACGATACTCCTCGCCAGTATGCCAAGCTGATCAACGAGAGTTTCAAGTCCGCTCCGGCCGACATGATCAAGGCGATCCACTTGTGCCGCGGCAACTTCCGTTCGAGCTGGGCGGCCGAAGGCGGCTACGAACCTGTCGCCGAGATCATGTTTAACGATCTCGATATCGATGCGTTCTTCCTCGAGTACGATGATCCCCGCTCGGGTGACTTTGCCCCGCTGCGGTTCCTGCCCAAGGGCAAGACCGTGGTCCTGGGCCTAGTCACCACCAAGCTGGGCGAGCTCGAAACCAAGGACGACGTGAAGCGCCGGATCGACGAGGCGACCAAGTTCGTCGACATCGACCAGCTCGCGCTGAGCCCGCAATGCGGCTTTGCCAGCACCGTCCACGGCAACGACATCACAACCGAACAGCAGGCCGAAAAAATCCGCCTGGTGATCGAGGTGGCCGAAGAAGTCTGGGGCTCGGTCCCGGCAATGGCCGGCTGATACAAAAAGGGCGGCCTTTGGGGGCCGCCCTTTTCACTTGTGCCGTACGCCAGTTCAGAAGGTTTTCTTGACCGTCACCGCCCATTCGCGCGGGTGGCCCGGCTGGGCCTTGTCCAGCCCTGCTCCTGCCGCACGCAGATCGAACAGCGTGACGTAGTAGTACTTGTCAGTCAGGTTCGTAACTTCGAGCGAAGCCGACAGGTCGCGGTCCTCATTCATCCACATCAGCCGCGCATTGACCAGTGTGTAGGCATTGATGAGCTGCGGCACGCCGAGGTACTTGAAGCCAGTGTAAATCTGGTCCTGGTACGACGCGTCGACCCGCGGGGTAATCGAACCGAAGTCCGACAGATCCCACCGGTACTGCGCGCCGAGCGTCCACTTCCACTTCGGCACCCCGGCGAACGGATCGTTTAGCGAGATCGTCGATCCCGGCGCCAGCGTGGTGTAGTGGAAATCGAGGTAGCTGAGCGATCCGTCGATCGACAGGGCGCTCACCGGGCGGGCGGTGAATTCGACTTCCACGCCCTTCTGGTGCGCGTTGCCGCCGTTGATGGTGGCCGCGCACGGGGTCGATCCATCCGGGCAGATCGCTGTGCCGATCTGGGCGTTGCCGAGTTCGCCATAGAACCCGGTCAGGTTGAGCCGTAGCCGCCGATCAAACAGGTCGGTCCTGAGGCCGATTTCGTAGCTGGTTAAAACTTCGGGCGCGAAGCTGATTGCCTGGCTGGCATAGAACGGCCGCGGGTTGGTGCCGCCGCCCTTGAAGCCGGTCGAGATGCTCGCATAGGCCAGGATCTCGGACGAGAAGCGATAGCTTAGTGCGGCGCGGTAATCCCACCGATTGCCCTTGTAAGTGGCCACCAGGCCGGTCAGTGCGCCGGGTGTGCCGGCGCCATTTGTGGCCCCGACAGGATCGAGGTAAGCGTTGATCGTCCCGTCGGGATTGAGCCGGAAGTAATGATACTCCTTGCTCTCGTCGGTATAGCGCAAGCCGCCATTGAAGGTCAGGCCGGGGACAATTTCCCAGTCGACGTTGGCGAAACCGGCCTTGGCGTCTGCCGGTGTCTGGTCCGGCTGGATGAACTGCAACGGGAATAGCCCGACCCCGGGCGCGACGTTGATATAGCGCAGGTCCTGGTACGAATAGTAGTCGGTCTCCTGCTTGAAGTAGTAGCCGCCAAGGACCACGCTGGCCGTCTCCGCCAGCTTAACGTTGAGGCGTAGTTCCTCGCTCCAGTTGTAGTGGGTCAGGTGGTTGTAGCCGCCAGACAGCGGGATGGGCGACAGGTCGTCGTCCACCCCAAACGTCGTCACCCAGTTCTGGTAAGCAAGGATGTTGTCGACGGTGAACATGTCATTGAGCTCGACATGCACGTTCGCCGCCAGGTTGTAGCCGTCGTAAATGCTCTGATTGGAATTACTGGTCGCGAGCAGCGGCTGTCCGCCCGGCGGAACAGCGACACCCTGGAAGACGATCGCGGGTGACGAGTAGGTCGAGAAATTGCAGAACTGGCCGCAGATGAACCGGTTGTCGTAAGGCACGTTGCCGATGTTGGTGTTGCCGTTGTCGATCGGACCGGTAGCCGCCAGCACTTCGCCCGCCGCGCTGTGCTTGTCATGTATGTATTCAGCGGACAGGTTGATATCGATCGCCGACGACGGGCTGTAGCGAAGCGCGCCGCGAATGGCCTGGTAGCCGACTTCGCCCAGGCTATCGACCACACACGATCCGGTCGGGCGGACTCGCGGGACGCCGCCTGCGGGATTGCGCAGCTTGGTTGTGCCGTCATTGGCGGTAAACGTGGCCGTACCGCCGGCCGGATAGACGCAACCGAAATCGAGCTGGTCGACGTAGCCGTTCTGGTGCTTATAAACGCCCGAAACGCGGCCAAACAGGTCATCGGTCAGCTTGAAATCGAACCCGCCGCGAATGCCGATCCGGTTACGACTGCCGTAAGTTCCCTCGACAAAACCCTCGTTCGAGCCTTCCGGCCGCCGGGTGAACATTTTGATCGAGCCGCCCTCGGAGTTTCGGCCCGATAGCGTGCCCTGTGGACCTCGCAGGATCTCGACCCGGTCGAGATCGAGCAAGTCGAACACTGCGCCGGTCAGTTGAGGGTAGTAAACGTCGTCGATATAGATACCGACGCCAGGCTCGTAGGCCGGGTTGAAATCGCCCGCGCCGATGCCGCGGATGGTCACCGCGATCGACGGTCCGAACGATGCACCCTGCGGCTTCAACGTGACGTTCGGCGCACTGTCGGCGACTTGCGCCAGGTTGGTCTGGCTCTTTGCCTCCATCGTCTCGGCAGTCACGGCGGTGATCGCCAGCGGCGTGTCCTGCAGGTTCTGCTGCCGGAACTGCGCGGTGACGATAATCTCGCTGTTACCTGACGTTTCGTCGGCCGCGGCCGTGGTCGTCGGTGGTGAGGCGTTCTGGGCTAGCGCAGGAACGGTCCAGGCAAGCACGGCGAGCGATGTAGTCAGCGACAGGCACGTGCGGGCGCGACCGCGAAGGGCGATATAAGGCATGGAACCTCTCCAAGTTCAGACCGCCGCTTATTTTGAAGGTGCGGCGGGCGCCCGGCACCTGCCCCATTGTAACGATCGTTGCAATCGACCCTGAAGCCGGCCGTCGAAGTCCCCGCAAGGCGATGCAATCGGGCAACATGCTGGCAGTTCCAAGCCCAGCGTGCGCGTCAGAACATCCCGTTGGGGTTCTTGGCAATTGCCGGGTCGGGCACGTCCTGCATCACGTCCCAGTGCTCGACGATATAGCCGTCCGCCACCCGCAGGAGGTCGACGATTGCGTATCCGCGCGTATCCTTCTCGCGCTGGAAGTGGAAGTGGACGGCGACCAGGTCGGCATCCCCCCACACGACGCGCAGGACCCGGTGGCTGAGATCGGGCAGGCGGGCCATGCTCGCCTGCATCATCGCCAGCGTTGCATCGCGCCCGGTTGGTGCATTGGGATTATGCTGGATGTAATCGGGATGCATCCAGCAGGTGAACGCGTCGGTCGGATTGTCCTCGACATAGAACAGCTGGATGAACCGCTCTGCTACTTCGCGGGTAGTGAGTGATTGCCGATTGCCGGTGTCGCACGGATCGAACGGCGGCGCGTCCGTGTCCCACGCCAGCGCGCCCGGTGCCGGTTTCACGCCTTTTCCTGCCCTGCCAGCAACTTGCCGAACTTGGGGTGCGCAAAATGCATCGGCACATCACTGCGATAGGGCCAGGTCTTGCGGATCTCGCTCGCCGGGAGCAGCCGGTCGGGGCCGAGCGGGTCTTCCGGGAACAGCTTGTCGGCCGGTTGCAGGTGCGCGGTGGTATGCGCCCAACCTTCCTCATAGTTCCCCTGCCACTGCATCTTGTAGTCGAGCCGCTTGATTTTCCAGGCGCCGCGTTCGCGCACGTAGTCGTTTTCGTAGATGCCCGCTTCCATGAACTGCTGCGGCATCATTTCTTCGCGCGTGTCCTGGAAATCATCATGCCAGCCGCCGAACAGCATGCCGCGGAAACGGCCCTTGGCGGTCTGCCGATCGGGCGCCACGGTGATGATGTCCTGCATCTGGAAATGGTCGAGCAGCAAACCATCGACCGGGCCAGGCTTGCCGCCGGTGAAGCGCCCCGCAATCCAGTCGCCATAAAGCCGGATAACACCCGCGCGGCCGACATATTCGCCGCTCAGGAATACTACCACGCCCTCTTCGGCAAACAGGTCAGCCACGTCTTCCGGGCGGTTGAAGTCGATGTAGTAGCCATAGGCCCAGTGCAACCGGCGGATGGCATTGATGTCTTCCATCTCGCCTACGCGGTGCTCAAGCGCAGCAAGGCGCTGCTCAACGTCACTCATTATCGACTCTCCCGAGGAACTTTGTATGCAACCCTAACGACCGTGAATGTCTTGGCGAGAGGAAATTGGACTGTGAGCGAGAGAGTGGTGGGCCGGGAATGGGAGGGCCGCGTGGCCTTCGTGACCGGCGCCGTGACCGGCATCGGGCTCGGCGTGGCGCAGGCATTTGCCGATGCCGGGATGAAGCTGGCGCTGAGCTATCGCAACCAAGACGACAAGGCGCTCGCGGCGCAGTGGTTCGCGTCAAAGGGCTACGACCAGCCGCTGTTCCTCAAGCTCGACGTGACCGACCGCGCGCGCTTTGCCGAAGTGGCGCAGCAGGTGGTGGGCCACTTCGGCGAAGTCCACGTGCTGGTGAACAACGCCGGGGTCAGCGTGTTCGGACCGACCGACGAAGCCAGCTACGACGATTACGACTGGATCATGGGGGTCAATTTCGGCGGGGTGGTCAACGGGCTGGTCAGCTTCCTGCCCCGGATCAAAGCCAGCAAGGGCCGCCGCCATGTGGTCAATATCGCCAGCATGGCCGCGTTCCTGCCCGGGCCGCAGGCGGGCATCTATACCGCCAGCAAGTTCGCGGTGCGCGGGTTGACCGAGAGTTTGCGTTACAACCTCGCGCCGCACCGCATCGGCTGTTCGCTGTGCTGCCCGGCGCTGACCCGGACCAACGCCTGGACCAGCGCGCTCAAACGCCCCGACGGGTTCGGCACAAGCGGCTTTCCCGAAGTGGCCGAGGAACAGCTCGCCCAGTTCGGCACCGCGTTCGAGGAAGGCATGGACCCCTACGAAGTCGGGACCCGAATCCTCGCCGGAATGACCGAGCAGCGCGGGCTTATCCTGACGCACCCGGAACACGGCCCCGACTTTGAGGAGGCGCATGCCGCAGTCATGGCGGCCTTGCCTGAAGGCGAAGCTCCCGCCGGGCGGCTCAAGATCGAACAGTTGCGGCGCGATGCGATGAAGGCGGCCGAAGAAGGCCTGGTCATCAGCCTCGACGACCTGACCTAGACCTTCTGGTCCGATGCGCTATCTTTTGGCCAAACAACAGGTGAGGAGATGCTTCGATGTGTGACCAGGACCAGCTCAATGCTATGGGCAGCGCCGCTGTCAGTCGCCGCCAGTTTGCCGCCTTGGGGGCGATGGCTACCCTGGCCGCCTGCACCACGATGGAATCGCAGGCGGTCGGCGGGTTGGCCGAAAGCATGGTCAGCTTCCCCGCGCATAACGGCACGATGGATGCGTTCTTCGTTCACCCGGCCGCTGGCAAACACCCGGCGGTGATCATCTGGCCGGATATTGCCGGGCTGCGGGATGCCTTCAAGGCGATGGGCCGGCGGCTCGCCGCCTCGGGCTATTCGGTGCTGGTGGTCAATCCGTTCTACCAGGATGCACCCGCCCCCCAGTTCGCCGATTTTGAAGCTTTCCGCAGCGGCGGCGGCTTCCAAAAGGTCGGCCCGTGGATGGCCAAGAACACCTACGAGACGGTGATCAGCACCGCGCAGGCGGTAGTCACCTGGCTCGATCAGCAAGCCGCGGTCGATACCAGTCGCGGCATCGGCACGCAGGGCTATTGCATGGGCGGTCCGTTCGTCATCCGCACAGCGGCCGCGGTTCCGGCGCGGATCAAGGCCGGGGCAACCTTCCACGGCGCGGGGCTGGTCGCCGATGAAGCGACCGCACCTTACAAGCTGCTGCCGCAGACCCGCGCCAGCTACCTGATCGCGATCGCCAAGAACGACGATGCGCAAAATCCGACGCACAAGGATCTCTTCAAACAAGCCGCCGCCGCTGCTGGAAGGCCGGCCGAAGTCGAAGTCTATGGCGGCGACCACGGTTGGACCGTACCCGACAGCCCGGTCTACAACGAGGCCGAGGCGGAACGGGCCTGGGCGCGGTTGCTGGCGCTTTACAACAGCGCACTGTAACCGGCCGAGGTGATGCGCTATCCTCGCACCGGGAATTGGGTGCGAGGAGGCAATCATGTGTGATCAGGATAATCTGGCCGCAATGAATCAGCCGTCGGTCAATCGGCGGCAATTCGCCAAGCTTGGCGCAATAGCTACACTGGCAGCGTGTACACCGCTGGACGGGGCCGAAGCGGCCACCGGGCTTACCGAAGCGGTCGCGACGTTCGACGCGCCGGGCGGCAAGATGGACACTTATTTCGTTTATCCTGCGCAAGGGAAGCATCCGGCCGTGATCCTGTGGCCGGATATCGCCGGCCTGCGCGACGTGTTCATGTCGATGGGGCGGCGGCTCGCGCGGGAAGGCTACGCAGTTCTCATCCTCAATCCGTATTACCGCGATGCTCCGTCACCACAGTTCGACGATTTTGACGATTTCCGCACCAACGGCGGGATGGACAAGGTCGGCCCTTGGCGCGAGAAACTGACAGCCGATGCGATCAAGGAAACGGCCACTGCGGTGATCGGCTGGCTCGACCTTCAGGACCAGGTGGATACGTCGAAGGCGATCGGCTCGCAGGGTTATTGCATGGCCGGAGGGTTCACCGTGTGGACTGCGGCCGCCGCGCCCGAGCGGGTCAAGGCGGCCGCTTCGTTTCATGGGGCTGCACTGGTCAGCGATGATCCCACGTCACCGGCAAAGATGCTCGGCCAGACACAGGCGAGCTTCCTGTTCGCGATCGCCAAGAACGACGATGCGCGTGCGCCGGGAGACAAGACTGCGCTCAAGAACGCTGCCATGGAAGCGGGCCGTCCGGCGGAAGTAGCGGTTTATCGCGGCGATCACGGCTGGACCGTGGCCGATTCCCCAGCGTACGACGACGACGCGGCGGAAAAAGCGTGGGACCGCCTGCTAAACCTCTATTCGACTACGCTGGCCTGAGACAAGTCAGCGCGAAACAGCCGGCGCGTGCTGGCTGGCACAGTGGAAGCTGCCGCCGCCGGTCAGCACGGCCTCGGCCCGAATGCCCACGGTCGCGCGGCCGGGGAACAGGTCGCCAATTGCCGCCACGGCCTCGTCGTCGTGGACCGAGCCGTAGACCGGCACCACGACCACTTCATTGCAGACCGCGAAGTTCATGTAGCTCGCCGGTTCGACGACGCCCGCTTCGTCTAGCCTGCCGGGTGACGGGATGTCCCTGATGGCCAGCCCGAACGCGCGAGCACGCGCGCGGGCATCGGCGTAAACGCCGGCATTGGGATCGTCCGCGTCAGTTGGCAGGGGAATCGCCAAAGTACCTGGCGCCACGAACCGGGCCAGGTTGTCGACATGGCCGTCGGTATGGTCGCCGAGCAGACCGTCGCCCAGCCACAGCACCCGGTCGAGCCCGATATCGGAACGCAGCCGCGCCTCGATCTCGCCGCGCGGCAGCGAGGGATTGCGATTGGGGTTGAGCAGACACTGTTCAGTCGTGACGACCAGGCCCGTGCCGTCGGTATCGATCGCCCCGCCTTCGAGGATCCAGTCCTGCTTCGCGCCGGTCAGGCCCGCCGCTTCGGCCATCGACGCGCCGATCGTCTGGTCGCCGTCCATCAGGTATTTGCCGCCCCAGCCGTTGAAACCGAAGCGCTGCGCGATGCGCCCACCAACGTCGTCCAGCAGCACCAGCGGCCCGCTGTCGCGCAGCCAGATGTCGCCGTAAGCATGGCGCTCGCAGGTCACAGCCGCGCTCACCAAGTGGCGCGCGCGCGCCTCGTTTGCCGCATCGCGCACGACCAGCCGCACGGCCTGCCCGGTTTCGGCCACCGCATTGGCGAACTCGGCGATCTGCTTCTGCGCCGGAGCGAGGTCGTCCACCCACAACGAGGCATCGTGCGGAAACCCGATCCAGATCCAGTCTTGCGGGGACCATTCGGCGGGCATGTGCACCCTCATCTCTCAGCAACCTCCAGCAGGCGCACAGCTCTCGTCGCGGGTGCGGCGAAACTCGTCGTCCGGGTACCAGTTGGGCCAGTCCGCACTTTGCGCAAGGTCGCGCCCAAGGCGGTAGAACAGCTGCAGGTCCTGCATCACGCCCGACCAGTTCCACGCCGGATCGTATTCGTCGTCTGGCTGGTGATAGGCGTTGGCACGGTAGGCGGTGTCCCATGCCTGCCCGGCCGCAATCCCGCCATCGACGAGGTCCTGCCCGCTCTTGAGATAGAACATCGGCACGCCGCGCTTGGCGAGGCTGAAGTGGTCGGAGCGGTAATAATAGCCAGCTTGCGGAGAAGGGTCAGGTGTCGGGGTACGGCCAAGCCGGGCCAATGCGGACTGCAGGTAACCATCGAGCTGGCTCTTGCCGCCGCCGACCACCGTCACATCGCGCGCCGGCCCGGCCAGCGCCAGCGCATCGATGTTGATCCCGCCCGCCGTCTGCGAAAGTGGATAGACCGGGTTGGCGGCATAGTATTCGGAACCGAGCAGGCCCGCTTCCTCCGCCGTCACCGCCATGAACACCAGCGAGCGGTTAGCCGCGCCCGCGCGGGTATGGGCCTCGGCCAGCGCGACCAGCGCCGCCACGCCCGTCGCGTTGTCGATCGCACCATTGCAGATGTCATCGCCTGCCGCGTTGGGCGTGCAATGACCGAGGTGATCCCAGTGTGCGGTGTGGAGCACGTATTCGTCCGGCCGGGTGCGGCCCGGCAACACACCGATGACGTTCTTGGAGGCGAAGCGGCGGATCGCGTTGTCGAACCCGGTCGAAACTTTCGCGGCCAGCGGAATCGGCTTGAAACCCGGGCGGGCTGCGGCGGCGGAAAGCTCGGCCAGGTCGCGGCCCGAAGCGCGCACGATCGCTTCGGCCACCGGCTTTTGCAACCA
>JBDSDZ010000058.1:0-3194 GCA_039920345.1 Croceibacterium sp.
TGCGCAAGGCGGGCTATGGCAAGGTCAAGGTCGGCCATGGCGGCACGCTCGATCCGCTGGCCGAAGGCGTGCTGCCGATCGCGCTGGGCGAGGCGACCAAGCTGGCCGGGCGGCTGCTCGATAGCGACAAGGTCTATGCCTTTACCGTGCAGTTTGGCGAAGAGACCGATACACTCGACGGGGAAGGGGAGGTGGTCGACACCAGCGACCGGCGCCCGCCGCTCGCCGCGGTGGCCGCGATCTGCGCCCATTTCACCGGCGAGATCGACCAGGTCCCGCCCGCCTATTCGGCGCTCAAGGTCGACGGCAAGCGCGCCTATGACCGGGCCCGCGCGGGGGAGGGCGTGCAGCTCGACACGCGCCGGGTGACAATCCATTCGCTGGAGCCGCTGTCGGAAGGATCGCGCCCAGCGCTTGAATCCTCGTTCGCCACCAGCGCCGGGCGCCCGGACCCGCTCGATCCGCGCGGCCCGCTCGAACTCGCCGAATCCGTCACGCTGGTCGCTCATGTCTCCAAGGGCACCTATATCCGCAGCCTGGCGCGCGATCTGGCCCATGCCCTTGGAACCGTGGGCCACGTGACTTATCTCCGGCGCACCAAGGCCGGTCCGTTCACCGAGAACCGGGCGATTTCACTGGACATGCTCGAGGAAATCGGTAACGGCGCGCGCCTTGAAGACCACCTCCTGCCACTGGAGGCGGGGCTGGACGGTATCCCGGCCCTGACCCTCGATCCGGAAAGTGCGCAGGCGGCCCGCCAGGGCCGGGTCCTTTCCGGAATGCCCCATCCCGACGGGCTCTATCTCGCACTGGCCGGAACGGTTCCGGTGGCGTTGATGGAACTTTCGGGCGGTTCGGCCAAGGTCGTCCGGGGGTTCAATCTCACCGATACCGCGGAGTAAGTCTATGTCGGTTACCGCCGAGAAGAAGCAGGAAGTCATTACCGAAAACGCCCAGTCCTCGGGCGATACCGGTTCTCCCGAAGTCCAGGTCGCGATCCTCACCGAGCGCATCCGCAACCTGACCGAGCACTTCAAGGAGCACCACAAGGACAACCATTCACGCCGCGGCCTGCTGATGATGGTCAACAAGCGCCGCAGCCTGCTCGCGTACCTGAAGAAAAAGGACGTCGAGCGTTACAACAGCCTGATCCAGAAGCTGGGTCTGCGTAAGTAAGAGTTTGCGAAGGCGGCTCCCAAGTGGGCCGCCTTTTCGCATCCGGGGCAGGTTCCGCATTTCGGCGGACCGAGCCTTTGGGGCCCAAAGTGCCCCGCACCGGGCCGGGACGGAACCCCCGGCATTTGAGGCCCCGCGGCGCAATCTGGCCCGCGGATCTCGTAAGGAAAACACATGTTCGACACGAAAACCGTATCGCTTGAGTGGGGCGGCAAAACCCTCACTCTGGAAACCGGGCGTATTGCCCGCCAGGCCGATGGCGCCGTTTTGGCGACCTATGGCGAAACCGTGGTGCTGTGCGCCGTGACGGCCGCAAAGGGCGTCAAGGAAGGGCAGGATTTCTTCCCGCTCACCGTGCACTACCAGGAAAAGTTCTCTGCCGCCGGGCGCATCCCGGGCGGGTTCTTCAAGCGTGAGCGCGGCGCGACCGAAAAGGAAACGCTGACCAGCCGCCTGATCGACCGTCCGATCCGCCCGTTGTTCCCCGAAGGGTTCTACAACGAAATCAACGTAATCTGCCAGGTCCTGTCGTACGACGGCGAGACCGAAGCCGACATGGTCGCGATGATCGCGGCCTCTGCCGCGCTGACCATTTCCGGCGTGCCCTTCATGGGCCCGATCGGCGGCTGCCGCGTTGGCATGATCGATGGCGAATACGTCCTCAACCCGAAGCAGGCCACCGCGCTTGAAGACGGCCGCCTCGACCTCGTCGTCGCCGCCACGCATGGCGCCGTGATGATGGTCGAATCCGAAGCCAAGGAGCTGACCGAAGAAGAAATGCTCGGCGCCGTGGCGTTTGCCCATGACGCCTGCAAGAAGGTCGTCGGCGCGATCATCGACCTGGCCGAAAAGGCCGCCAAGGAGCCTTGGGATCTGGCCGTTTCCGACAACTCGGAAATGAAGGCCGAAATCAAGAAGCTGGTCGGCAAGGATATTGCCGCTGCCTACAAGCTGACCGACAAGTCGGCCCGTTCGAACGCGCTCAACGAAGCGCGCGGCAAGGTGAAGGCGCATTATGCCGACGCTGACGGCCAGACCAGCATGACCGCCAACAAGCTGACCAAGAAGGTCGAGGCGGACATCGTGCGCACCGCGATCCTCAAGGACGGCTCGCGCATCGACGGCCGCAAGCTCGATCAGGTCCGCCCGATTGAATCGATGGTCGGCTTTCTGCCGCGCACGCATGGTTCGGCGCTGTTCACCCGCGGTGAAACGCAGGCGATCTGCACCACCACGCTGGGCACCAAGGACAGCGAGCAGATGATCGACGGGCTGGAGGGACTCTCCTACTCGAACTTCATGCTGCACTATAACTTCCCGCCCTACTCGGTCGGTGAAGTCGGCCGCTTCGGCGCCCCCGGGCGTCGCGAAATCGGCCACGGCAAGCTCGCCTGGCGCGCGCTGCACCCGGTGCTGCCGTCGAAGGAAGACTTCCCCTACACCATCCGCATCTTGTCAGACATCACCGAGTCCAATGGCTCGAGCTCGATGGCGACGATCTGCGGCGGCTGCCTGTCGATGATGGATGCCGGCGTTCCGATCGAACGCCCGGTTTCGGGCATCGCCATGGGCCTGATCCTCGAAGGCAGCGACTTCGCGGTCCTCAGCGACATCCTCGGCGACGAAGATCACCTCGGCGACATGGACTTCAAGGTGGCGGGTACCGAAAAGGGTATCACTACCATGCAGATGGACATCAAGGTTGCCGGCATCACGCAGGAAATCATGGCCAAGGCGCTCGAGCAGGCGAAAGCCGGCCGTGCGCATATCCTGGGTGAAATGCAGAAGGCGCTGGGCTCTGCCCGAACCGAGCTTTCGGCCCATGCCCCGCGGATCGAGACGATGCAGATCGACAAGTCGAAGATCCGCGACATCATCGGTACCGGCGGTAAGGTTATCCGCGAGATCGTTGCCGAGACCGGCGCCAAGGTCGACATCGACGATGAAGGCCTGATCAAGATCAGCTCGTCCGACATCAGCCAGATCGAAGCGGCCCGCAAGTGGATCGCCGGGATCGT
>JBDSDZ010000059.1:0-6339 GCA_039920345.1 Croceibacterium sp.
CTGCGGCCCGACCGGATCGTGCTGGGCGAATTGCGCGGCGCGGAAAGCGTCAGCTTCCTGCGCGCGATCAACACCGGCCACCCGGGCAGCTTCTCCACCATTCACGCCAACTCGGCGCGCGGCGCACTCGAACAACTGTCGCTGATGGTGATGCAGACCGGCATCGGCCTGACCCGTTCGGACACCATCGCCTATGCCGCCTCGGTGATCGATATCGTGGTCCAGCTCGAACGCAGCGACGGCAAGCGCGGCATCGGCGCCATCGCCCGCACGCGCGACTTGGTGTAGCGCATCGACGGACTGTAACAATTCCGTCATGGAGTTCGCCCAAGCGGGGATTCTCCAATCGCAAGGGACGCGATGAGCAGCGCTGCACCTGACCCGTTACCTGCCGACCGACCACTGGCAACAGAGCGATACTTCAACCGTGAGCTGAGCTGGCTGGCGTTCAACGAGCGCGTCCTGGCCGAAGCGCGCAACCCCGCCTATCCGCTGCTCGAGCGGATGCGGTTCCTGTCGATCTCGGGCAGCAACCTCGATGAATTCATGATGATCCGCGTCGCGGGTCTGGCCGGGCAAGTGCGCAGCGGTGTCGAACGCATGGCGCTCGACGGCAAGACTCCCTCGCAGCAACTGGCGGCAACCACTGCCAAAGTGCGCGAGCTGGAAGAAGGTCAGCAGGCCGCGCTGGCTGAACTACGCGGCCTGCTCGCCAAGCAAGGCATTCACGTGGCCGACTACGAGCGAATCGACGTCGAGGCCGACGACTGGCTGCGCGCGTATTTCCTCGATCACGTGCTGCCCGTCATCACCCCGCAGGCAATCGACCCGGCGCATCCGTTCCCGTTCGTCGCCAACCGGGGCATCGGCGCGCTGTTCAACCTGACGCGCGAGGCCGACGGCAGCCAGCTGGTTGAGATGGTGCTGATCCCGACTGCCATCCCGCGTTTCGTCCGCATTCCGGGTGATGAGCCGACCTACATCTCGATCGAGCGGGTCGTGACGCGCTACGCCGACCTGCTGTTCCCCGGCTTCACAGTGGAAGGCGACGGCGTGTTCCGCGTGCTGCGCGACAGCGACATCGAGGTCGAGGAAGAAGCGGAAGACCTGGTGCGGTATTTCCGCACCGCTATCCAGCGCCGTCGCCGCGGCAAGGTCATCATGCTCGAAGTGGATGAAACTTTCGATCCCGACGCCGAGCAATTGCTGCGCGAGCAGCTGGGGCTGGAACAGGCCTTCGTCACCAAGACGATGGGCATGCTCGGCATCGCCGGGCTCTCCGAAATCGTCAGCGAAGACCGGCCCGACCTCAAGTTTGCGCCCTTCACCCCGCGCTTCCCCGAACGGATCATGGAGCATGACGGCGATTGCTTCGCGGCGATCCGCTCGAAGGACATTATCGTCCACCATCCCTACGAAAGTTTCGAGGCGGTCGTCGACTTCATCCGCCAGGCGGCGGCCGATCCGGCGGTGGTCTCAATCAAGCAGACGCTTTACCGTGCCGGCCACCAGTCGCCGGTGGTGATGGCGCTGATCGCGGCGGCGGAATCGGGCAAGTCGGTTACCGCAGTGGTCGAACTCAAGGCGCGCTTCGACGAAGAACAGAACCTGCTGTGGGCGAGCCAGCTGGAACGTGCCGGGGTCCAGGTGATCTACGGCTTCGTCGACTGGAAAACCCACGCCAAAGTCTCGCTGGTGGTGCGCCGCGAGGACGACATGGCAAACGGCGGGGGCTATCGCACTTACTGCCACTTCGGGACCGGCAATTACCACCCCATCACCGCCAAGATCTACACTGACCTTAGCTTCTTCACTGCCGATCCGGCGCTGGGCCGCGATGCCGGGCGATTGTTCAATTTCGTCACCGGATACGTCGAACCGCCCGATACCGAACTGCTCGCGATATCGCCGCTCGACTTGCGCGAGACGCTGTACGAACACATCGACCGCGAGACCGAACACGCGCACGCCGGACGTCCGGCAGCAATCTGGGCCAAGCTCAATTCATTGACCGAAAAAGGCGTGATCGACCGGCTGTATGATGCCGCCGCCGCCGGGGTCGAGATCGTGCTGGTCATTCGCGGGATCTGCTGCCTGCGGCCGGGCGTGGAAGGGTTGTCTGAAACCATTACGGTCAAATCGATCATCGGCCGTTTTCTCGAACACAGCCGCATCTGGGCGTTCGGCAATGGCGAGCCGTTGCCCGGCCCCAAGGCCAAGCTGTTCATTTCAAGCGCGGACGCGATGAGCCGCAGCCTCAACCGGCGGGTCGAATTGCTGGTGCCGATCCTCAATCCAACCGTTCATGCCCAGGTGCTGGAACAAGTCCTGCTGGCCAACCTTATCGATACCGAACAAAGCTGGCTGCTCGACGGCGAGGACGGAACTTACGAGCGGGTGGAAAGCGATGGCAATGGATTCAACTGCCATGAGTACTTCATGACCAACCCTTCGCTTTCCGGACGCGGCGGCGCGCTGGCAACCAGCCGCGTGCCGAAGCTGGCTTTGCGCAAGGGCGCGATATGAGCTGGTTCGACACCTTGCGGCGCCCCGCTACGCAGGATGACCGGCCTGATCGCGCGGTGATCGACATCGGCTCCAACACCGTGCGCATGGTAATCTATGCCGGGTCTTTGCGGGCGCCGGAAGTGTGGCTCAACGAACGCGTCTCAGCTCGCCTCGGGCGCGACCTGGCATCGACCGGCGCGTTGCCGCCCAAGGCGACCGAATATTCACTCGCCGCGCTCGCGCGTTATGCGACGATCATCGAAGATCTCGAGATTACCGACGTCCAGACCGTCGCCACGGCGGCAGTGCGCGAGGCGAGCGACGGACCGGACTTCATGGAGCGTGTGAAGGGCCTTGGTCTCAAGCCGATCCTGCTGACCGGTGAAGAAGAGGCGCGCACTTCTGCTTTCGGGGTCATCGGCGCTTTCCCCGGTGCGCTGGGTACGGTTGCCGACCTTGGCGGCGGCAGCCTCGAACTGGTGATGATCGAGAACGGTGACAGCCATGACGGGGTCAGCCTGCCGCTCGGCACGCTGCGCCTGCCCGCGCTGCGCGAAAAGGGGCCGACCGCTTTCCGCAAGGCGGTGAAGAAGGAAATGGCGCGCGCCGGATGGGCCGCGGCCCATCCCGGCCCGCTGTACATGGTCGGCGGCACCTGGCGCGCGCTGGCGGTGTGCGCGATGCGCGATGCCGGGCACCCGCTGACCGATCCGCATGGTTTCTCGCTCGATTGCGCCGAAGCCGACAGCGTGGCCAAACGCATCGCGCGGATGAAGCCCGAGCAGTTGTCCGCGCTCCAGGGTATCTCCAGCGCCCGGGCGAGCGCCCTGCCTGACGCGGCCGTCATGCTGCGCGTGATGCTGGCCGAGTTGCAGCCCGATGGGGTGGTGTTTTCCTCTTGGGGCCTGCGCGAAGGACTGCTGTTCCAACGCCTCGCCCCCGAAGTCCGCCAGCAGGACCCGCTGATTGCCGGCATGGCCCGGTTTGCGGCTCCGCGCGGCGGGGCGGCGACACGGGCCGCCCTGATCGCGGCGTGGACAGCCGATGTCACCTCGGGCAACGAGAATGGCGGCGGCAACGAACGCCTGCGGATGGCCGCGACGATGCTGGCGCTCGCCGCTGCTCACGTCGAACCGAACATGCGCGCACGCCAAGCATACGAATGGGCGATGGACAAACGCTGGGTCGGACTCGATCCCGCCGGACGCGCGCGCATCGCCGCAGCGCTGCTCTCGTCCGCCACTGGCAAGACCGTTTCTCCGCCCGAACTGGTGCGGCTGGCGGGCTGGGACGCGATTCACGAAGCGGTTGGCTGGGGCCTCGCGTTTCGGCTGTGCCGCCGGATCGGCGCTGGTTCGCGCACCTCACTGGTATCCAGCGAATTGCGCCGCAATGACGAGGAACTAACCTTGTGGATCCAGCCGGAACGAGCCCAGCTCGTCTCCGACCAGGTAACCGGCGATCTCAAGGCGCTGGCGCAATGGCTCGGTCTGGAACCGAACTTGCGGATCGATACGGCCGACCGCGCCGAGGCGACCAAACTCGCACCGGAAAATCTGACCGGCATGTGACCGGGCCGCGTCTGGCTTGCAATCCCATGCCAAGTGGCAAGGTTGCCGCCGACGAGATGAGGGACAGTTAGACTATGGTTCAGCGAAACAGCAGCCCGGACGCCGCATCCAGAGTAGCGGTTCCTGCGCCTGCCAATGATCCTGAAGAAATTGGCCTGGCCGAACTCGCCCGCGCCATCCTTGCGCGCGAGATCAAGCGCCCGCGTGTCGGCCAGGTCCGCCGCCTCGCCGAAGCCGCGCTTGCTGCGGAGGAAAGGCGCGCCAGGAAGAAGGCCAAGCCCGCCGGCAAGAAGAAGGCCGACAAGACGCGCAAGCTGGCCAGGATCCCCGGCCAGAAAACGAAGAAGTAGCCCGCTAGCCTACCAGCCGTCGCCCGTCTGTTCGTCGAACGGCCGGATATCGGCAGGCGCGCTCTTGTAGGGTGGCCGTTGGGGCAATGTCCGCTCCCCCTTCCACGGGATCTGGTCCACCGCGGTCCATGCGTTGACCGTCAGACGATAGAACTTCCACCGTCCATTGCGCTTCACCAGCCGGTCATCCCGGGTGCCGATGCCAAACACGAAGTTGGTGTTGTAGTCGGCATTCCACTGGATGATCTGGAAGAAGCAGCGCACCCGCGCGCCTTCGGGCATCGGATCCATGATGAAGTGGTTCATCAGGTGCTGGCGGCCGTACCACCAGTGCTGCCGGTCGTACCACAGCTTGCGCAGGTTCTCGCGGATGGCGGCGTGGCCCGAAACCTTGCCCTGCCACAAGTGGTCGAACTCGGCGTCTTCGGCGAAAGTGTTGATCGCCTGTTCCTCGTCCGCCAGGTCGATTCCCCAGGCATAGCGGGCGAACAATTCCTCGATCTCGGCGCGGTCGGCCACCGGCATGATTTCGGGGACGCCATCGGGCCACGGGTTCTCGCTCACGCTGCTCTCCCTTAATGCGCGCTTGCCATTCGGGCGGCAGCGCGGTTCAATCCCCCGCATAACAAAGGACGCGAGCGATGCCCGAGCTTTTTCTGCCATACGACAGCTTCGGCCACCAGAAACGCACCGCGATGCGCTTCGAGGCGGACGTGTTCGAGTGCGAGGTCGAGGGCGAAATCCCGCCCGAGCTGGAAGGGGCCTACTATCGCACCGGCGGCGACCGGCAGTACCCCAGCCTGGAGGAGGACATCATCCTCAACGGCGACGGGCTCGCCAGCATGTTCCGGTTCGAGAACGGCCACGTCAGCTTCCGCAGCCGCTACGTCCAGACCGAACGGCTGAAGCGCGAGCGCGAAGCGCGGCGGCGGCTTTACGGCCATTACCGTAACAAGCACACCGACGACGAGGCGGTGTCCAACCTGCCGGAGCGTGACAACACCGGCAATACTTACGCCTTCAACCACCACGGCGAACTGTACATGCTGCGCGAGGATTCGCGGCCCTACCGGCTCGATCCCGAGACGCTCGAGACGATCGAGTTGGGCAGCTTCGGCAACCTCGCCAGCACCGCGCTGACCGCCCACCCCAAGATCGACCCCGCGACCGGCGAATGGTGGAGCTACGGCGTGTTTGCGCGCGGTGAGCCAACTACCGATGCTTCGCTGCACGTGTTCGACAAGGACGGCCACCTGGTGCGCGAAGAGTGGTTCCACACGCCCTTCCCCGGCCTCAGCCACGATTGGGGCGTGACGCGCGAGCACCTGATTTTCCCGATCATGCCGCTGACCGCGAGCGACGCGCGGCTCAAGGCGGGCGGTCAATATTACCAATACGACGCCGACCTGCCGAGCGCGTGGGGGATCATGCCGCGCGGCGGGACGGTGGCAGACATGCGCTGGTTTTCGATCCCCGGCGTGGTCATGGGCCACGTGATGAACGCCTATACCGACGGGCAGAAAGTCGTGATCGATACCCCCGCGTCGCCGGGCAACTGCTTCAGTTTCTTCAAGGACAAGCACGGCAACCTGCCCGCGCCCGCCGAAACCGTGACCCAGCTCACCCGGATCGTGTTCGACCTGTCAAAGCCCGAAGCCGAAGCGGTCAGCCTGCACCCGGTGTCGGGCGCGTTCGGCGACATGCCGCGCATCGATGACCGTTTCGCGATGGACAAATACCGCACCGGCTACTTCGCCTACCGCGATTTTCCCAACATGGGAGTCGGCCAGATCGACTGGGACACCGGGGAACTCAAAGTGCACGAACTGCAGGGCGCCGGCGCGCAGGAGCCGCTGTTCATCCCCCGCAGCCCCGACGCGCCCGAAGGCGACGGCTTCGTCCTCGCCGCC
>JBDSDZ010000060.1:0-21394 GCA_039920345.1 Croceibacterium sp.
ACCTTGTGCACCGGCACCAGCCGTTCAAGCTGGGCGATGATCTGGTCGATCACCGGCGGCGGGCCGTTGGTGACCACGGTGATCCGGCTCAGCGCATGATCCTCGCTGATGTCAGCCACGGTCAGGCTGTCGATGTTATACCCGCGCGCGGTGAACAACCCGGCGATCTTGGCCAGGATGCCGGCCTCGTTATCGACCGTAATGGTGAGCACGTGCCGCTCGGAATCACGTTGCTGGATTTTCATCACACGAGCGCCTTTGCTTCGTCGTCCATCGTGCCCGCGACCCTATCGCCATAGAGCAGCATTTCGGTGTGCGCCGCGCCGCTTGGGATCATCGGATAGCAGTTGGCGTTCTTGGAAACCTGGCAATCGACGATCACCGGGCCGTCATGCTCGATCATCGCCATGATCCCGGCGTCGAGGTCGGCCTCATCGGAAATGCGGATACCTTTCCAGCCGTACGCTTCGCCAAGGCGGACGAAATCGGGCAGGCTGTCGGAATAGCTGTTCGAATAGCGGCTTTCATAGGTCAGTTCCTGCCACTGGCGGACCATCCCCATGTATTCGTTGTTGAGGATAAACACCTTGACCGGCAGGCGGAACTGGCTGGCGGTGCCGAGCTCCTGAATATTCATCTGGATCGACGCTTCCCCAGCAATGTCGATCACCAGCGAACCAGGGTTGCCGAGCTGCGCGCCAATGGCAGCCGGAAGGCCATAACCCATCGTGCCCAGGCCCCCGCTGGTGAGCCACTTGTTGGGCCCGAAGAAGTGGAAATACTGCGCCGCCCACATCTGGTGTTGGCCGACTTCGGTGGTGATGATCGGATCGTACTTGCGCGTCAGCTCGAACAATCGCTGAACGGCGAGCTGCGGCATGATCGAATCCTTGCCCTTCGGGTAGGCCAGGCTGTCGCGCTTGCGCCAACCCGCGATGCGCGCCTTCCAGTCAGCCAAGTCGCGTGGCTTGCGATCGCTCCACGCGTCGATCAGCTGCTGCAGCACCGTGGCGCAATCACCGACAATGCCCAGGTCAACCGGGATCACCTTGTTGATCGAGGCGCGGTCGATATCGATGTGGATCTTGGTCGAATCGGGCGAAAACGCGTCGAGCCGGCCGGTCACCCGGTCATCGAACCGGGCGCCGATGTTCACCATCACGTCGCATTCGTTCATCGCCAGATTGGCTTCGTAGGTGCCGTGCATGCCGAGCATTCCGAGCCATTCGGCGTGGTCGGCCGGAAACGCACCAAGGCCCATCAGGGTGGAGGTGACGGGCGCACCGACAAGGCGCTGGAATTCACGCAGCAGTTCGGTCGCGCGCGGGCCGGAATTGATAACCCCGCCGCCGGTGTAGAAAATTGGCCGTCTGGCGTTGGCGATCAGTTCGATCGCTTTGGCAATCTCGCCGGTCGAGGCCGAAACGCGCGGGTCGTAGCGTTTGTGGCGCTGCACCGGCCGGTCTGACATCGCCGCCGTAGCAACCTGCACGTTCTTGGGGATGTCGATCACCACCGGGCCGGGGCGGCCGGTGGTGGCGATTTCGAACGCTTCTTCGATGGTGACCGCCAGCTCGGCGGGGTCTTTCACCAGGTAATTGTGCTTGGTGCAGTGCCGAGTCAGGCCAATGGTATCGGCTTCCTGGAAGGCATCGGTGCCAATGAGGTTGGTCGCCACCTGCCCGGTGATGACCACCAGCGGTATCGAATCCATGAACGCATCGGCGATCCCGGTGATGGCATTGGTCGCGCCGGGACCGGAGGTGACCAGCACCACGCCGGGCTTGCCAGTCGAGCGGGCATAACCTTCGGCGGCATGGGCGGCCCCGGCTTCGTGGCGTACGAGGATGTGGCGCAGGCGCTTGTCCGAAAACAGCTCATCATAAATCGGCAGGACGGCGCCGCCGGGATAGCCGAACACGAATTCGACCCCTTGGCGGACCAGGCTTTCAACCAGTATCGCAGCACCGCTGCGTTCTTCGGACACGATGGCACCTCGTTGTTCAAAAAACGTTGTTCAAAAAACGGACCCGGCGCGATTGTTTCGCGCCGGGCCGCTCCTCTCCAGCTCGGGTGCGGGTCCAATTCGAAAACAGGAGCCCGCGCTTGGCGTGCCGACTAGAAGACATTAAATGTCATGTCAACCCCAGATATCGGAATAAAGTTTCAAATAGATTGCTACTTTCGTAATTATCCATTTCAATCCGAGGCCAATCTTGCGGAGGCTGGCGGCGGAACCAGGTGTACTGTCGCTTGGCATAGTTACGGGTAGCTTGCCGGCCTCGTGCCATGGCGTCGTCGAGCGAGATCTGGCCCCGCAAGTATTCAGCGATTTCGGGCACACCAATCGCGCGCATAACGGGGCTGAGCGGGGGCAGGGACTGCTTGAGCAGGGCCTCAACCTCGTCGATCGCGCCTTGATCGAGCATCCGTTCGAAACGCGCATCGCAGCGGGCGTAAAGGCGCTCGCGTTCGGGCAGCAGGATGAGCGGGAACAACTCGATCGCGCTGCCAATCCCACCGGTCTTTTCGGCCTGCCAGTGCGCCAGCGGCTTGCTGGTCGAGCGGACGACTTCGAGCGCGCGGGCAACTCGGGTGGCGTCCGCCGGATTGAGCCGCGCGGCTGCGGATGGGTCGTCGGTCTGCAACGCGGTATAGGCATCAGGCGTGGGCAGGGCGCGCACTGCGTCGCGCACCGCCGGGTCGATGGCCGGGACCGGAGCGATACCGTCGAGCAGAGTGCGCAGATAGAGGCCGGTGCCGCCGACCAGGATTGGCACCGCGTCGGCAGCATGGGCGTTTTCGATCTCTCGGCTGGCGCGGTTTGCCCAGTCAGCGGCGGAACAGGGCTCCGCTCCGTCCCACACCCCGAACAGGCGATGCTCGACGCCGCGCATCTCGGCTTCGCTGGGGCGGGCGCTGAGGACGCGCAGGTCGCGGTAGACTTGCGCGCTGTCGGCGTTGATCACCACGCCGCGCGGGCCGCGCCGGGCGAGGTCCAGCGCCAGCGCCACCGCCAGATCGCTCTTGCCGCTGGCGGTCGGCCCTGCAATGAGCGCCACCGCCTTCTTACCCGGAGTTTCCCCGTTGCTCATCGCCCGGCTGATAGCAGACCCCGCCACCCTAGAGGCAAGCCTCGATGCAGCCAGCGCCGCGCTGGATGCAAAAGGCCTGCCGCTGGCGGGCGCGCAGATGCTCGAATTCTGCAGCGAGGTGCTCCAGTTGATGCTGCCGGGTGACGACATGGGCGCGCTGCGCCGCGTGATCGACGCGCATTTCCCGCACTCCGATGGCCTGATTTCGCGCGACACGTTTCGCGTGCCCGACTTGTTCGTGTCAGACATGGATTCGACCATGATCGGGCAGGAATGCATCGACGAACTGGCCGATTTCGCCGGGCTCAAGCCGCAGATCGCCGCGATTACCGAGCGCGCGATGCAGGGCGAACTCGATTTCGAAACCGCGCTACGCGAGCGAGTAGGCTTGCTTGCCGGGCTGGGCGAAAGCGCCATCGTCACTTGCCTTGCGGAGCGCATCCAACCGATGGAGGGTGCCCACACGCTGGTCGCCACGCTCAAGCATCGCGGGTGCAAGACCGTGCTGGTCACGGGTGGTTTCCATCACTTCGCCGATCCCGTGGCGGCCGACCTCGGGTTTGAGCGGGTGGTCGGCAATCGGCTGGCGGTGGAGCACGGCAAGCTGGCAGGCACGCTTGTGGGCGCCATCACCGACTCGACGGTCAAGGCGCGGGTGCTGGCGGAAGAATTGGCGCTGCTGGGCGACAATGCGGTCAGCTTGGCCACAGGCGACGGCGCCAACGACATCCCGATGATTGAGGCAGCAAGTTACGGCGTGGCCTACCGCGCCAAGCCCAAGGCGCGCGCGGCGGCCAATGGCTGGATCGACCGCGGCGACCTGACTTCGATCCTCAAGCTGCTGGAGATTCCGGAGCAGGATTGGGTCGCGCGCTAAGCCGCATCGGTTGCCATTCGCGGCGCGAGAGGCTGCGCCAGAGCCATTCGAACGGGCCATATCGGAACCGGTCGAGCCACAGCTTGGACCACAGCAGCATCCCCAGCCAGACCAGCGGCACGATGAGCCACACCTGTCCCCGCGACAGCGCGCCGTAGAGCCCGCCGAAGGTGCCAATGAACAGCCCGGTGCCGATGATCGTCGAGCCAAGATAGTTGGTAAAGGCCGTTCGGCCGACCGCCGCGAACCGTTCGGCAACAGCGCTTCTACGCGGAAATATAAGCATTATCAGCGCCATGTAACCGATAGCTGAGAAGGGGTGCATCGGCGCCGTGTCAACCTGGTCCCAGGGGACAAACACCCGCGGATCGAAGCCTGACTGCACGATCCGCCAGGTGGCAAAGCCGAACAGCGCCAGACTTGCACTGACCAGCACCGCCGCGATTATGGCATAGCGCGCCCGGCTCCAGCTCCCGGTGAGAAATCCGGACCGATAGCCCGCCATTCCCAACAGCATCAGTCCCAACGTCTCGAATCCGTACGACAGAACCGAAGAAAAGGGTCGCGTGCGGGCATTCGGGTCGGACAGAGTCGCAACAAGGTGCGCGGCAATCGAGGCATGGTCCGCCTTGTCGCGCGCGATTTCGTCTGCCGATGAGAAGTAGGATAGCTGCACCGCATGCGCCTGCGCCTCGGTCATCGGGGCCGCTGACGCCTGCAGATGACCCGAAAGGGCCGGACCATAATATCCCGCCAGCACCAATGTGCCGGCAAACAGCAGCGGTATCGGGTCAAATCTACGGAAGACGAACGCGATCATGCCGATCAAGGCGTAATTGGCCAGGATATCGCCCCACCACAAGACGTAAAAGTGGAGCAGGCCGAACAGCAGCAGCACGATCATGCGCGGGAAATGGACCGCCCAGGCTTCCTGTCCGGACGATTCGGCGCGCTCGATCACCAGCAGCATCGATGCGCCGAACAGGATCGAGAACATCGAGCGGAACTTGCCATCCACGAGGATGAAATTGGCTGCCCACATCAGCTTGTCGCCCATGGCCGCAAAGCCGTAGTCGGGCGGGAAGAAATAGGCGTTCTCGATCATCGCCATGCCAACAATGTTGACCGAGAAAATGCCCATCACCGCGATGCCGCGAATGACATCGAGCGACAGCAGGCGTGGCGAAGAATTGGTCATCGAGGTGGCGATGCGGCGAAACCCGGTCTGCTCAAGCGCCTAGCTTTTCATCCAGTCCTTGAAAAAGCTGTCATGCGCCGCCCGCAAGTCCGCCAGCGACACTTCGCCGTAGGTCAGCGTGTCGGCCGTGCCGAGCCCGATGGTATCGCCGCCGGTCCAGCCAATCGTGCAGCAGCCGACGCCCGCCTTGCGCGCCATCATTTCGACGACGTGCGAATGGTAAGGCTCGGTCACCAGGTAGCGGCCCTGGTTCTCGGCAAACACCGACCACGCATGGCGGATTTTCTCCCGGTCGACCTGATCCTCAAAGGCCGTGACCAGCAGCCGCGCACCGATATTTCCGGCCAGCGCCATTTCGGTCACGGCGACGAGGATTCCGCCGTCGGACACATCGTGCACCGCGGTGACCAGCTTTTCGGCCAGCATCGCGCGAACCAGTTCGCCATTGTGTCGTTCGGCCATGAGATCGACCCTGGGCGGCGGGCCGGCGACCATCCCGCAGCAGATGTCGAGCCACAGCGACTGCCCGATTTCGGGCGCCCCGCGCGGATCGGCCCCGACCAGCAGGATCTTCTGCGCGCCTTCCTTGAAGGCAATCGTCGCCATCGAGGCGTAATCGTCGAGCAGGCCCACCCCGCCGATAGCCGGGGTCGGCAGGATGGCGCTGCCGCCGCCGGTTGCCTTGCTTTCGTTGTAAAGGCTGACGTTGCCGCTGACGATCGGATAGTCGAGCGCGCGGCAGGCGTCTGACATGCCTTCGAGGCAACCCACAATCTGGGCCATGATTTCGGGCCGCTGCGGGTTGGCAAAGTTCAGGCAATTGGTAATTGCCAGAGGCTTGGCACCGACTGCTGACAAATTGCGATAAGTTTCAACAACCGCTTGCTTGCCTCCTTCGTACGGGTCGGCATAGCAATAACGCGGGGTGCAGTCGGTGGTCATGGCAAGCGCCTTGCGGGTGCCGTGGATCCGCACCACCGCCGCATCGCCGCCCGAAAGTTGCAGCGTGTCGGCGCCCACCTGACTGTCATACTGCTGCCAGATCCACGCCCGACTGGCCAGCGCGGGGCTGGCCATCATCTTGAGCAGATCGGCACAAATGTCGCTTTTCTCGGGCACGCCGCTGAGCGGTTTGACTTTGGCCCAGGCCTTGTAATCCGCGCGGCTCAGGTACGGCCGGTCATACAGCGGCGCATCGTCGGCCAGCGGGTCGAGTGGGATGTCGCACACCACTTCGCCATCGAATTCGAGCACCATGTGGCCCGTATCGGTGACTTCGCCGATGACAGCGAAATCCAGCTCCCACTTGGAGAAGATCGCTTCGGCCATCGGCTCCTTGCCAGGCTGGAGGACCATGAGCATCCGCTCCTGGCTTTCGCTCAGCATCATTTCGTAGGGCGTCATGCCGGTTTCGCGGCACGGTACCTTGTTCATGTTGAGCCGGATGCCGGCGCCGCCCTTGCTGGCCATTTCGACGCTCGAGCTGGTCAGCCCGGCCGCGCCCATGTCCTGGATCGCCACGATGGCGTCGGTCGCCATCAGTTCGAGGCAAGCTTCGATCAGCAGCTTTTCGGTGAACGGATCGCCCACTTGCACGGTGGGGCGCTTGGCATCGGCATCATCGCCGAAATCGGCGCTGGCCATGGTCGCGCCGTGGATGCCGTCGCGCCCGGTCTTGGAACCGACATAGACGATCGGATTGCCGATCCCGGTGGCGGCCGAATAGAAGATCTTGTCCTGATCGGCCACGCCCACGGTCATCGCGTTGACCAGGATATTGCCATCATAAGCTGAGTGGAAGTTGGTCTCGCCGCCGACTGTCGGCACGCCCACGCAGTTGCCGTAGCCGCCGATGCCTTCCACTACGCCTTTGACGAGGTGCTTCATCTTGGGATGGTCGGGACTGCCGAAGCGCAGCGCGTTGAGGTTGGCGATCGGGCGCGCGCCCATCGTGAATACATCGCGGAGGATCCCACCGACACCAGTGGCTGCGCCTTGGTAGGGTTCGATGTAGCTCGGGTGGTTGTGGCTCTCCATCTTGAAGATGGCAGCCTGTCCAACACCATTGGGGCCTTCGCCGATGTCGATCACCCCGGCGTTTTCGCCCGGGCCGCAGATTACCCATGGCGCTTCGGTCGGCAGCTTCTTCAAGTGCAGGCGGCTCGACTTGTACGAACAGTGCTCGCTCCACATGACCGAGAAGATGCCCAGCTCGACCAGGTTGGGCTCGCGTCCAAGGGCTTTCAGGACACCCTGGTATTCCTCGGGGCTGAGGCCGTGCTGCTCGACGATTTCGGGAGTTATCGCGCTCATCGCCTCGCCCTTAGCGAGGACGACCGAGTCTCGCCAGCCCCCGCCTTGGCTGTGCCCCCGGCTTGACCACCGGCGGCTTGAGCGTCACAGCATGGCGCATGGACGGACAGGGCCCCGGCATTGCCGAAATGAGCTTCGAAGATGCGCTGAAGGCGCTCGAGGACGTCGTGCGCAAGCTGGAAACGGGCGAAGTACCGCTCGACGAATCAATCGGCCTGTACGAACGCGGTGAAGACTTGCGGCGGCATTGCCAGGCGCGGCTCGACGCGGCGCAGGCGCGGATTGAAAAGATCGTCCAGGGCCCTGACGGCAAGGCCGCGGGCACCGTCCCCTTTGACGCCGACTAGGCAGGCGTCAGCATGGGCCTCGTCCTTGCCAATGACCTGCTCGGGCGCGAACTGCAGCGCATCCAGCGCGAGGTTGACGATGCGTTCGATGCGTTCCTGCCAGTCCCGGAAGATGGCCGCGCGCAATTGGTGCGCGCCATGCGCCATGCAGCGATTGGCGGGGGCAAGCGCGTTCGCCCGCTGCTGCTGGTGACGACGGCGGAGATGTACGGCACCTCTCACGCTGCTGCCGTCCGCGCCGGCTGCGCGATCGAGGCGATCCACGCTTATTCGCTGATCCATGACGACTTGCCGTGCATGGATGATGACGACGTGCGCCACGGCAAGCCCACCGTGCACCGCGAATTCGGCGAGGCCACTGCCGTGCTGGCGGGCGATGCGCTGCACGCCTTCGCTTTCGAATTGCTGAGCGACCAGGAAACCAGCAGCGACCCCTTTACCCGCATCGAATTGGTCAAATGCCTTGCTTGCGCCAGCGGCGCTGAAGGCATGGCCGGCGGCCAGATGATGGATATCGCCAGCGAAGGCGCGGCAGTCGATCTGCGCACGGTTACCCGGCTGCAGCAGCTCAAGACCGGGGCCTTGCTCGGCGCGGCGGTGGAGATGGGCGCGATCCTGGGCAAAGTACCGGAAGAGGGGCGGGCTTATCTGCGCGCCTATGCCCGCGACATCGGCCTGGCCTTTCAGATCGCCGACGATTTGCTCGACCATGAAGGTGACGAAGCCAAGGCGGGCAAGACGCTGCGTAAGGATGCCGGGGCCGGCAAGGCGACCTTCGTCTCGCTGATGGGCGCCGAACAGGCGCGCCAGCAGGCCCGCGCGCTTAGCCAGCAGGCCGAAGGACACTTGCAGGGGCACGGCGAAGAAGCCGACTTGCTGCGCGCACTCGCCCGGTTCGTAGTGGAGCGCGATAAGTGACAGCCAACAATCCTTCAGGGCGTATCGGCCTATACCCTGGCACCTTCGACCCGGTCACGCTTGGCCATGCGGACATTATCCGGCGCGGGGCCAAGCTGGTCGACCGGCTGATCATCGGGGTCACCACCAACCCCTCGAAAGACCCGATGTTTACGCCGGCCGAGCGGATCGAGATGGTCTGCGCCGAGGTTGCGCGCCAGGGGCTATCCAATGTCGAGGTCAAGGGCTTCGACGCGCTGTTGATCAAGTTCGCCGAAGCGCAGGGCGCCAGCATGATCATCCGCGGCCTGCGCGCGGTGGCGGACTTCGAATACGAATACCAGATGGCGGGCATGAACCAGCAGCTCGATGCCGACATCGAGACCGTGTTCCTGATGGCCGACGTGTCGCTGCAGCCGATTGCGTCCAAGCTGGTCAAGGAAATCGCCCTGTTCGGCGGCGACATCGCGCCGTTCGTCAGCCCTTCGGTGCGCGAGCAGGTTATCGCCCGCGTCGCCCAACTGGGCCGTCGCGGAGAAATCTAGCCGTTCATTGAACTGTCAGCGCCGGGCCGGTAGGGGCGGCGGCGCACCTCAAGGATAATAGTCTAGCAATGTTCACCCGTCTCCTCGCTTCGGCGCTAACCCTTTCCGTCATGTTTGCCCCCGCCGCGTTCGCGCAGGATGGGACGACGGCTGAAGCGGTCCAGGCCGCGATCCCGCTGGCTGCCGACCCGGATCAGTCGCACGATCCGGAAAGCATCCTCTATCTCGACCTGTCGAACGGCAAGCGCGTCGCCATCCGGCTAATGCCGCAGTGGGCGCCGCAGCATGTCGAGCGGATCAAGACGCTGACCCGGCAGGGGTTCTATGACGGGCTCACCTTCCACCGCGTGATCGATGGTTTCATGGCGCAGACCGGCGATCCGACCGGCACCGGCCGCGGTGGTTCGGAACTTCCCGACTTGCCGGCGGAATTCAACCTGTTCCCGCACGTGCGCGGCACGGTTTCGATGGCCCGCGCATCCGACAAGGACAGCGCCAACAGCCAGTTCTTCATCGTGTTCTACCCGCGCTTTTCGCTCGACCGGAACTACACCAACTTCGGCCGCGTGATCGGCGGAATGGATGCGGTTGACGAGATCGAGCGCGGCGAACCGCCAGCGCATCCCAGCTTTATCGTGGAGGCTTCGATCGCGGCCGACCACAAGCCGCAGAAATTCCCGGCGGCCGAAGCGCCGGTAACGGCCAGCGTATCGCCCCCGGCAACCGCTGCGGTGGTCGGCCAGTAACTCTCGACGCGATTTCTTTGCGCCGTTAGGGCGCTGGCCATGCGCGTTGACCTGTTCGATTTCGAGCTCCCGCCCGAGCGGATAGCCTTGCGCCCCGCACGGCCGCGTGATTCAGCCCGCATGCTGGTGGCCAGGGGCGGCGAACTGATCGACCGCCACGTTACCGACCTTCCGCAGCAGTTGCGCGCGGGCGACGTGCTGGTGTTCAATGACACCCGCGTCATTCCGGCCCAGCTTGAAGGGCGCCGCGGCGAGGCCCGGATTGGTGCCACGCTGCACAAGCGGGTCGACCTCAGGCGCTGGCAGGCCTTCGTCCGCAACGCCAAGCGCCTGCATGAAGGCGATATGATCGCATTTGCGGCGGGCGTCTCGGCAACCGCAGAAGCGCGCCACGCCGATGGCAGCTGGACGCTGGCGTTTGCGGGCGACGAGCCGGTTGAAGTCCTGCTCGAACGCGCCGGACAGATGCCGCTGCCGCCCTACATTGCGGGCAAACGGCCGACCGACGAGGCCGATTGGTCAGATTACCAGACGATGTTTGCGCGCGAAGATGGGGCCGTGGCCGCGCCGACCGCCGCGCTGCATTTCACGCCTGAACTGCTCACCGCGCTCGATGCCGCCGAGATCGGCCGCGAGATCCTAACGCTCCACGTCGGGGCGGGCACCTTCCTGCCGGTCAAGGCCGAAGATACCGCCGAGCACGCGATGCACGCCGAATGGGGCCGGATCGATGGGGACACGGCCGCGCGGCTCAATGCCGTTCGCGCATCGGGGGGCAGAGTGATCGCGGTCGGCACTACCAGCCTGCGCCTGCTCGAAAGCGCAACTGGCGCTGACGGGGTAATCCAGCCCTTCGCCGGTGACACTGCGATCTTCATCACGCCGGGCTATGCCTTCCGCGCTATCGATGGCTTGATGACCAACTTCCACCTGCCCAAATCGACGCTGTTCATGCTGGTTTCGGCACTGATGGGGTTGGAGCAGATGCAGGCCGCTTATGCCCACGCCATCGCCCAGCAATACCGCTTTTACAGTTATGGCGATGCGAGTTTGCTGCTGCCGAACAAAGATTAGGTTGTAAATCCGAACCGGCGCGCCATTTTCGCCGGGCTTTGGACACTCCGATTCTCGATATTCGCAATTTGTCGAAGACCTACAAGGGTGGGACGACCGCGCTTGACGGGGTCGACCTGTCGATCCGCAAAGGCGAGATTTTTGCGCTGCTCGGGCCCAATGGCGCGGGCAAGACGACGCTGATCGGCGCGGTGTGCGGCTTGCTTCGCCCCACCGGCGGCACGATCGAGGCGTTCGGCCTGGATGCGGCGCAGAACTGGCGTCAGGTGCGCCGCCGCATCGGGCTGGTGCCCCAGGAATTGAGCTTCGACATGTTCGCCCGGGTCGATCACTCGGTGAACTATTCGCGCGGCATGTTCGGCTTTCCGCCCAATCCTGCGAAAATCGAGGAAGTCCTCCGCTCGCTCAGCCTGTGGGACAAGCGCCAAGCCAAGATCCGCGAACTGTCGGGCGGGATGAAGCGCCGGGTCATGATCGCCAAAGCGCTGAGTCATGAGCCCGACCTGCTGTTCCTCGACGAACCTACCGCGGGCGTGGACGTCGAACTGCGACGCGACATGTGGCGCCACATCGGCCAGCTGCGCGACAAGGGCACCACCATCATCCTGACAACGCATTACATCGAAGAAGCCCAGGAAATGGCCGACCGGGTGGGTGTGATCAACCAGGGCAAGTTGCTGCTGGTGGATGACAAGCGTGCGATCATGGCCAAGCTCGGCCGCACCGCCGCGCATATTTCGCTGAGCCAGCCGATGGCGGATTTGCCCGCGTCACTCGCTGGCTATCCGCTGTCGATCGAGGACGCAGGCCGCACGCTGGTTTACCGCGGCGGCGACGGCGCGGGCAAGGGCAAGCGCGAAGTGGCGCAATTGCTGACGGCGCTGGTGGCGCAAGGCATCACGTTCGAAGGCGTGGAGACGCGCGAATCCAGCCTCGAGGACATTTTCGTCGACCTGGTCGAACGCGGCGAGGTGGCGGCATGAACTTGCGCGGCGCGTTCGCCATCCTGACCAACGAACTGGCGCGGTTTTTCCGCACCGTGTTTGGCTCCATCCTCTCGCCGGTGCTGACGACTTCGCTCTACATTGTCGTGTTCGGCGCGGCGATCGGCAGCCGGATGGACCCAAGCCAATTCGGCGGCGCATCCTACGGCGCATTCATCGTCCCCGGGCTGATCATGCTGACGCTGCTCAGCGAAAGCACTTCCAACGCCAGTTTCGGGATTTACATGCCGCGCTTCACCGGCGCGATTTACGAGCTGCTGAGCGCGCCTGTGGGCGTAGCCGAAACGCTAATCGGGTTCGTCGGCGCGGCGGCGATGAAGTCTCTGATCATTGCCGGGATCATCCTCCTCACCGCGCGCGTGTTCGTGGATTATTCGATCGCGCACCCTTTCTACGCAGTGGGCTATGTGGTGTTGGTTGCCGCCGCATTCTCGCTGTTCGGTTTCATCCTCGGCGTCTGGGCCGACGGTTTCGAGAAGCTGTCGATCATCCCGATGTTGATCCTCACCCCGCTGACGTTCCTGGGTGGCACGTTCTATTCGGTGAAGGTGCTGGCCGAACCCTGGCGCACGATTTCGCAGTTCAACCCGGTGTTCTACCTCATCAACGGGCTGCGCTGGTGTTTTACCGGGAGTTCCGACGTGCCGATTGCGTTGTCGCTGGCCTGCACCCTCGGGTTTGTCGTGCTGTGTGTCGCGGTGATCGCGTTCATCTTCAAGACCGGCTGGCGGCTGCGCGGCTGAACCGCTAGCGGGGGCGGCCATGCCTCGCTTCGCCTTTTCCATCGCTGCCACTGACGGCAAGGCCCGGACGGGTTGCATCGCCATGCAGCGCGGCGAAATCCGCACGCCCGCGTTCATGCCGGTCGGCACCGCGGCCACGGTCAAGGCGATGAAGCCCGAAGCCGTGTGCGCGACCGGCGCGGACATTATCCTCGGCAATACCTACCACCTGATGCTGCGCCCGGGGGCAGAGCGCGTCGCCCGGCTGGGCGGGCTGCACAAATTCATGAACTGGGACCGGCCTATCCTCACTGACAGTGGCGGCTACCAGGTGATGAGCTTGTCTGACTTGCGCAAGCTGACCGAAGAGGGGGTTGAGTTTCGCAGCCACCTCGATGGCTCGAAGCACATGCTGACCCCCGAACGCTCGATGGAGATCCAGCGCCTGCTTGGCTCCGACATTGTGATGGCGTTCGACGAATGCCCGCGCGCCGACCGGCCCCGGGACGAGATCGCCAAATCGATGGCGCTGTCGATGCGCTGGGCGCAGCGTAGCCGCGATGGGTTCGATGCGGGCGGCGATCACGCAGCGGGCGCGGCGCTGTTCGGCATCCAGCAAGGCGCGCTCGACCGGGATCTGCGCCAGCAAAGCGCGCAGGCGCTGACCGAGATCGGTTTCGATGGCTATGCGATCGGCGGGCTGGCCGTGGGCGAGGGGCAGGAGGCGATGTTTGGAGCGCTCGATTTCGCGCCCGGCCAATTGCCCGAGAACGCGCCGCGCTACCTGATGGGGGTCGGCAAGCCTGATGACCTGATCGGCGCGGTCGAGCGCGGGGTCGACATGTTCGATTGCGTGCTGCCGACCCGCTCGGGCCGCAACGGCCAGGCGTTCACCTGGACTGGTCCGATCAATTTGCGCAATGCGCGCCATGCCGAAGATCCCCGACCGCTCGATCCGCGCTGCACTTGCCCGACGTGCACGACTTATTCCCGCGCATACCTGCATCACCTGCAGAGGTCTGGCGAAATGCTCGGCGCGATGCTGCTGACCGAGCACAACCTGTCGTTTTACCAGCAGTTGATGCAGGCCATGCGCGAGGCCATTGCAGGGCAGCGCTTCGCTGCGTTCGCCAGCCAGTTCCGCGGCGACTACACCTCGGGCGGGGAGGGTACTGTCTCGGTTTCCAGCGTCGTTCCCTGATAGGCCACGAAGCGACCGCTGCGCTTGTCGAGATAACCGGCCCCCATCACACTCGCGAAGCGCTGCGCAATTTTGAGGTCGGTGTACCATTTGCCAATGCGATGCGGGGTAACGAAACGGAATTTGGTCATGGCTTGGCCGAAATGCCGGATACCGACGACGGTTCCTCACCTGACAAATATCAGCCTGCAAAATTACCGGTTTGTCCATGTCAGCGACCGCAAAGTGCTTGCTTCAAGGCCAATCGCGGGTCACCAAAAGCCTCGGCGCTCGGCCTCTAGAGCAGATACGGAAAGGGCGGCCCCGCGAGGCCGCCCTTTCACGTTGTCGCTGTAAAACCGATCAGCGCGAGTAGAACTCGACGACCAGGTTCGGCTCCATGGTGACCGGGTAGGGCACTTCATCGAGCTTGGGCACGCGGGTGAAAGTCACCTTTTCGGTGCCGTCGGTGGCAACGTAGTCGGGAATGTCACGCTCGGCGAGGCCCTGGGCTTCGACGATCAGGGCCATGTCCTTGGCTTTTTCGCCCAGGCTGATGACGTCGCCCGCCAGGACCTTGCGGCTGGCGATGTTGCACTTCACGCCGTTGACGCGAATGTGGCCGTGGCTGACGATCTGGCGGGCCGAGAAGATCGTCGGCGCGAACTTGGCGCGGTAGACGATCATGTCGAGACGCTGCTCGAGCAGGCCGATCAGGTTCTGGCCGGTATCGCCCTTCATCGCGGCGGCCTTCTTGTAGGTCGCCTTGAACTGCTTCTCGGTCACGTCGCCGTAATAGCCCTTGAGCTTCTGTTTGGCGCGCAGCTGCAGGCCGAAGTCGCTCATCTTGCTCTTGCGGCGCTGGCCGTGCTGGCCGGGGCCATAGGCGCGGCGGTTCACCGGGCTCGACGGGCGACCCCAGATGTTCTCGCCCATGCGGCGGTCGAGTTTATGCTTGGCGCTTTTGCGCTTCGACATCAGTCGTACTCCAATTTGCTCTCGCCGCCCCCGAACCGTTCGAGGGCCAGCGCTTTAACCCGGTATCGCACCGACGGACCCCTCAGTTTACCTGAGTATCCGCCGCGGCCGCCGCTTCACCGGGATGCGGGGCCAATAGCGAGGGGCGCCCTTGGCCGGGCACGCCTCGAAAGTCAAGCATCAGAGTGGGTTTCGGCCGGGGGTTTGGCAGGGCAAATCGCCGCACGCGCCCGGTGCCACCAACCGCATCAGCGGATTGTAGGCCAGGCGCTTTGTCAGTTCGATCGAGTTGGCTTACCCACCAGCGCCCCGGTTGTTGGCAACTGCCGTGCCGCCGCCGGCTTCGCCCTGCATTTCGCTGACGCCGCGATAGGTCCGGCTGTTCACTTCGCGCCATTGGGCGGCGGTCAGGCAAATGCGGTTCACGCGGGTGAGCGATCCAGTGGCACGGTTCGTCCGGCAGATTTTCTTCTCTTCTTGCGGAGGGGTCTGCGACTGCGCCTGTTGTGCTTCAGGTTCAGCAGCATGCAGGGCAGGGGCCACAACGAGGGCCGCCAACGCGAGGGCAAGACTCTTTTTCATTTCCACTCCCAGGGCCAAGCGGCCTATATCCCCACGCCAGCGATCGTTCGGCGCATGTTCGGCTACGAGGGATAGAGTGTTTACCGCTCAAAGCAACGCGACGAGTGTATCATCCTGTCGCAGTGCGGGCGAAAGCGCGTCGACCCTCATTAAGAGCAGGGCGTAGCCAGGCTTGGATATTCATACTTGCAGCTTGGCGCGCCGTTTGAATTGCGCGTCAATTCATCGATCCTGGTGCGGGTCCGCAAACTTGGTTGGTGCCACGCCGCAGCCGTCGTGCAAATCCGGGTGCGGGCGGCGCAGCGTAGGTGTCAAACGGGCACCTGCAGGCCGCAACCATTCCGTCAGTGACACACTTCTGGAGGGCTACAACTGGGCGCCCCGTTGGCGTTGCGGGTCATTTCATCGACCCCGGTTCGCGTTCGCATATTCAATTCCCGCCATTGTACGGCCGTCATGCAAATCCGATTGCGACGGGTCAACGAGCCGGTGGCCTTTTCAGTGCGGCAGACCTTCTTTTCCTGCGTCGCAGCCACCGGCGCCGGAGTCTCGTTAGCCGCAGCTTGCTGCCCGGCAGCATCTGGCGTCGCAGTCACCGGCGTCGCCGCCTCTTGCGCGAGAGCGCCGACGCTGACGGTCGCAAAGACACCGAGCGCGGTCAGAAAAACCATCCGGTTCATCGTCGTCTCCCCATAGTAATGCTCAAAAATACTACACCAATTCCGTCAATTAGCAAAACCACGGCACCGCTCGGACAGTCAGTCCTTGCGGCGGGGTTTTTCCAGCGCGCTCAAAACGCCGCGCAGCGTGCGCACCTCGAGGTGATTCCAGCCGGGCTTGGTGAGCACGCTGCGCAAGGTCCGGTGCGCCATCACAGCGCGGTTTGCCGTGCGGAAATAGCCGCCCGGTTCAGCCAGACGTTCAAAGTGCTCGATCAGCCCCTCGAGCTCTTCCTGCGGCGCCGGCGGCAGGATCTCCTCCAGGGGAGGCTGGGCGAGGCCTGCGGTGCGCGAAAGCTCGTAAGCGCACAGGATTACCGCCTGCGCGAGGTTGAGCGACTGGAATGCGGGATTGATTGGCACCGTGATGATTGCCCGCGCCACCCCGACGTCATCGGTTTCAAGTCCCGAGCGTTCAGGACCGAACAGGATCGCGCTGCGCCCCGGGTTGCCGTGAATCTCGATCGCGGCGGCCTCGGGTGTCAGCACCGGGCGGGTTACGCCGCGTTTGCGAACGGTGGTGGCATAGACGTGGGCGCAATCGGCAACGGCTTCGGCCGTGCTGTCGAACACCAACGCGTCGTTCAGCAGCGCATCGGCCCCGGCCGCTGCCGGGCCGGCGTCCGGATTGGGCCAGCCATCGCGGGGCGCGACGAGCCGCAGGTCGGTGAGCCCGAAATTGAGCATCGCGCGCGCTGCCTTGCCGATGTTTTCGCCCAGTTGCGGGCGCACCAGCACGATGATTGGCTGCTCAGTCTGCTCCGACATCGCGCACGCTGCTGGCAAATTCTTCGAAATCGCGCGCTTCGGAAAAGTCGCGATAGACCGAGGCGAATCGGATGTAGGCGACGGAATCGATTTGCCGCAGCCCTTCCATCACCATTTCGCCGATGCGCGCGGAGGGGATTTCGCTTTCGCCCGCGGTTTCGACCTGGCGCTGGATGCCCGAGACGAGCTGGTCGATCCGCTCCTGCTCCACCCCGCGTTTGCGGCACGCGAGCGCAACCGACTGTTCGACCTTGGCGCGGTCGAACGATTCGCGTTTGCCGCCGCTCTTGACCACGGTGACATCGCGCAGCTGGACGCGTTCGAAGGTGGTGAAGCGCCCGCCGCAGCTATCGCACTGGCGCCGCCGCCGGATCGAGGTGTTATCCTCGGTCGGGCGCGAATCCTTTACCTGGCTGTCTTCATGCGCGCAGAACGGACAGCGCATGAATCAGGGACGCAGGCGCTTGTAGAGCATGAACCCGGCACCCGCGACGAGGCCGATCGGCCAGGTGACGATGGGCAGCAGACCCGCGGCGAGAGCGCCGACAGCGGCCCCGACCACAACTGGCTTGGTCGATGGATGCGCGGCGCCTTCCTTGGCCATCGCCTTGATCTCGGCAGTGGCATCGGACAGCAGGTGATCGTCAATCGGCGATTTGGGCATTGGTTACCTCCCGGGATAGACCGGAAAGGCCTCGCACAGCTCGCTCACGCGGCGGCGGACACTTTCCTCGACTTGGGTATCACCTAAGTCGCCATTCTTGCGCAAACCTTCAAGGACCTCGGCAATCAGGCCGCCAACCTTGCGGAATTCCGCAGGGCCAAAGCCCCGCGTGGTGGCGGCCGGCGTGCCCAGGCGAATGCCCGAAGTCTTGGTCGGCGGCAGTGGATCGAACGGGATGCCGTTCTTGTTGCAAGTGAGGAAGGCGCGGTCGAGGCCGACTTCGGCGCCCTTGCCGTTAAGTTCCTTGGGGCTGAGGTCGACCAGCATCAGGTGGTTGTCGGTGCCGCCCGAAACGATGTTGAGGCCATGTTCCTCGAGACTGGCGGCGAGCGCCTTGGCGTTTTCGACCACCGAGCGGGCGTAAATCTTGAATTCCGGCCGCAGCGCCTCACCAAACGCGACGGCCTTGGCGGCGATGACGTGGACCAGCGGGCCGCCCTGCATGCCCGGAAACACCGCGGAGTTGAACTTCTTGGCCAGTGCCGGGTCGTTGGTCAGGATGATTCCCGAGCGCGGGCCGCGCAGGCTCTTGTGTGTGGTGCTGGTCACCACATGGGCATGGGGGAAAGGCGAGGGGTGCGCGCCGCCCGCCACAAGGCCAGAGAAATGCGACATGTCGACCAGGAGCCAGGCACCCACTTCGTCGGCAATCTCGCGGAACGCGGCAAAATCCCACAGGCGCGGGTATGCGGTCGCGCCGGCGATGATCAGCTTGGGTTTGTGTTCGTGTGCGAGACGGCGGACTTCGTCCATGTCGAGCCGCTGGTCCTCGCGCCGCACGCCATAAGGCACCGCGTTGAACCACTTGCCGCTCATATTGACGGGCGAGCCGTGCGTCAGGTGCCCGCCCGATGCCAGGTCGAGCCCCATGAAGGTATCTCCCGGCGTCAGCAGGGCGAGGAACACGGCCTGGTTCATCTGGCTGCCGCTATTGGGCTGCACGTTGGCAAAATCGCAGCCGAACAACTGCTTGGCGCGTTCTATTGCCAGCGTTTCTACCTGGTCGGCATATTCACAGCCGCCGTAATAGCGGCGCCCGGGGTAGCCTTCCGCATACTTGTTGGTGAACACCGAGCCGGTCGCTTCGAGCACGGCGGGGCTGGCGATGTTCTCGCTAGCGATCAGTTCGATCCGGTCACGCTGGCGGCCCAGTTCGCGCCCGATGATCGCGGCGACGGCAGGATCGGCTTCCTCGAGGCTGTCGTGCCAGAAGCGGTGGAGCGGGTCGGCATCGGCGGCGGGGCGGGTAAGCGAATTCATGAGATCAGGCGTCCTGCGGGGCGTTGGAAAGTTTATCGACTCGGCGCTGGTGGCGGCCGCCGCCGAAGGGAGTGGCGAGGAAGGCTTCGACGCAGGCCTTGGCCATGTCGATTCCGATCAGCCGGGCACCAAGGGCAATCACGTTGGCGTCGTTATGTTCGCGTGCCAGCGCGGCCGAGAGCGGTTCGTTGACCAGCGCGCAGCGTGCCGCGGCCACTCGGTTGACCGCGATCGAAATACCGATCCCGCTACCACACAAGGCGACGCCGCGTTCGGCCTTGCCGGCCGCGATGTGTTCACCCAGCTTGTAGCCGTAATCGGGATAATCGACCGACGCAGTGCCATCGGTGCCAAGGTCGGCCACCTCGTGCCCGAGTTCGCGCAGCCATTCCGCGAGCTCGCCCTTGAGCTCGAACGCCGCATGGTCGGAGGCGATGGCGATCTTCATGCGGCGCACATAGTGCGTGGCAGCCGCGCGTGCCACCGCAAATGGCCTTTGTCCCCGGCGAGGTCAGCTATATGGCGAACACGACGGGCAATTAGGAGCGCACATGGACTATCGCTATCTCGGAAGCAGCGCACTGAAGGTTTCGCCGCTCTGCCTTGGCACGATGATGTTCGGCGGCGCGACCGATGAACCGACGGCCAAGCGCATTGTCGACAAGGCGCGCGGGCAGGGGATAAATTTCCTCGACGCCGCTGACCTCTACAATGGCGGCGCGTGCGAGGAAGTGGTCGGCCGCTGCATCGCAGACAACCGCCACCACTGGGTCGTCGCGACCAAGTTTGGCCATAACAGCAGCGGCAAGCCCAACGAGGGCGGGCAATCGCGCAAATGGATTTTCCAGGACGTCGAGGACAGCCTGCGCCGGCTCGGCACCGACTTCATCGACGTGCTCTACTTCCACCGCTCGGACAATGACGCTCCGTTCGAAGAACCGCTGCGCGCGATCAAGGACCTGATGTCGCAGGGCAAGCTGCGCTATTACGGCGTGTCCAACTTCAAGGCTTGGCGGATTGCCGAAGTGTGCCGCGTCGCCGACCAGCTCGGGATAGATCGGCCGGTGGTCAGCCAGCCGCTCTACAACATCGTCGACCGGCTCGCCGAAGTGGAACAACTTCCCGCCGCGGGCCACTTCGGGATTGGCGTCGCCCCCTACAGCCCGCTCGCGCGCGGAGTGCTCAGCGGCAAATACGATCCGGGCGCACCGCCGCCAGAGGGATCGCGCGCCGGGCGGGATGACGTTCGCCTTATGCAGACCGAATGGCGGCCCGAATCGCTCGACATCGCGCAGGCGGTTGCTCGCCGCGCGCAAGAGCGGGGGATGAGCACAGTGGCGTTTGCGATCGCGTGGGTGCTCAAGAACCGCCTGATCAGCGCCCCGATCGTCGGCCCGCGTACCGAGGAGCAGTGGGACGCCTACCTGCCCGCGCTCGATGCCGTGCTGGATGCGGACGATGACGCATTCATCGATAGCCTCGTCCCGCCAGGCCACGCGTCGACGGCGGGATACACCGATCCGGCCTATCCGATCGAAGGCCGTCAGGCAGGATGAAGGCGGCCAGGGCCTTGCACGCGGCAAGCGCCCTTGTCGCCTGGCTGGCGCTGGCGCTGCAATTGGCGCTGATTGTGCAGCAGGTCGGCCTGATCTGGGGGATATGGCGGTTCGTCGGCTATTTCACGATCCTGACGAACCTGCTGATCGCGGTTGTAGCAACGGCGTTCGTGGTTGCTCCGCATAGCCGGTTGGCGAGTCCCACAGCACGAATTGCGGCACTGGTGTCGATCGTGCTGGTTGGCGTGGTGTACAGCGTCGCCTTGCGCAATACCTTCAACCCGCAGGGGTGGGCGAAAGTGGCAGATTTCGGGCTGCACGATGTGTCACCCGTCCTGTTTGTCGCGGCGTGGCTAGCGGCGCCGCATGCCGGGTTGCGCTGGCAAAACCTGCGCTGGATTCTCCTGCCGCCGCTCGCCTACCTGGCTTACGCGCTGGGCAGGGGAGCTATCGACGGTTGGTACGCCTATTGGTTTCTCGACCCCCGCAACATGAGCCTGGTGCAGATGGCCATTAGCGTGGCGATCCTTGTTGCAGCCTTCGCAGTCGTCGGGATGATAACCTTGGCTACCGACCGAGCTCTGGCCCGGCGAACGGTCAACTAGCGCCTGCACGGCTGCGTATGAGATCGGCCGCTTTTTCGCCAATCATGATGCACGGCAGGTTGGTGTTGCCGCTGGGGAGCGACGGCATGACCGAGGCGTCGGCCACGCGTAACCCGTCGATGCCGCACACTTTCAGGTCGGCATCGACAACGGCGGCCCGATCGGTTCCCATGCGGCATGTGCCCACCGGATGCGAACGCAGCC
>JBDSDZ010000061.1:0-12615 GCA_039920345.1 Croceibacterium sp.
GTCGAAATCGGCAAGCGCGAAATCGAGGAAGTCCCCCTTGTCGAAAGCGCGCCGCGCTATACTGTTGCGGACAGAGAGGAACCTGTCGTTCAGCTTGCAGAAGGCGAACGGCCGGCAAAGGCTGACCAAAGCGAATGAAAAGACTGATTGCGATCGGATTACTTCTCGCTTGTGCGGCCTGTAGCCAGGACGACGCACCGGTGGACGATATTGCCAAGACGGCGGAACAGATCGTCGATCCGTCGGCATCGGACACGTCCGCGCTGGCCAGGGGCCGCTATGCCCCGCAGGATAACTGTTCCACCGTCGAAGGAGCGGATGAATTCCGCCGCGCGCTGGCCGCCGCAGTCAAGGCGCGAGACGTCAATGCGCTCGTCGGCCTGAGCGCCGTTGACATCAAGCTCGACTTCGGCGGCGGCGCAGGCACGGCGGAACTGCGCAATCGTCTGAACGACAAATCGCGCGACTTGTGGAGTGAACTCGACGAGGTTCTGGCGCTCGGCTGTTCGGCCAATGACCAGGGCGGCATCACGATGCCGTGGTTCTTTGACCAGACCATTGCCGCGCCCGACCCGACATCGGGCATGCTGGTCACGGGTGAAGACGTACCGGTGCTGTCCGACCCATCACCGACCAGCAAAGTGCTCTCCACCGTGTCGTGGGACGTGGTCAAGATCGCCACGCTCAAGCCGGAAGACGATTACCAGCAGATCGAACTGTCAGACAAAACGGTGGGTTTCATCGCCACCGACAAGCTGCGCAGCCTGCTCGATTATCGCCTCGTAGCGTCCAGCCGTAACGACAAGTGGAGCATCACCAGCTTCCTCGCCGGCGACTAAGTCTCGAGCGAAGCCAGCACTTCGTAGGCCAGCACGGCCGCCGCCACAGCGGCATTGAGGCTATCTGCGCGGCCCAGCATCGGCATCGTCACCCGCAGGTCGGAGGCCATTTCATAGTCTTCCGGCAGCCCGCGCGATTCGTTACCCACCAGAATGAAGCACGGCGCGCCATAGCCCGCCCCGCGAAAGGGCACGGCTTCGCGCAAGCTCGCGGCGACGAGTTGGCCGGGGCCTGCGCGCAGCCACGGCAGGAACTCCGCCCAGCTTGCCTGCGCCACCTTCTGGGTAAAGATCGCACCCATGCTGGCGCGCACCGCCTCGACCGAAAACGGGTCGGCGCAGTCATCGAGCAGGATCAGCCCGCCTGCGCCAACCGCGTCGCCGGTCCGTAGCATGGTGCCAAGATTGCCCGGATCGCGCAGCGCCTGGGCGACCAGCCAGATCGGCGCTGCCAAGCGGTCGATGGCCGAAAGCGACGTGTCAAATTCGGCAAAGACCCCCGCCACCGCCTGCGGATTATCCTTCCCCGAGATGCGTGCCATGATGTCGGCGGTGGTCTCGATGACTTCGCCCCCGGCGCGAAACACCTCTTCCTCCAGCGTAGCTAGCAAGGGGTGCTCATCGCGCGCATCGGACATCACCAGCACTTCAGGCAGGTGTCCCATTTCCCGCGCATCGGTCAGCAGCCGCAACCCTTCGGCAAGGAACTTGCGTTCGCGCCGGCGATGCTTCTTTTCGCGGAGCGAGCGGAGGTACTTGACGGTCGGGTTGGAAAATCCGGAAATTATGCGGCGTTCGACCAATTGCTCAATCCTCGCCGAAGCCATCCTCGATCATCGCCGCCAGTTCGGCCATCCGGGTTTCGGCGTCTTCGCCGGTAACGACCAGTTCGACCGTGTCACCGCGCGCGGCGCCTAGCATCATCAGGCCCAGGATCGAGCCGCCAGCGGCGCTATGGCCGTCCTTGGCGACAGAAACCTGGCAGCCTTCCATTGCGACCACGGCGGTAACGAATTTCGCACTCGCCCGGGCGTGCAGCCCGCGCTTGTTGACGATCGTGATGGCCTTGCGAGCCTCTCCCAAAGCGGCTTCTCCCCCTGAAGAACCGATTATTACGCCTCTTGTCCGAGAAACTCGGAGGCGATTGTTATGTAATTGCGGCCGGCATCGCGCGCAGCCGAAGCGGCAGCGGCGAGGTCCATGTCCTTGCGCGCGCCAGCCAGACGGATCAGCATCGGCAAGTTGATGCCGGCGATCACTTCGGTCTTGCCGCGCTGAAGCAGCGAAATAGCGAGGTTCGACGGTGTTCCGCCGAACAGGTCTGTCAGGATCACGGTGCCGCGGCCGCTGTCGACCTGCTTGATCGCCTTGGCAATTTCCTTGCGCCGCGCTTCCATGTCGTCATGCGGGCCGATGCAGACGGTGGCGATGTTGCTCTGCGTGCCGACCACATGCTCCATCGCATGGACGAATTCCTCGGCCAGGCGGCCGTGGGTAACCAGAATCAAGCCAAACATGTTGAAGAAACGCTCACAAGGGGCAGGGCCGGCAAACAGGATGCAGGATGCATCCGGACGAACTTCGGTACGGTCACGGCTGTTGCGGCCCTTCGATCATTTCGGCAGCGCGCGACCCCAGGTTGCGGTGCAGCACCGTGGGCGAAAACCCACCCTCACGCAAGGCCTGCGCTATCCTTTCAGCTACGAATACGGACCGATGGCGCCCACCGGTGCAACCGAAAGCGATATTGACGTAACTTTTTCCCTGCTCCGCATAGCGCGGCAGCAGTTCGAGCAGCAGGTCGCGAATCTTGGTGAAGGCAGGAGCGAAGCCGGCATCGCCCTCGATATGTTCACCCACCGGCCCGTCGAGCCCGGTCAGTTCGCGCAAGCCCGGCGCCCAGTGCGGGTTGTCGAGAAAGCGCATGTCGAACACCAGGTCGGCGACTGGCGGCATCCCGCGTGCGAACCCGAAGCTGGACACGGTCACGGTCATATCCTGCGGCGCGGTGGCTGCGAATTGCTCGCGAATGCGCTGCTGCAGGTCGTTGGCGGAAAAGTTCGTCGTGTCGATCAGCATATCGGCCCAGCGGCGCAGCGGAGCGAGCAGTTCTCGCTCGGCCGAAAGCCCCGCGGCGACCGGCATACCCTGCGCCAGGCTATGGCGGCGGCGGGTTTCGTTGAAGCGGCGTTCAAGTTCATGCCCGGCGCAGTCGAGGAACAGAGTGGTCAAGACAATGTCATCGCTGCTCGCGAGCTTTTTGACCCGTTCGATCACCTCGACCGGAACGAACCCGCGCGTGCGGCAATCGAAACCGATCGCGAGGGGATGCCGCGCGCCGTCAGCCCCGATCAGCCGGGCGAGCAGCCGGACCGGGAAATTGTCGATCGCTTCCCAGCCCAGGTCCTCAAGCTCGCGCAGCGCGGTGGTCTTGCCGGCACCGAGCATGCCGGTGACCAGCAGAATGCGCTGGCGCTTGTCGCTGGAGTCGGGTTCCATGTGCAGGCTGTGCCGCTCGCCCGGCGAAATGTGAAGCGGAACTCTTAGTCCGTCCCGTGCAGGGCCAGCGCCCATTCGGCGCGCAGGGGCAGCACGGGGCTGTCGGGCCACAGGCGAACCAGCGGGAGCGAGACGCCGAGCAGTTCCGCCAATTCGGCGTTTCCGATATGGCGCGGTGCGGCGGGATCGAGCCGGATCAGCAGCGAAACGGGTGCAGGGGCGGCAGGCAGCGTGACCAGACCCACGTTGCGCACTTCGAGCAGGCCGGTGATATTGGGCGGGGGCAGGGCCCACAGCCGGTCTCCGCGTCGTTCCAGCGCAATTCCGTCATCGCCCACCAGCCTGGCGCGGCGATCAATCAGGGCCAGCGCGAGACTCGATTTGCCGCTGCCGGGCGGGCCCTCGATTAACAATCCCCGGCCGCCGATCGCGACGCAGCTTGCCTGATGCAGGGTCATGCAGCCGGGAGTTCGAGCAGCAGACAGGCGCCGGTCACCCCGTCCGGTTCGGACACCGACAGCGTCCCGTCATGCGCTTCGGCAATGGTGCGCGCGATGGCCAGCCCCAAGCCGCTGTGGTTGCCGAAGCTCTCGCTTTCCGGGCGCACTGAATGGAACCGGGCGAAAACTTTCTCCCGCTCGTCCAGCGGGATCCCCGGCCCTTCATCGCAGACCAGCGCCTGAACGCGATCGGCGCGGTGCCGCACGATGACCTTGATCGAACCTTCGGGTGGCGAGAAGGACACCGCATTGTCGAGCAGGTTGTCGATGATCCGCTCGATGCGGATGGGAACGCCAAACACCAGCGCCGGGCGCCCTTCGGTTTCGATCTCGACCTTGCGGGCCCCGTTGAGCCCGCGATCGGCGCGGGCCTTGGCGACATTGGCAATGATCTTGGCAAGGTTGATGGTCTCGAATGTTGCCCGGCTCATTTCGGCATCGATGCGGCTGGCTTCGGCGATTTCGGTGACCAGTCGATCAATCCGGCGCACGTCGTGCGCGGCGATTTCGGTAAGCTGTCCGCGCAGGGCCTTGTCCTCGACCCGCGGCAGCGATTCCAGTGCGCTACGCAGCGAGGCGAGCGGGTTCTTGATCTCGTGCGAGACATCGGCGGCAAACGTTTCAACCGAATCGATCCGGTCGCGCAGCGCCGCGGTCATGTCCGACACCGCGCGGGCCAGCACGCCGATTTCGTCGCCCCTTTCCTGCATCCGGGGCACTTCGACGCCGCGTTCGCGCCCCAGCCGCACGCGTACTGCGGCTCGGCCCAATCGGCGCAACGGATCGATGATCGTGCGAGCCAAGTAGAGGGAAAGCACGATCGACACCGCCAGCGCGAACGCGATGAGCGTCAGGAGCGAGGTCCGTGCGTCGCGCACCGCCTGGGTGATGTCGACCGCGTTGCGCGTGGTCAGCAGGGTCGCGCCCTTGAGGCCGACCGGGGCGGCGGCGGTGATGACCGGCGTCCGATCCGGCGCGCGGCGCAGTTCGATTTGCGTCAGCCGCTGTTCGCGAGCCCGGACGAGTTCGGGCCAGGCCTCGGCGTCTTCCCTGGCAGGTTCGGCAAAGTCGGGTGGGGCGGCCGCACCGACGAGGAAATCCACCACCCGATCAAGCCCGCGGGCAAAATCCTGCGGGAAGGGAGCGGCGACCGGATCGCCCAGCTCGAACGAAGGTTTGAACAGCTTGAAACTGTCAGCCGTCAAATCGCCCTGCGCGTCGTAGGTTCGCAGGCGCATGTGCTGTTCCTTGCCGATCTGGATCAGCAAAGCATCCTGGCGCTCGCGCGTCGCTCCGGCGAGCGCCTCGGCGGTAATCTGGGCTTCGATGCGGGCCAGTTTGAAGCGTTCATCGAGCAATTGCCGGCGATAGGAATCGAGGAAGAACAGGCTGCCGGCAAGCAGCATCAGCGGGATCAGGTTGACCGCCAGAATACGCGCGGTGAGCGAGGTGTTGGGCGGGAAAGGAAGCTGCGCGAAGCGGGCGGCGCGGTCTTCGTCAGCCATCGGAGAAACTGTAACCAGCGCCGTAAAGCGTCTCGATCCCGTCGAACTCCGGATCGGCGACGCGGAACTTGCGGCGCAGGCGCTTGATGTGGCTGTCGACCGTGCGATCATCGACGAAAACGTCGTCGGGATAGGCGGCATCCATGAGCTGGTTGCGGCTCTTGATCACCCCGGGCCGCTGGGCAAGAGCCTCCAGGATCAGGAACTCGGTTACGGTGAGCGCGACGCTGCGCTCGTCCCAGGTGACCCGATGACGGGCCGGATCCATCACTAGTCGGCCGCGCGTGATTACCGGCCCGGTTTCGACAGCGCCGGGTTCGGGATTACTTTCCGGCTCCGTTACCGGACCAGCGCGGCGCAGGATGGCGCCAATCCGGGCCAGCAGCAGGCGCTGGCTGAAAGGCTTCGAAATGTAATCATCGGCGCCCATTGCCAGCCCGTCGGCCTCGTCCTGCTCCTCGTCCTTGCTGGTGAGAAAGATTACCGGAAGATCGGATTGGGTGCGCAGCCGCCGCAACAATTCCATGCCGTCAAGTCGGGGCATCTTGATGTCGAACACGGCGAGGTCGGGCGGGTTCTCGGTCAACGCCTTGAGCGCGGCTTCGCCATCGGAATAAACGCGCGTCGCGTAGCCTTCGGCCTGGAGCGCGATCGACAGCGTGGTGAGAATGTTGCGATCATCGTCCACCAGCGCGATACTGCGCTGCCGGTCGGCGGCAGCAAACGCCCCGGATTCCGCGTCCGTCATCAATACATTCCGCCGAGGTTCGCGATCATTTCTGTGCCGTAACGCGTTAACGGCGACGAGACAATTGAAGCCGCTCGGTCAAAGCCTCGCAATTGCAGCAAACGTTTGTTTAGTAACAATTATTGGCGAAACATCGGCGTTCGCGCGACCGGGCGATTTGAGCCCGTTTGACGGCGGCCCGCATGCCGCCTATGCGCTCGGCCAAGGGCGCTCCAACCCGAACTGGGGCGCCGTTTCTCGAACCATTGGGGGAGACCTCCGCCGTGACTGCTTCGCTTTCCGTTCCGCTTTCCAGCCAGGGTATCGCCACCACGGCCACGATCCGGGCCAACCTTGGCACCGATGCGCTGGTCGAGGAAGCGGTCCGCCGCGGCGAAGGTGTGCTGGCCAAGGATGGGCCGCTGGTGGTCGAAACCGGGCAACACACCGGTCGCAGCGCCAAGGACAAATTCATTGTTCGCGATGCCGAAACGGAAAACGCCGTGTGGTGGGGCAAGGTCAACGTCCCCATGACGCCCGACCATTTCGCCAACCTCAAGCAGGACTTCTTTGCGGCGCTGGCCGATAAGGAAACCCTGTTCGTGGCCGACCTGTTCGGCGGGTCGCAGCCGGAGCACCGGGCGAACGTGCGCGTGATCAACGAACTGGCGTGGCACAATCTGTTCATTCGCACCCTGCTGGTCCGTCCAACGGCGGCCGAACTCGAGAATTTCGTGCCCGAATACACGATTATCGACCTGCCGAGCTTCCGCGCCGACCCCGCGCGCCACGGCAGCCGCAGCGAGACCGTGATCGCCGTCAATTTTTCCGAGAAGCTGATCCTGATCGGCGGCACCAAGTATGCCGGCGAGATGAAGAAGAGCGTGTTCGGCATTCTCAACTACCTCCTGCCGGCGCAGGGCGTGATGCCGATGCACTGTTCGGCCAACATTGGCCCGGACGGCAAGACGGCCGTGTTCTTCGGCCTTTCGGGCACCGGCAAGACCACGCTTTCGGCCGATGCCAGCCGCACCCTGATCGGCGACGACGAGCATGGCTGGTCGGACACCGCGGTGTTCAATTTCGAAGGCGGTTGCTACGCCAAGATGATCCGCCTTTCGGCCGAAGCCGAGCCGGAAATCTATGCCACCACCAAGATGTTCGGCACGGTGCTCGAAAACGTAGTGATCGATCCTGCGACGGGCGAACTCGACCTCGACGACAACTCGCTGGCGGAGAATACCCGCGGGGCATACCCACTCGAATTCATCCCGAATACCTCCGCCGAAAATCTTGGGCCGGTGCCCTCGACCGTGGTGATGCTGACGGCCGATGCGTTCGGGGTCTTGCCCCCGATTGCCCGCCTTACGCCCGACCAGGCGATGTATCACTTCCTCTCGGGCTATACCGCCAAAGTTGCGGGCACCGAGATCGGGGTGACCGAACCCGAAGCCACTTTCAGCACCTGTTTCGGCGCTCCGTTCATGCCGCGTCACCCGTCGGTTTACGGCAACCTGCTCAAGCAGCGGATTGCCTCGGGCGGGGTGCAATGCTGGCTGCTCAACACCGGCTGGACCGGCGGCAAGTACGGCACCGGCAAGCGGATGCCGATCAAGGCGACGCGTGCGCTGCTTAACGCCGCGCTCGATGGTAGTTTGAACAAGGCGGAATTCCGCAAGGACCCGAACTTCGGGTTCGATGTGCCGGTTGCGGTTGCCGGTGTCGACAGCGGCATCCTCGATCCGCGTTCGACCTGGAGCGACACGGAAGATTACGATCGCACCGCGCACAAACTGGTGCAGCTGTTCGTCGATAATTTCGCCCAGTTTGAAGCCCATGTCGACCAGGGCGTGCGCGACGCGGCCCCGCAGGCCGCTTGACTTGTAAATTGCCGCAAAACGACGAATTTCAGGGCAAAATTAGGGTAAAATAAACCAAAGTAAGTGACTCTGCTGAGAACGAACCGGGTTCGGCCGTGTTCGATCGAGAGCATGCACGCAATGGCGGTTAAATCACTCTTCAAGAGCTTCTCCGGCGGAGCGAACACCGGGCATGACTACGGCACTGCCGATGTCATCGGCGCTGCCGACACCGCGCGCCGGATGCAGGTGCTTGACGAGTACGAGCAGGCGGGAATTGGCTGGATCTGGGCCTCGGACGACGAGGGCCGGCTCACCTATCTGTCGGGCAACGCGGTTGAGAAGCTGGGATTGCACGAACCCGATGTGCTCGCCAAACCGCTGATCGCGCTCTTCGAGACCGACCCCGACAATCCCGACGATCGCAGCGCCCGCCCGCTCAATTTCCAACTCAATGCCCGGAGCAAGATTCACGATCTTACCGTGCGCCTTGCCGTGGGCTGGGCGCCCGATGCGCGCCCGGCATGGTGGTCGATTTCAGGACATCCCAAGTTCGACCGGCGCGGCACCTTCGTCGGCTATCGCGGCAGTGCCAAGGACGTCACCCTCGAATACGAGCGCAAGCTGGTTGATTCGCGGATGGCCGAATATGACGGGCTGACCGGCCTGTCGAATCGTCACCGGATCAATCGCCGGCTCGATTCCATCCTGTCGGCCTACAAATCCGCCAAGCGCGTGTGCGGGCTGATGATGATCGATCTCGATCGCTTCAAGTACGTCAATGACACCTATGGTCACCAGGCAGGCGACGAATTGCTGCGCCAGGTTGCCGATCGACTGCGCGCCATCATTGGCGATCGCGGCGAAATCGGACGCCTGGGAGGCGATGAATTCCAGATAATCCTGCCCGACATCGACGATCGCGGAATCCTGGGCGAAATGGCCGGAAAGGTCATTCAGATCGTTTCCCAGCCTTATCCGATCGATGGCAAGCGCGTGATTATCGGTGCCAGCGTGGGCGTTGCCATCGCGCCTTATGACGGGCTCGAACGCGAGGAAATCGTGCGCGCTTCGGATCTTGCACTCTACGCAGCCAAGAACGGTGGGCGCGGCCAGTTCCGATTTTATTCCTCCGACCTGAAGGACGAGGAAGAGGAACGCCGCCTGCTGCTGGACGATTTGCGCGAGGCGCTGGCGGCCGATCAGTTGCAGCTGCACTACCAGCCGGTGGTGCGCACGAAAGACCATATCGTGGTGGGCTTCGAAGCGCTGATGCGCTGGGAACATCCCGAGCGCGGCGATGTTTCGCCGGCGATCTTCATTCCGGCGGCCGAAGAATCGAACCTGATCAACCTGCTGGGCGAATGGGCCCTGCGCCGCGCGTGCGAAGATGCGGCAGGGTGGCCCGAAACCGTGCGCGTGGCGGTTAACGTTTCGGCAGTCCAGTTCAACAACGGCAGCTTCCTGTCGGTGGTGACAAACGCGCTGGCGGCGACCGGCCTGGCGCCCGACCGGCTCGAACTGGAGCTCACCGAGAGCGTGTTCATGGGCGACAGCGAACAGACTGATCGCACCTTCCGCTCGCTCAAAGAGCTCGGCGTGCGTCTCGCGCTCGACGATTTTGGAACGGGGTATTCCTCACTCAGCTATTTGCGTTCGGCGCCGTTCGACAAGCTCAAGGTGGACAAGAGCTTCGTCGAGAGCTGCACCCAGCAAGATCAGAACAGTGCCAAGATCATTACCGCGATCATTGGCCTGTCCGAAGCGCTGGGGATGGACACCACGGTCGAGGGGGTCGAGGCATTCGACCAGTTCAAACTCGTTTGTGCTAAGGGCGCCAAATACATCCAGGGCTGGATTTACTCGAAGGCGCTGCCGGCGGACGTGATTTCCGAGCACATGCGCACCGGCGAAATGCGCATCGAGCCGAGCGGGCCCGATCGCCATCGGCCCGAACGGCGCTCCGTGTTCCGCCGCGTCGGTTTGATTCATGACGATCACCGCTACGAAGTGGTCATGCGCAACCTGTCGACCACCGGCGCGATGATCGAAGGCCTGCTGGGTGTTCCTCTGGGGACCGGCATGGTGCTCGACCTGGGCGACGGGCAGCTTGCCGTCTGTATCGTCAATCGCTCGGAAGATGCGATGATCGCGGTCGAGTTCGAAACCTCGTTGGTCAGCGATGGGGCAGGCGGGTTGTGCACGCGGCACCGGATTTCGCCTTATGCGCTGGCCGCTGCCGGTATGCCGCTGGCGGCGCTGCCAGCGGGCAATTACGCGTTACCGATCAAGGTGGATGGGGCGCAAAGCAAGCCGCAGTTCCTGCAAGTTACGACGTCGCAGGCGGCCTGAGAGCGCGCGATACGGGTGTTTTGCCGCAGGTGCGGTGGAACGCTTTGGCAATCGGCGCTTTGTTAGGAAACCGCTATGTGTGCCGCCGGCAAACCTGAACGCGATGAACGCGACGAACGCCAGCTCGCGCATGAACTGGCCAATCTGGTCCAAGTCGTCAGCGGCAATCTGGAATTGCTCGACGCCCGGGTGACCGACGAACAGTTGCGGCGCTACATCACCAATGCCCGCTCAGCTGCCGAACAACTTGCGGCGCTCAGCCACAGCGTTTCGACGGCTCCGCGCGATTCCTGACAAGCCTAGGCGCGCGCCGACGCGATGTAGCGATCGACGTTTTTGGCCAGCACATCGAGCGGCACGTTGCCCCCCTTGACCACCGCGTCATCGAACGCCTTGAGATCGTAGCGGGCAGCCAGCGCCTGCCGGGCACGGTCGCGCTGGTGCAGGATCTCGCTGTGACCGACCTTGTAGCCGCAGGCCTGCCCAGGCCACGAGCAGTAGCGATCGACTTCACTGGCCACTTCTTCGGCATTGTTGCCATTGCGCTGGACAAAGAAATCGACCCCCTGCTGCCGGCTCCAGCGTTTGTGGTGCAGGCCGGTGTCGACCACCAGCCGGGCCGCGCGGAAAGCCTGGTCCTGCAAGTAGCCTAGCCGCCATGCGGGGTTATCGTCGTACGCGCCCAGTTCGTCGGCCAGCTGTTCGGCATAGAGCGCCCAGCCTTCGGAAAAGGCGTTGAAGGCAAGGATCGAACGGATCAGCGGGAGCGTGTTGGAAAATTCGCCCTGCCAGATATGCCCCGGCACCATTTCGTGATGGACCAGCGTCGGCAGGGTGTATTTCCGGTGCAGGTCGGTGCTGCGCAAGTTGATCCACATGCGCCCGGGCGTGGTGCCGTCCTTGCTGCCGGCGCCGCCATAGGCGGTGGGCGCGCCGGGTTCTTCGGCCGCGGGCAGGCGCCGCACTTCCATGTTGGGATCGACCAGCGTGTTAAACGCGCGCGGCATCTGCGCCTTGATCCAGGCCAGCCGCTGGCTGACGAACGCGAGGATTTCGGCGCGGCCCGGATCGCCCTCGGCAAACTTGAAGCGCGGGTCTTCGGCAAGCGCGGTCATGCGCGCACCGACGGTGCCCTGGGCATAGCCGGTCTGCTGCAGGATGGTGTCCATCCGCGCATGGATTTCATCGACTTGGGTCAGACCCATCTCGTGGATTTCGTCGGGCGTCAGGCGGGTCGTCGTGCTGGCGCGCAGGGCCCAGGCATACCATTCGTCACCGCGCGGCTGGGCCCACATTCCGGGGTCGTTGCCGGCGAGCGCGGCCTCGCGGGTCAGTTCGGCGAGCTGGCGCTGAAGCGCGGCACTGATCGGGCCGGTCACGATCGCGCGGGCGCGGCTGTCCCAGTTGCCCGCAAGGCCCGCTTCGCCGGTCCGGCGGACCAGCGATTCGACCATCGACCCGCCCGCCCGTGTATCGGCCAGCGCGGCTTCCATCTGCGGCAGGGCCTTGGTGATCAGGAAGGCGGGCGGAACAACGCCCATCGCGGCGGCCGCCCGGATGCGCTCGAGCTCGCCGTCGAGCGCGGCGGGAATTTGCGCGAGCCGGGCGACATAGGCCTCGGCATCGGCGACATCGTGGATCGGGTGATCGGCATCGAGGAAGCGCGGGTAATCGAGGTAACTGCCGACGTTCTGGATCACCACGTACGGCGCATTGCGCCACGATCCGACCGCCACGTCGCCATACGGCAGCGCAAAACCGTCGAGCGCGGTGGCGTAAGCGCTGGTCACCACTTCGAAGCTGGTCCGGGTAACGGGATCGAGCGCCGCGGTATCGACCGCCCGCGCGCGCGCCAGGTCGGTGCGCAGCGTTTCGGCATAGGACTGCTGGCCTGCGGCCGATGCGTCCTCGATCTTGCTGCGGAGCGCCGCGTGCGCCCCGGTATCGACGCCGAGGCTGGTTGCCCGATCAGGCTCATGCGCCAAAAGGTTGTAGGCGATATCATCGAGCAGCGCCTCGGGCCCAGCCAGCGGCAGCGGGGCCGAAAGCGGGGCGCGAACACAGCTGGACAGGGCGAGGGCGGAAGCCCCGCCGGCAAGCCCGGAGAGGGCCTGGCGGCGGGTAATCGTTGCAGATGAAATCATGCCTGAGCGGTAACGGCTCGCACCCATCTGTGCAATTAACAGCTCAGTTGAGCAGCGAGGCCGGGACCTTGCCGCCGTTCTTGGACAGTTCCTGCATCACCCGCTGGTGCAGCCAGATATTCTCGGAGGCATCGCCCGAATAATCGGTCTTGCCCATTTCGCCGGCCAGTTCCTTGCGCGAGGCGTAATC
>JBDSDZ010000062.1:0-8825 GCA_039920345.1 Croceibacterium sp.
TGGACAGGATCAAGGAGGGATTTGACCGCTTCCTTGTTGGCCTGTTCGGCATGGCCAAAGCGTTCTGCGGCGGATTTGAGGAAGGCTTCCTGCGCTTTTGACAGCACTTCGCCGCCCGCAACCTTGAACTGCGCCAGCAATTCCTCGCGTGCCTCACCTAACTGCTTGATTTGCTTGTCGAAATTTTCCGCATTGGCCTTCAGCGTGGCGAGTTCGATCTGCGCCGTGCCAAGCTCTGCGGCGGCGCGTTTGAACTCCTCTTCCCGCTCGCCATGTCGCGCTTTCCAGTCGGCCACGGGGCGTGAGCCGAAGAACCAGCCGAGCAGGGCGCCCACGGCCAGAGCAGCGATAATCAAGGCAATTGCGGTCGAATCCATGGGTCAGCAGCGCGCTCAAAGGGGAAAGGGAACAGAGGGCGAACCTATCGACGCTTCCAGCCCGGCACAACCCCGTGACCACAGCCATCCCCGCCAGACCGTTATCGCAACGCCAGAATCACCCTTGAAGTTCGGTCCCGCACAATTGTATGGGTCGCTTACTATTTCGGATTTGCGAAATTTTCGCGTAAGTGAAACACACGCGTTCAACGGAGAGGACCTCGATGCCCACAGATATCGAAATCGCCCGCCAGGCAACCCTGAAGCCGATTACCGCTGTTGCCGCCCAGGCTGGCGTCCCCGATGACGCGCTGATCCCTTACGGCAAGTACAAGGCCAAGATCGATCGCGACGCGCTGCCCGCCGGCGGCAAGCCGGGCAAGCTGATCCTCGTCACCGCGATCAATCCGACCCCGGCGGGCGAAGGCAAGACCACCACGTCGGTCGGCCTCAACGATGCGCTCAACCGGATCGGCAAGAAGGCGCTGCTGTGCCTGCGCGAACCGAGCCTGGGCCCGTGCTTTGGGGTCAAGGGCGGCGGTGCTGGCGGCGGCAAGAGCCAAGTCATGCCGATGGACGAGATCAACCTCCACTTCACCGGCGATTTCCACGCCATCACCAGCGCGCACAACCTGCTGAGCGCGATGATCGACAACCACATCTACTGGGGCAACTCGCTCGAGCTCGACTTGCGCCGCGTCACCTGGCGCCGCGTGCTCGACATGAACGACCGCGCGCTGCGCCAGATCGTCGGCCCGCTCGGCGGGGTGACCAACGGCTTCCCGCGCGAGACCGGGTTCGACATTACCGTAGCCTCGGAAATCATGGCCATCCTGTGCCTCGCCTCCGACTTGCCCGACCTGCAGAAGCGGCTGGGCGACATCATCATCGGCTATCGCCGCGACAAGACCCCGGTGTTCTGCCGCGACGTCAAAGCCGACAGCGCGATGACCGTGCTGCTGAAAGATGCGATCCAGCCCAACCTGGTGCAGACGCTGGAGAACAACCCGGCGTTCCTGCACGGCGGCCCGTTCGCCAATATCGCCCACGGTTGCAACTCGCTGATCGCCACCAAGACCGCGCTCGCCATGGCTGACTACGTCGTCACCGAAGCCGGTTTCGGGGCTGATCTGGGTGCCGAAAAGTTCATGGACATCAAGTGCCGTATCGGCGGGCTCAAGCCCGACGCGATCGTGCTGGTGGCCACCGTCCGGGCGCTCAAGATGAATGGCGGCGTGGCCAAGAAGGACCTTGGCGATGCCAACGTCGACGCGGTCCGCAAGGGCGCGGTCAACCTCCAGCGCCACATCGAGAACCTCAACAAGTTCGGCATCAACCCGACCGTGGCGATCAACCACTTCTACCTCGACACCGACGAGGAAATCGCGGTGATCCAGGAGATGGCGACCAAGTACGGCACCGATGCCGTGATCTGTAAGCACTGGGCCGATGGCGGCGCGGGCGCGGAAGAACTGGCCCAGATCGTGGCGGCCAAGGCCGATGCGGGCGCGCCGAATTTCAACCCGCTCTACCCGTCGGAAATGCCGCTGGCGGGCAAGATCGAGACCATCGCGACCGAAATCTATCGCGCGGCCACGGTCAGCATCCCGACTGCCATCCGCAACCAGCTCAAGCAGTGGGAAGAGATGGGCTACGGCGCCTATCCGATCTGCATGGCCAAGACGCAGTACAGCTTCTCGACCGACCCGACGGCGCTGGGCGCGCCCGAGGGCCACGAGATCGCCATTCGCGAAGTGCGCCTGTCGGCCGGCGCCGGGTTCGTTGTCGCCATTGCTGGTGACATCATGACCATGCCCGGCCTGCCCAAGGTGCCGAGCGCAGAGAACATCTACCTCGACGACAACGGCCAGATCGAAGGCCTGTTCTAGTTCCGGCAAACGGGTTGAATGACAAAGGGCCGCTCCATCGGGGGCGGCCCTGTTTCGTTGCGGCGCCAATGGCATGGCCCGAAGTCCGATGAATTCATTAACCAACTTGGGCTATCGAGCAGATACCGGACGCGTGACCTGCGCGGTCCAGAAAATCGAGATGATGCCCTGTGTCCGACGAAAGCTTCTCGTTCGAATGTGATCGTCTCTCGGCCATGGTCGACACGGCCTTGTTCGAGCGAATCCGGTGGGAGCGCGACGAAGGACCGAAGCTGGCGACGCTTGTGCAACTGGTCCGCCAGGTGCTTGAGCCCCGACCGGAATTTGAACTGCTGGAAGAAGGCGCGACTCGCGACATCAAGCGCTTCGTGCTCAAGATCCACGGTAACCGCGTGATGGCCGTCGCCATGCGCATCGTCGAGGGCCGCGCAGTCCTGACATGGGAGGCGATCGAGAGGAGCAGTTACGAAGTCGAAACCGGTGAGCCGATTTCCGCCGACTTTGCCGAGGTTGATCAACAGTGGATGATCGACTCCCTGGAGCGGGTGTTCGCGCGGGTTCGGACCTAGGCGGCGGAACCCATCCTGTTCCCACTCGCTCTCTCCGCAGAGGAGATAGTCCGTGTCGATTACCAAGATGATTTCGGAGCACCCCGCCGTGGGTGATGATTTCAACCCCGCGCTGGCCGAAGCGGTCAAGCACGCGATGGATTGCGCCGCCATCTGCAATTCCTGCGCCGATGCCTGTTCGGGCGAGGACATGGACATGCGCCGCTGCATCCGCCTGTGTTCGGACTGCGCCGATATCTGCACCGCGACCTACCGCGTCGCCACCCGCCGCACTGACCACAATCGCCAGTTGATCCGCACCATGCTCGCCGCGTGTATCGAGGCCTGCGACATCTGCCGCACCGAATGCGAAAAGCACGACAACGCGCATTGCCGCCGCTGCGCCAAGATGTGCGGTGAATGCGCCGACGATTGCCGCAAGGCGCTGATCTCGCTCAATGACGAAGTTCACCAGGCGGCGTAATTCCGCCCGACCGGGCCGGTATCAGGCGGCCTTGCGCAGCTTTTCGAGTTTCTTGAGCGCCATCGTGCGCTTGAGGCGGCTCAGGTGGTCGATGAACAGCACCCCTTCGAGATGGTCCATCTCGTGCTGGATGCAGACCGCCATCATGCCCTCCATCTGCTCCTCGTGGACTTTGCCCTCAAGGTCTTGCCAGCGCACGCGGCAGGCCTTGGGTCGTTCCACGTCGGCGTAAATCTCCGGGACCGACAGACAGCCTTCCTGATAGACGTTGAGTTCTTCCGCCGGGTCGAGGATTTCGGGGTTCACGAACACCTGCGGCTGCCTCAGCGTCGGCTGGTGAGTGTGGTGGTGCCCGCCCTCGTCATGACCGTGCGCGGTGCACACTTCGGGCTCGGCATCGGGATCATCGGGCTGCAGGTCAATCACCAGCAGGCGGATCGGTTCACCCACCTGGATCGCGGCCAGGCCGATGCCATGTGCGGCGTACATCGTCTCGAACATGTCGGCGACGAGCGTCTTGAGCTCGCCGTCGAAAGTCTCGACGCGAGTGGACACGGTTTTGAGCCGGGGATCCGGCACTTCGAGGATTTCACGGATAGCCATGCCCGGCAGATAGGCATTTTGCGGTGCGGCGACAAGAGAAGGAGGTCAGGCGGCGGAACAGTGTCAGGTGTCCGTCATTTCTGTCTCGAAGGAGATATCCGATGGGTTCGAGCGCGACGATCAAACAACTGGAAACCGATTTCTGGCAGTCGATGAAAGACAAGGATGCCGACAAGGCGATGAGCTTGATCGCCGATGAATGCCTGATCGCGGGCACCATGGGTGCGATGAAGATTGATCCGGCGACCTACAAGAAAATGACCGAAGACGGGAAATGGAGCCTGGAGAGCTTCGAATTTTCAGACGTCGAGGTGATCTTCCCCAATCAGGACACCGCAGTGATCGTCTACAAGGTGCGCCAGAAAGGCAGCATGAAAGACGCTGCAATGGACATGACCTGCGCCGATTCGAGCACCTGGGTGCGCGATGGCCAGGACTGGAAATGCGCGCTGCACACCGAGACCATTCTCCAAAAAGCGTAATTCAGTCTGTCGGCCGGTTGAGAAACATGCAGGCAAACGCCAGCACGCTGATGGGTGTGGCAATCGGCAGCCACCAGCGAAAAAACTGCACCACCAGATGCCAGGTCGGCAGCCCGCTATCGTTGATGTAAAGCCCCATCGGGTTGCGCTGGGAAAGCGCGACGATGCTCCACATGACCGGCAGGAGCGCGGCGAGCATGGCGAACAGCCAGCCACCCACGATCCAGCCGACCTTCACCCGACCGGCCGCCTTGCCCGGAGCGCCTGCGCCAGCGTGCCTTCATCGAGGTAATCAAGCTCGCCGCCAACCGGCAGCCCGTGAGCGAGCTGGGTAATGCGCACGGGATAAATTTCCAGCCGCTCGGCCAGGTAATGCGCGGTAGTTTGGCCTTCGAGCGTGGCGTTCATCGCCAGCACTACCTCGTCGATTCCGCCGGCCACCACGCGTTCGATCAGCTTGCCGATGGAAAGGTCCTCGGGCCGCACCCCGTCAAGCGCCGAAAGTCGCCCGCCCAGCACGTGATAGCGCCCGGCGAACAGGCGAGCCCGGTCGAGCGCCCACAAATCGGCCACGTCTTCCACCACGCACAGCTGGCGCGCATCGCGCTTTGGATCGGCGCAGACGGAACACGGGTTGCGCGTATCGACATTACCGCAGGTCTGGCATTCGACCAGTGTTTCGCGCACGCTCACCAGCGCCTCGAGCAGTTGCACCAGCGCGGTCTCGCGCCGCTTGACCAGCCACAGCACCGCACGCCTCGCCGAACGCGGGCCAAGCCCCGGCAGCCGGGCCAGCGCGCCTGCCAGCGCCTCGATCTCTTGCGATGCCATGGTGCCGGAGATAGGGCCACTCGCCAGGGATAGGAAGGGCACCCGATGCGCATCGTCTTTATGGGTACGCCGCAGTTTGCCGTCCCCGCACTGCTCGCGCTGCAGGAGGCCGGGCACGCGATTGCGGCCGCCTACACCCAGCCGCCAAGACCGGCGGGTCGGGGCAAGCAGTTGCAGCCTTCGCCGGTCCAGCGCGCGGCCGAAATGCTCGGTATCGCGGTGCGTCATCCCGACAGTTTGCGCGACATGGCCGCCCACGCCGATTTCCTCTCGTTCGAACCCGACATCGCCGTGGTCGCTGCCTATGGCCTGATGCTGCCGCAGGCGATCCTTGAGGGGCCGCCGCTGGGCTGCCTCAACATCCACGGCAGCCTGCTGCCGCGTTGGCGCGGGGCGGCGCCGATCCAGCGCGCGATCCTGTCGGGCGATAATGTCACCGGGGTCACCATCATGCGAATGGAGCGCGGGCTCGACACCGGGCCGATGCTGGCGACCGCGCGGGTGCCGGTGGAAGACAAGACGAGCGGCGAATTGCATGCCGAGCTGGCCGAGATCGGCGCCCGGCTGATGGTCGAGACGCTGGCGCAGCTAGATCAGCTCAAGCCCGAGCCGCAGCCCGAGTTCGGCGCGACCTATGCTGCCAAGATCGCCAAGAGCGAAGCGCGCATCGACTGGAGCAAGCCGGCCGAACAGATCGAACGCGAAGTGCGGGCGTTCGCGCCCTTCCCCGGTTCGTGGTTCGAGCTCGATGGCGAGCGGATCAAGCTGCTGCGGGCGCATGTGATCGGAGTCAACGGCGCAGACGGCACGGTGCTCGACGATCAGTTTACAATAGCCTGCGGACAGGCGGCGCTGCGCCCGGTCACGCTGCAGCGCGCGGGCAAGCCGGCGATGACCGCGCAGGAATACTTGCGCGGCAAGCCAGTGCCGGTGGACACGCTGCTGCGATGACGCGGTTTGCGCTCACCCTCGAATTCGATGGCGGGCCGTTTGTGGGCCTGCAGCGGCAAGTCCAGGGCCCCACCGTGCAGCACGCAGTCGAAAAAGCGGTGCGTGCTGTGACCGGCGAGACCGTCACGCTGCACAGCGCCGGGCGCACCGATAGCGGAGTCCACGCGCTGGCGATGGTTAGCCATTTGGACATCGCCAAGGCCTTTGAACCGCATCGGCTGACTGATGCGCTCAACGCGCTGCTGCGGCCCGATCCGATCGCGGTGACGGCCTGCCGCGTGGTGGCGGACGACTGGCATGCGCGGTTTTCGTGCCTTGGGCGGCGTTATCAGTACCGTATCCGCAACCGCCGCCCGCCGCTGACGCTCGAGCGCGGCAAGGCGTGGCATATCACCCGCCCGCTCGACCACGAAGCTATGCAACGCGCCGCGCAGACGCTGGTCGGAAGCCACGATTTCACCACTTTCCGCTCGGTGAATTGCCAGGCCAAAGATCCCGTCAGGACGCTCGACCGGCTCGACGTGCGGCGTGAGGCCGACCTGGTGCTGGTGGAGGCGGATGCGCGCAGTTTCCTGCATCACCAGGTCCGTTCAATGGTTGGCACACTGGCGTTGGTTGGCCTCGGCCAATGGAGCGAGGCGCAAGTAGCCGAGGCTCTGGAGGCAAAAGACCGCGCGGCACTCGGCCTCAATGCACCCCCCGAAGGGCTGTACTTCGTCGAAGCGCTCTACCCGCCCGACTAACTCGGTGCGGATTGCGGCGTGGCGCTGGCGGGCGGGCGTTCGCGGTTGCGCGGCTCGGTATCGATGCGCACGCCCTGCCCGTCGATCCGCACACCGATCGGCATGCCCTCGATCTCGCCCTTGATTACTGCGCCGCCATCGCGAATGCCGATGGTGGTGCGGCCATCGCCGAGCGGGATATCCTCGAGGTCGGGCACGTCGAGCGGCTGGACCGGGCCGCTCGGGTTGGGTTCCGGTGTCGGCGTGGGCCGGACGGCTGCTCGCTCGCCCAGCGCCTGGACCATGAAATCGTGCCAGATCCGCGCCGGAACGCCGCCGCCATGGACCCCGGCGAGCGGCGAATTGTCGTCGTTGCCGACCCATACGCCGACCACCAGCCCGCCGGCATAGCCAACAAACAGCGCATCGCGGTTGTCCTGCGTGGTGCCGGTTTTGCCGAAATTGGCATGGTTGATCATTGCCGCCTGGCCGGTGCCGCTGTTGATCGCCTGGCGCAGCAGGGTTTCGATATCGTCCTGCTCGCGGCCCGAAAGGCTCGACTTGCCGTCGAACCAGTTGCCCAACCAGCCCGGCTCCTCGGCGGTAAACGCCGTCGGCTTCACCGGGAACAAGTTGCCCGCCACCCCGGCATAAGCCGAGGTCAGCTCGAGCAGGGTCATCGTGGAGGTTCCGAGCGCGAGGCTGGGATCGCCGCGCGCCAACGGCGAAGTGACCCCCAGCTCGCGCGCCATGGCGATGATCCGGTCGTCGCCTACCTGGCCCCACAGGCGCACAGCGGCAACGTTGCTCGACCGCGCAAAGGCATCGGCCAGCGTAATCGTGGGCGAGTAGTTCCCGCCGGCGTTCTTGGGCCGGTAGGAGCCCTGCTCGATCGCGCGGTTATCGATCCGATCGTCGGGCTCCATCCCCGAATGCAGCGCCGCGAGATAGACGAACAGCTTGAAGGTCGATCCCGGCTGGCGGCGGGCCTGCGTGGCCCGATTGAAGGGCGACTTGGAATAGTCGCGCCCGCCGATCATCGCCACGACTTCGCCGTTAGGCCGCATCGCCACCAGGGCCACTTGCGCCGAGCCCAGCGGCGCCCGCTCGACCGCACTGCGCGCGGCCGCCTGGAGCCGGGAATCCAGCGTCGTGCGGATGGTCTGGCGCGCATAACTCATCTCGGTCTGATCGCGCGCTTGCGGCAGCGCCCAGTCGGCAAAGTAAGTCCCGGTCGGAAGGTTGTTCTTGGTACGCACATCGACCTGCGGCGTCGGCGCGGCGCGCGCTGCTGCAGGCGTGATGTAACCGGCTTGCGCCATCGCCCGCAGCACCAGCCGCATGCGCCGCGCGGCAAGGTCAGGGTTGTTGGTCGGCGCTAGCCGCGAAGGCGCCTGCAACAGCCCCGCCAGCATCGCCGCCTGCTCCAGCTTCAAGTTCTCGGGGCGCCGGTAAAAATAATGCAGCGAAGCGGCGCGCAATCCGTACACATTGTCGCCGAAATAGGCGTTCGAGAGGTAGCGCTCGAGGATTTCGTCCTTGGTCAGCCACGCTTCCAGCCAGAAGGCGATGATCACTTCCTGCGCTTTCCGTTTGTAGGAACGGTCGGACGACAGGAAGCTGGTCTTGGCGAGCTGCTGGGTGATGGTGCTTCCGCCCTGCTTCACCCCGCCGGCGGTAAAATTGGTGACGAAAGCGCGTCCGATTGCGCGCGGGTCGATCCCCCAGTGGCGGTTGAAACGGCGATCCTCGATCGCGATGAACGCCGCCGGGGTCAGCGTGTTCAGCCTGGCGACCTCCACCGGCTCGTCCTTGATCGCTCCGCGCCGGGCGATCGGCAGCCCCTCCTGGCTCAGCAGCAGCATCGCCGGATCGTCAAGCGGCTCGAGCGCCCGGCTGAGCGGCGCGGTGACGATCAACCACAACAAGGTGACCGCG
>JBDSDZ010000063.1:0-49455 GCA_039920345.1 Croceibacterium sp.
TGACGGATTGCCGAGCAGCTCGACCGCGCGAAAAGCGCCGCCGATGAAAGTCAGGATGACGAGATCGGAGGCAAGGTTCTGCGGCGGGGGCCCGCGAAACGTCGTGCCCACCCCGCCGCGGATCGCCAGCCAGTCGGTCAGTTCGATCTTAACGCGCGCCTGCGGGTTGAGCGTGGAGCCGACGGTGCCGCCATAATTCTCGTAACGCGCCGAAAGCTGCGCCTGGATGCGGTCGGTCACCGGCAGCTGCACTTCGCCGAACAGCGCCCAGACATCGCTCGTGACATCGACATCGTGGTTGGAGCCGAGGAAGCCGATCGGGCCGGTCTGCGGCGTGCAGGTCGCTGCCGGGTCGAGGATCGAACTCGCGCAGGGATAGCGGTCGAGGTTGTTGGTCGCGCCGTATTTGCGCACGTAGCCATCGCGCCGATATTGCGCGCCGACCGCGAAGGTCACGTCGCCGCCGGGCAGAGCCACGCCGGTTGGTCCGGAGATCACCACGTCGCCAACCCACTGCCGGGTGTTCGCGCGGCGATTGATCACGGTGAAAAAGTCATCGACCGTCGAAGCATCGTTGATCAATCCCGCGCCGGGCGTCAGGCTGAAGCCGAGCGGATTGCTGGTCCCGGCGTAGTTCGGGTTGGCCACGCCGGTGATCGCGTTGGCGGCGATACCGCTCGAGAACGGGTTGAAGAAATGACACCCGCCCGTGCCGGCCACAGCCGCCAGTTGCGTCGGCGTAAGCCCGGCGCGCGATTGCGGGGTGGCATAGGCGCAAGTCTCGCCGCCAAAGCCCGCGAGCGCGTTCTGCAGCAGGTCGACGAAGCTGTCACCGCCTTCGAAATAGCGGTCATACTCGGAGTAAGTCAGCCCGGCGGTGAGAGTGAGCGACGACGTCAGCTTCGCGTCAAGCTCGCCCGTGAATTGGTACATGTTCGAATGGCGCGGCAACACGGCAGCCTGGCGGTCGTTGTCGAACAGCGGGTTCCCGCCCAGCAGCACCGGGCGGAAGCGCACTGGATAAGCCAGCACGGGCGCCTGCGGCACACCCATCGCGTTGACCGCACAGCCCGAAGCCGCGCCGTAGCGGTTACAGTAATCGACCAGTGCGGGGGCATATTGCGGGATCACGAACAGTCCGCCGCCGCCAAACGCCGCGCTCGATGACGGGGCAATCGTCGGCAGGTAGCTCGGGCTGGTGGTGAGCACGGTTTCGGTCCGGCCATAGAGCCCGGTCAGGCGCAGCGAAACGGTGTCGCTGAGATCGGTCTGGGCATCGGCGAATAGCTGGTAGCGGTCTTCCGGCTCGACCAGGTTGGTGAACCCGAGATACTGCGCCTGGCACAAGTCGGCAGTGGATCCAGGCAGCGAGCGGAACCCGCCAACCGCGCTGCAGCCATCGTCGGCATCGAAGCGCACGCCGTTCAGTGTGGCGTCAAAATCGAAGTTGCCCGGCGCCCCGCCGCCCGACCAGCCGCCTTGCGGATTGGCTTGGTAAGGCAGGTATGAGAAGCTGCGGTCGAGCGTGGTCAGTTCGCTGCGGTGATTGTAGCCGCCCGACACCAGCAGCCGCACCGGACCCAGGTCACCGCCCCAGCTGAGCGCCGCGTTCCAGTCCCCTTTGGAATTGTCGACATAGCGATAATCGCCCGAAGCGAGGAAGCCGTGCTGGTTGGTGCGGGTGATGAAGTTGACCACCCCGGCAATCGCGTCCGAGCCATAGGTTGCCGCTGCGCCGTCCTTGAGCACTTCGATCCGGCTGATCGCGCCCGCCGGGATCAGGTTGACATCGACCAGCGGCAAGTTGCCCGATCCGGTCGACACGATCCGCTTGCCGTTCAGCAGCACCAGCGTGCGCTGCGGGCCAAGGCCGCGCAAGTTGATCGAGGCCACGCCTTCGTTGAACTGGCTGCGGGTATCGAACTGGCTGGCATCGCCGATCACCCCGGCCGACGCGGGCAGGCGCTTGGTCAGCTCGAGGATCGAGGGCGAGCCTTGCGCGGCCAGGTCTTCGGCGTCGATCACCTCGACCGGGGCCGGGCCATCTTCGCGGCTGCCGGCAATCAGGGTGCCGGTGACGACAATGGTCGTTTCGCCGCTGTCTTGTTGCTGGGCGGCCGCGGGTGCAGCCAGCGCGGCCGCGATAGCTATCCCCGATACGCCGAAAGCGCGTGCGTTGTTCATGGCGACCCTACCCCTTTTGCCGCGCTCTAGCCGCCCGGCCGCCGCCCCGCAATTGCCTTGCCCCGCCCGTGCGTGTATAGTGCAGGCTCGCCCCGGCCTGAGCTACGCCGCTCTGCCGGGGCGCTCGTTTTTCCACTCGATAAGGTACCGCCATGTCCCGCCGCCGCCAGCTCTACGAAGGCAAGGCTAAGATCCTCTATGAGGGCCCCGAACCGGGCACGATCATCCAGTATTTCAAGGATGATGCGACCGCGTTCAACGCCCAGAAAAAGGGCACGATCAATGGCAAGGGGGTGATCAATAATCGCATCTCCGAGCACGTGTTCCTGCGGCTGGCGCACATCGGCATCCCGACCCACTTCATCCGCCGCCTCAACATGCGCGAACAACTGGTCCGCCAGGTGGAGATCATCCCGCTCGAAGTGGTCGTGCGCAATGTCGCCGCCGGGTCGATTTCCAAGCGTCTGGGGATCGAAGAAGGTGAGCCGCTGCCGCACACCCTGATCGAATATTACCTCAAGTCCGACGAACTGCAGGATCCGATGGTCGCCGAAGAGCACATCGCCTGCTTCGGCTGGGCCAACAACGACGAGATGCAGGACATCGCCGCGATGGCGATCCGGGTGAACGACTTCATGTGCGGGATGTTTGCCGCTATCGACATCCGACTGATCGACTTCAAGCTGGAATTCGGGCGCATCTGGGATGGCGATTATGCCCGCGTGATCCTGGCCGACGAAATCAGCCCCGACAATTGCCGTCTGTGGGACATGAACACCGGCGAAAAGCTCGACAAAGATCGCTTCCGGCGTGACCTTGGCGGCGAAGAAGAAGCCTACCAGGAAGTCGCCCGCCGCATGGGCCTGCTGAACGAAGACAGCAGCCCGGGCGAAGTATTCGACATGTCTGCCCACCGCACCCGCCTGCGCGGCGCGCCCAAGCCGAAGAAGTAGTCCGGCTCCCATTTTACCGAGGAATTTTGAGTACCCATGATGGCTTACAAGCAACCCGACTTCAACGAACGCGCAAACCTCTCCCGTCAGGCCCGGCAAAAGGCACTGGACCAGCTGCGCGACAAGCCCGCCCCGACCGAGGCCGAACTGGCCGAACTCGCCGCAGCCCGCGTGGCGCACGATGCCAAGGTCGAAGCGCAACGCGCCGAACGCGCCGCCAAGAAGCTGGCGCGCGAGCAGGAACGCGCGGCGGCCGCCGAAGCCAAGGCCCTCGCCCATGCGGCCAAACAAAAGCCAGTCGAGACCGAGGCCGAGAAAAAGGCCCGCCGCGACGCCCGCTACGCGGCGCGCAAGAAGCGGTAGAAGCGTTTCGTCGGCATGCCCCCCAAAGGGGAATGTAAGCCATTGCCGGTTCAGATAAGGTCGGTCACAAGGCCGGCGATGATCCGTCGTATCCTGCTGGCCGCTTTTCTCGCCACCACCGCCCTTCCCGCCCATGCCCAGTCGGCTGCACCGGCAACGCCGGGGGTTGCCGAAGAGCACGAATGGCCATTCGCCAAGAGCGACCTGCCGCCTGATCCGGCGTATCGGTTTGGCCGGCTCGAAAACGGCATGCGCTACATCATCCGGCCCAACGGCACGCCCGCCGGGCAGGCCTCGGTGCAGTTCTGGGTCGATGCCGGGTCGACCGCCGAGACCGAGGACGAGCGCGGCTACGCCCACTTCATCGAGCACATGGCGTTCAACGGTTCGACCCACGTACCCGAAGGCGATATGGTCAAGCTGCTCGAGCGCGAAGGGCTGGCGTTCGGCGCCGACACCAATGCCTCGACCGATTTCGAGACCACCGTCTACAAGCTCGACCTGCCGCGCAACGATCCGGCGCTGCTCGACACCGCGCTGATGCTGATGCGCGAAACCGCCAGCGAACTGAGCTTTACCCCCGAAGCCATCGACCGGGAACGCGGCGTGGTGCTATCCGAAAAGCGTACCCGCGACGGGTATCAGTGGCGCGACCTGGTGGATGGACTGGCGTTCCTCTACCCCGGATCAAAGTTCGCCGACCGGTTGCCGATTGGAACCACGGAATCGCTGCAAGCGGCCAATTCCGAGAAGCTGCGCGGGCTTTACCAGCGGATTTACCGGCCGGAGAACACCGCGATTATCGTTGTCGGCGATTTCGACGCCGATGCGGTCGAAGCCGCGATCCGCAAGCATTTCGGCAGCTGGCCGGCGCAGGCCGTGGTGCCCGTGGCCGATGCCGGGCCGGTGCCGTTCGATCTCGCCGGCCAGACCGATATTTTCATCGACCCCGCGCTGCCCGAACAAATCACCGTGTCGCGCAACGGGCCCGCGCTCGACGATACCGACACGCAAGCCTTCCGCATCAGCAACGTACGCCGACAGCTTGCCTACGGGATCGTCAATCGCCGGTTGCAACGCCTGGCGCGGGGCGAGAACCCGCCGTTTCGCGGCGCGTCCTTCGGCACCGGCGATATCTTCGACGCCGGGCGCACCACCAACCTTTCGATCGATACCGGCGACGGCGAATGGCGCCCCGCGCTGGCCGCCGCCGAGGGCGAGTATCGCCGGGCGATGGAGCAGGGCTTCACCGAAAGCGAAGTGGCCGAACAGGTCGCCAACTTGCGCACCTCGCTAGAAAATAACCTGGCCGGAGCGGATACCCGCCCCAACGCCAGTTTCATCACCGGCGCGATTTCCTTGCTGGAAGACGGCCAGGTGCCGACCACGCCCGCCAGCGCGATGCAGCGGTTCCTCGATCACCTGTCCGAAATCACTCCCGCCAGCGTGCTCGCCTCGCTCAAGGAAGAAGTCGTCCCGCTGGACGATCCGCTGATCCGTTTCGAAGGCCGCACCGCGCCCGAAGGCGGCGCCGAAGCGCTGCGCGCAACGTGGAACGAAGGCATGGCCGCGCCGCTGGTGCAAGACGCCAGCGCCGCGCTGGGCGCATGGGATTACACCGACTTCGGTCCCGCCGGCACCATCGTGTCCGACACCACCGAGCCGCTGCTCGGCATTCGCACGCTGACGTTCAGCAACGGCCTCAAGCTCAACCTCAAGCATACCGACCTGCAGCAGGACCGGATCGCGGTTCAGCTCAACATCGATGGCGGGCAATTGCTCAACACCAAGGCCGATCCGCTGGCGACGGCAATGGTCAACGTGTTGCCGATCGGCGGGCTTGGCAAGCATACGGCCGACGAACTGCAGACGATCCTTGCCGGACACAGCGTCGGCTTCGGGATTGGCGCGCGCGAAAATGCCTTTACCCTGGCCAGCGCCACCACCCCGCGCGATCTCGAGTTGCAGTTGCAGCTCCTCTCCGCCGCGGTGTCCGATCCCGGCTACCGCGCGCAGGGCGAGACGCAGTACCACCGCAATATCGAAAACTTCTTCGCCAGCCGCGACGCGACCCCCGACAACGCGCTCGGCAACGCGCTTGGCGGGATCATTTCGGACAACGATCCGCGCTTCACGCTGCAGTCCAAGGACGCTTACCTCGGCCTGACATTCGCACGGCTGCGCGCGGCGATTTCCGACCGGCTCGACCACGGGGCGATGGAACTGGCGTTGGTCGGCGACTTCGACGAGCAACTGGCGATCGACGAAGTGGGCCGCACGCTTGGCGCGTTGCCGGCGCGCGAACCCGCGTTCCGCCGCTATGACGACAACCGCCAGCGCGGCTTTACCGCCGACCGGTCCTTGCGCGTGCTGCACCACGGCGGCGCGGCCGACCAGGCGATTGTGCGAATGATTTGGCCGACCCGCGATGACAGCGATTTTGCCGAAGTCCTCAAGCTCGAGCTGCTCGAAAACGTGGTCCAGATCGAACTGACCGACCAGCTGCGCGAACAGTTGGGCCAGACGTATTCGCCGGCGGTTGGGGCCTCCCAGTCGCGCACCTATCCCGGCTACGGCACCTTCACCCTGGCAGCCGGGGTCGACGCGGGCCAGGTCGAAGCCACCCGCGCCGCGATGCTGGAAACGGTGCAGGCGCTGGTCTCCACCCCGGTCGATGCCGACGTGCTGTTGCGGGCCCGCCAGCCGATGCTTGAGACCTACGACAACGCGCTCAAGACCAATGCCGGGTGGATGAGCCTGGTCGACCGCGCGCAGACCGAGCCCGACAGGATCGAGCGCTTCAAGGACGGCAAGGCGCAGCTGCAGGCGCTGACGGCTGCCGATATCCAGGCGGAAGCGGCGAAATACCTGCAACCCGATCGGCGGCTTGAAGTGGACGTGGTCCCGAAGCAGCCAGCTGCCGGCGAATAGTCTGGTCCTATCGCGACACGACGTGGATGTCGTAGTCGATCCGAATTCGCACCCAGTCGCCGATCTGAAGCCTGCCGCCAATTCGCGGCGGACGCACCTTGAACTGCCAGGCCGCGGCCAGCACCGCCCGAGTGATCATCGAGCCGTGCGGGTATTCGTCGAGCCCAACGCAATCCTCGACACGGAAATCGGGCGCGGTGCGGCAGGCGATCAGGCCCCAGCCTGGCCCCGATGCGGTGGACAGGTATCCGCGCAGTTCATCGTCGTAAGGCTCGCGGTACCACGCGGCAGCGTAGAGCGGCTCGCCATTAGGCGCAGTGCCCACGCGCGCGGTGTCGGCATAAGCCGCCGGACCGCCATTATCGACCGGGCCGTAAGCCGGCCCGCTGGTGGCGGGAAGCGGGCGCCGGGTCGGGGCCGGCGTTGGCTGTTGCTGGACGGTCGGCACCACCGGGACAGTCGTCGGCGCCGGTAGCTGCACGGCAGGCTGCAGCGGCGACGGCTGCACCGGCTGCGGCTGCGAGGTTACCGGCTGCGTTTGCGCCTTCGGCTTCTGCTCCGGTTCCTGGCTGGGCTCGGGCGCCGGTTCTGCACGTTCGGTGAAGCTGACCAGCGCGGTCTGTTCGCCCGCGATCGGTTTGGTTTCGTTGAGCGACAGGAGCAACAGCACCAGCAGCGCTTCGAGCGCCAGTGCTGCAATAATCCCGGCCACGCGGCGGCCCGCGGGGGTGCGGAGCCACTCGGACAGCAGATCGGTTGAGGCACGGCTGAACGGAAGCAAGGGGCCTCGGTATCACTATTCCCGGCGATCGAAGCACCGCGGGGCGTGCGCAGGCGATAGGGGTCTGCCGCGCGCGCGACAAGCGCAATGGCCGGCAACCCCAACAAGCTTAACCCCGGGATCCGCCCTGCGATCAATCCTTTTAACCATGCAAAGTGGCAGAAATCCTGGGGTTTTGCCGGAACCTATGCCGCTTCCAGTCATTGCCCGATCATGAAAATGGACCCGATTGAATCGTTTCCCGAAGTCAAATCGAGGCGTGACAGTTCGCGCACGAAAGCTGACAATGCACCGCCATCCGCGCGCTCCCTGCGCGTACTCGGGATAGCCTTCGTGGCTGTTTTTCTCGTCTTGGGAGCGTCGAAGGCCACGGCCTTTCTGGCATGGGAACTATCTGGTGAGCACCATGCCGACGTGGTGATTAGGACTTACCTCGAAAAGCCTGCCAAGATTGCCCTAAATTCGGCTTGGTGGCGGTCAAAAAGCGCGCACAATCCCCAGGTTGAACAGCAGGTAATTGTAGGACAGGCCGGACGTCGTTGGCGTTTCGCTGAACGTCGCAGCAGCCTTGACCGCCCACCCGTTGCTCACGTCCGGGCTCGTGACCTGCGCATTCAGGTAAGACGAACGACGCCAGTCGCTGTTTGAATCGCGCTGTGCGCCCACCCCTCCCGCCGCCAGAAGCCGCCAGCCACGATCCGTGGTCCGGCGCATCTGGATGATCGGCAGGACCTGAACGTACCAGCGCGGCGAGTAGTAATCGAACTCGCGCGGGACGCTGTCGCGGAAGTAGCGGACTCGCAACTGCGCGCTCAGCCCAAGATCGGGCTTGAGCACGTGGACGAACGTGGCCCGCGCGTGCAGGCGGTGATTTTCGCCGGTGAAATCCTGGTAGCCCGCGACCACAGTGGCGACATTGCGATCGTCGAGCGGCAGGTCGAGCGCGGCGCCGGCAAAGGTGTAATAGATACCCCCGTTCACACCCAGCGGCGTTTCAAGAATATCCCGTTCTACAAACACTTCCTTGCGAAACTTCACGTTGTCGTGAGCATTGATCGAGCCGATCGCGCTGTGGCCGTCAGTGCCCACGGTCGCGGCCAGGTTCCATCCATCGACCTTTTTGGCCACGCGCAGGTAGGCCCGGTCGTCATGCGTGAAGCCCTGACCCAGTGGGTTGAACCAGGCGCGCTCCAGCCGCACGCCAAGATAGTCTTCGGGGCCGTCGTACTGCGCGTCGAGATTGACCCCGGCACGGATGACTTCGGTGTCGTCAGCGTCGGTCGAATAGCTGAAATCAGCGCCGACAGCCGGGTCAATGGCGGGATCGATGGCCGGATCGAGCAACTGCGCGCTCGCCGACAGCGGGAACACCGCCAGCACCAGGGCGGCGATCAAAGGCCCAATCCGATTCACTTGGTTCCCCACTTCTTCTTCAGTCCGGCGATCTCTGCACCGTAGCCCCAGACGCACACCGGCTGCATCACAAGGGTATAGAACAGCAGGTAAAATATTAGCCCGACCAGGTTGTGGCGCACTTTCATGCCCTGGCTTTTCATCATCCGCGACTGGATGCGGTAGATGATCAGGTTCCAGAAGGCGGCCAGTGGCAGCACCGCCAGCGTCATCGGCCCGGCAATCCAGAATATCCCGAACAGCGCGGCGATGATCCCCGGGATGAACACGAAGGTGAACGTCAGGTCGAGCGGCATGAACAGCAGGTTCCACCAGATGAACATGGTCGTCATGCGCGGCATGAACAGCAACGCTTCGTGGTGGGTCAGCGCTTCGATCATGCCGCGAGACCAGCGTTTACGCTGCAAGGCGAACTGCTTGACCGTGGTCGGCGCGTTGGTGAACACCACCGCATCTTCGGCATAGCCGATGCGCGACCCGCGACGCAGCAGCGCCCAGGTCAGGACGATGTCTTCGCCCACGGTCTCTGGCCAGCCACTGACCGCCATCAGCGCGGACTTGCGGTAAATCGAGAACGCGCCCTGCGCCACCAGGGTGCCGTGATACATGCTCTGCATGCGCTTGACCGCGGCAATGCCGTGGAAATAGTCCCATTCCTGCGCGCCGGTCACCAGGTTTACGCGCGAATTGCGCACCAGTACCGCGCCGGCCACCGCAACCGTGCCCACCGGGTCGGACAACAATCGCTCGACGATATGGGTCAGCGCATCACGGCGCATGTAAGTGTCGCCATCGATAGTCACGATCAGATTGTGTCGAGCCATCGCCAGGCCGCTGTTGAGCACCGCCGCTTTGCCCCGGTTGACTTCGAAATCGATAATTCTGACTTCGACACTGGAGGAGAACATGAGCCGCTCGCGGGCTGCCCGTGCCAGCGCGCTGGTATCGTCGGTCGACCCGTCATTGAGGATCAGGATCTCGACATGACCCGGGTAATCGACATTCGCCAGGCTGGTCAGCGTATCGGCGATGGCAGCCGATTCCTGGTACGCCGCGACCAGCACGGTGACCCCCGGGTAGTACGCCTGGAGCTGGCGCTCGGGCCGCCGGTCGGTCAGCAGCGAGGTGACAAGGAAGGCATTCATGAATCCCGGCACATAGGCGATGAAGGTGATCGCGAAGAGCGCGAACAGCGGGTGCGTCACCGCGCCGAGCTCGCGCATCCACGGCGCCGAAATCCACACGCTCAGCAGCGTCCAGAGAAAAGCGATGAAAATCGCGAAGATGAATTTCGTGCGCGCTTTTACCGCGCGCGCCTCGGGGCGAGCGGGCGCACTTACCGTTGCCATGTTGATTGCGACCTGCTGCTTGCGACGTGCGCCCGCTATAGGCGCGGTTTTCAAATCAGTTAATGAATACGTATGGTTAAATCTGCGCCAAGCGCGAGTACGGCATAACCCTTAAATGCTTAAAAAAGCAAGGTTTTTGGCTCCCCCAAATGGCTGCGTAAAAATAACCATTGGACGGTGTCTCGTGATGGAACAGCGACGATCGGCTTGCCTTGTCCACCCCGCGGCTGCGGTTGGACTGCCGCAATGCAATACGCAGACGGTGAAAGGAAGTTGCAAGATATTCCCAGACACTGCCATTCTTCCCGCCGGGCCCTTGTCCGAAACACCTCTAACCGCCATAGGCTCAGGCCAATTCCGGTTGCCATTTGAAAGGCTCGTCGATGAAGGTTCGTATCCACGTCAGCCTCAAGCCCGGCGTGCTCGACCCACAGGGCCGCGCGGTGCACCATGCGCTTGAAGGGCTCGGTTTTCAGGGGATCGACGATGTTCGCATCGGCCGGCTGATCGAACTCGATGTGGCTGACAGCACCAGCGATGCCGAGCTTGACGCGATGTGCCGCCAGCTGCTGGCCAACATGGTGATCGAAAACTACCGCATCGAGAAGCTGGAGACGGCGTAATGGCCTTTCGATCGGCGGTGGTGACCTTTCCCGGTTCGAACTGCGACCGCGATCTCGCGGTGGCGCTGGAGGCTGTTTCGGGCACCCCGGCGATACGGGTCTGGCACGGCGACGCAGAGCTCCCCGAGCAGCTCGACTTCATCGCCCTGCCCGGCGGGTTCTCTTACGGCGATTACTTGCGCTGCGGATCGATGGCGGCGCGCAGTCCGATCATGCAAGCCGTGATTGCCGCGGCAGGGCGCGGCGTGCCGGTGCTGGGCATCTGCAACGGCTTCCAGGTGCTGACCGAGAGCGGCCTTCTGCCCGGCGCGCTGATGCGCAATGCGCAGCTCACCTTCACCTGCCGCAGCGTGCCGCTGGTGGTCGAAAACAGCCAGTCGCTGTTTACCGGCGGCTATGCCACGGGCGAAACCATCCACCTGCCGGTGGCGCATCATGACGGCAACTTCTTCGCCGACGAGGTGACGCTTGACCGGCTCGAGGGCGAAGGCCGCGTCGCCTTCCGCTACGGCGACAACGTCAACGGCTCGCAGCGAAACATCGCCGGTGTACTCAACCAAACCGGCAGCGTGCTGGGAATGATGCCGCATCCAGAGCGGGCGATTGAGCCGGAACATGGCGGCACCGATGGCCGGGCGCTGTTTGAAAACGTGATTCGCGGCCTGGTGGACGCCTGACGTTCAGGCCGCCGCCGCGGCGGTCCGGGTCTTGCGCCGCACCAGGGCAAGCGCATCGGCCGGTTCCATCGGGCGGCCGAAGTAGAACCCCTGGATCTTGTCGCACCCGAGGCTGCGGATCAGTTCGACTTCCTCGAGTGTCTCGGCGCCCTCGGCGGTGGTCGACATCTCGAGGCTCTGCGCCATCGCCACCACGGCCCGAATGATTGCCAGGCTCTCGCGGCTGCCCTGCGCGGCGCCCTGCACGAAGCTGCGGTCCACCTTGATGGTCGAGAAGCTCAGCGTGCGCAGGTAGCCGAGCGACGAATAACCGGTGCCGAAATCGTCCAGCGCAATGGTGCAGCCCAGCGCAATGATTTCTTCCAGCGTCTGGCGCGCGGTCCGCGCATCGCGCAGGAAAATGCTCTCGGTAACCTCCACCTCGAGCCGGTTGGCAGGCAGCCCGCTGTCGGCTAGCGCCCTGACGACACTGTGCGAGAAGTGTGGCTCAAGTAGTTGTTCGCCCGAGACATTGACCGCAACCTTGATGTCACCCGGCCAGGTAGCAGCTTGGCGGCAAGCTTCGTGCAGCACCCACTCGCCAATGGGCACAATCAGGCGCGTATCTTCGGCCAGCGGAATGAATTTGCCCGGACTGACGAAGCCATGCTCGTCGCTGTGCCAGCGGAGCAGGGCCTCGAAGCTGACCACGTTTTCGAGATTGGCATCCACGACCGGCTGGAAATTGAGCTTCAATTCTTCGTTACCGATGGCGTGACGAAGCGAAAACTCGAGCCTGCGGCGTTCTTCCGCGTGGGCGTGCAGCGCGGGCTCGTAACGGCGATGCACGCCGCCGCCATCGTCCTTGGCGCGGTACATCGCTAGGTCGGCGTTGCGCATCAGCATCTCGACTGTGTTGCCATCACGCGGGCCAACGGCGGAGCCGACGCTGGCTCCGACATAGAGCATGTGATGATCAACCTCATAGGGCTGCGACAAGGCATGGATCACTGCATCGGCCACGCGCGCAAGGGTGCCTTCCTGCGACGCATCGCGAATGACCACAGCGAACTCGTCGCCGCCCAGGCGGCCGCAGCGCTCGTTGTCGCCAATCACCGTCAGCAGCCGCTGAGACACTTGCGCCAGCAACTTGTCGCCAACCTGGTGGCCAAGCGAATCGTTGACCTGCTTGAACCGGTCGAGATCGATCATCAGGAACGCGCAGCGTATCCGCCATTGATCAGCGTAGCGCATGGCTTCGCCCAGCGCTTCGGTCAGCATCAGGCGGTTAGGCAGGCCGGTGAGCGTGTCGTAACGCGCAAGGTAGGCGATTTTCTCGTCGGATTCGCGCTGTTCGGTGACATCCGATCCGACGCCGCGGTAACCGAGGAAGGCGCCGCTTTCGTCCAGCATCGGGGTGCCGGAAATCTCCCACCAGCGAATGCCTGAGGCAACATGGACCTGGACCAGCAGGTTGGAGAAGCTTTCGCGCCGCTTCAGGCCGTCGGCCAGGTCGTGCAGGCTGGCCGGAAACTGCCCGCTCTCCCATGCATCGCCGGAGACCAGCTGGATGAACGGCTGGCCTTCGATTTCGCCAGTGTCCTTGCCCAGGGCATAGGCGAATCGGGGACTGGCCGAGCGCACCCTGCGGTTGGTGTCGATCTGCCACAGCCAGTCGGCCTCGTTCTCCTGGAATTCGCGCAGCAGGAGCGAAACGACCTCGTCCTTCTCGGCCACGCCAACTTCGGCAATGCGGGCCGACAGGTAAGTCCGCGCGGCATTGATTGTGCCGGCAACGGCAACCGACAGAAATGCGGCAATCGCCGCGGCGTATCCGTACTGACCTGTGGCCAGGAACGTGGCAGCCGCGGTCCCCCCGGCGATGGTGGCAAAAATGACCGTGGCCAACGGCGCCGCGGTCATCGTCGCGACCGACCCGGCGACCAGCATCGCCACCAGCGCCCAGAGCTGGAAATGTTCTTCCCGCGAGCCGTAGGGCACGAATAAAACCAGCGCCGCAGCCCACACCAGTGCACAAAATCCCACACCAACCGCCTGGCGCTTGAACTCCTCGCGGGTCATCGGTCGCCGGTCGACATCCGCCAGGGCACGATCCATGCGGGCCGTGTTGACCAGCGCCGCCACCAGCGCCACCAGCCACAGGCCCAGCATCCAGCCCGGCACTTTGCCAAAATAGGCGCCCGCGGCCAACACGGCGGCAATCAGGTGCATCGCGGTGCGGGTCAGGCTGATTTGGTGAAGGTGGGTGTATTGCAGGGCGCGCAGGCGGGTCCAGTGCCCTTCTGAAGGGTTTTTTACGCCAAGGATCTGCAAGGCTGACAGGCGCAGCGGCAGTGTCGGCAAATTGGAATGGCTGGATGTCACCGGCCGGGTTTAGGTTGCGAATGGTTATGGGTAGGTAAAGCGATTGTAGCAAAAGCGAATTTTGCGGATTATTCGACAGTTACAGACTTCGCCAGGTTGCGCGGCTGGTCGACGTCCGTGCCCTTCACGCAGGCCGTGTGATAAGCCAGCAATTGCACGGGCACGGCATAGACCAGCGGCGCAATCAACGGATGCACGCGCGGCATCTCAATTGTTGCCAGGCAACCTTCGCCGGCTTCGGCAATTCCGGCGGCATCCGATATGAGCACGATCTGGCCGCCGCGGGCCCGCACTTCCTGCATGTTCGAAACGGTCTTTTCGAACAACGGGCCGGACGGCGCGAGGACGATGACGGGCACGCTGTCGTCGATCAGCGCGATCGGGCCGTGCTTCATCTCACCCGCCGCATAACCTTCGGCGTGGATGTAACTGATTTCCTTCAGTTTGAGCGCGCCCTCCAGCGCCAGCGGAAAAGCAGAACCGCGGCCCAGATAGAGGACATCGCGCGCCGGCGCGATAAGGTGCGCCATGGCCGCAATCTCGTCATCGTGATCGAGCGCGGCGTTGAGCGCGGCCGGGGCTTCGAGCAGGTGGCGGACAATCTCGGCTTCCTGGTCGCGGTTCAGTCGGCCGTTCTTGACCGCAAAGTGGGCCGCAAGCGCGGCCAGCACCGCGAGCTGGCAGGTGAAAGCCTTGGTGCTGGCCACCCCGATTTCCGGGCCGGCGTGGGTCGGCAGTAACAAGTCGGCTTCACGCGCCATCGAACTGGTAGGCACGTTGACCACCACCGCGATGGTCTGCTTTTCCGCCTTGCAATGGCGCAGGGCAGCCAGGGTGTCTGCCGTCTCCCCGCTCTGCGAGATGAACAGCGCCAGCCCACCGGGACGCAGCACCGGTTCGCGGTAACGGAACTCACTGGCGAAATCGATATCGACGGGCACGCGGGCGAACTGTTCGAACCAGTACTTGGCGACCATCCCGGCGTAGTAGCTGGTGCCGCAGGCGACGATCGTCACGCGGTCGATGGCGGAAATGTCGAAGTCCATCTGCGGCAGGGCGACTTGCTGTTCGACCGGGCGCAAATAGCTGCGCAGGGTCTGCGCTACCACGGTCGGCTGCTCGAAAATCTCTTTTTGCATAAAGTGGCGATAGTTGCCCTTCTCGATCGCCGTCGCCGATGCACCTGAAGTGGTAACTTCGCGTTCCACTGCATTGTTATCTTTGTCGAAAATCTGCGATCCTTGGTGGGTGATGACAACCCAGTCGCCCTCGTCGAGATAGGCGATCTGCTGCGTCAGCGGGGCTAGCGCGAGCGCGTCCGAACCGAGATAGGTCTCCCCGTCGCCATAGCCGACCACCAGCGGCGAACCGAGCCGGGCGCCAATCAGCAGTTCGGGGTGGGCGCGAAAGGCGATGGCGAGCGAGAACGCCCCGCGCAGTTGCGGCAGTACCGCCGCGACCGCATCTTGCGGCGACTGGCCCTGTTCGACCAGTTCGGACACCATGTGGGCGACGATCTCGGTGTCGGTCTCGCTCTCGAAGTCGCGGCCGCGCGCCAGCAGCGCATCGCGCAGAGGCTTGTAGTTTTCGATGATCCCGTTGTGGACCAGCGCCACTTCGGCCGTGGCGTGCGGATGGGCATTGGAAGCCGTGGGCGCGCCATGGGTGGCCCAGCGGGTATGCGCGATACCGACATTGCCCGGAGCCGGGTTTCGCGCCAGTTCTGTTACCAGGTTCGCCAGCTTGCCTTCCGCCCGGCGGCGGACCAGCGCGCCATGATCGATCGTGCAGATCCCGGCGCTGTCGTAGCCGCGATATTCCATCCGCTTGAGGCCATCGACCAGCCGCGCGGCGACCGCTTCCTTGCCGACAATGCCGATGATTCCGCACATGCGCGGTATTCCCCTGTTAGCGTGAGCCCCGCCCTATGGCAGGCGGCGATGAATTGTGGATGAGTGGGTGCTGCGCGTCAGGTGAATAACACGGCCTCGGCATCGTAAGGCAGCAGCGCGCCGACCGACAACGAGCCCTTGCGCTGACCATCCGCGGGCGGCTCAATTCCATAGGGGGCCAGCTGTTCGAAGGCAAAATCGCGCGACGCCGTCGGTCATGCCTTCTTCGCGCTCGCTTGCTTCTTTTTCATCGCGTCGTGGAAGCGGTCCGCCCAGCCCGGTTTGACCAGTTGTTCGCCGCGCACCATCCTGAGTTCGCCCTCGGCCACGTCGCGGCTGACCGCGCTGCCCGCGCCGACAATCGCATCGGCGCCGATCTTGAGCGGCGCGATCAGCGCGCTGTTCGAGCCGATGAACGCGCGCGGGCCGATTTCGGTGTGGTGCTTGAAGTAGCCGTCGTAATTGCAGGTGATCGTGCCGGCACCGATGTTGGCCCCGGCGCCGACCGTGGCATCGCCCAGGTAAGTCAGGTGGCTGGCCTTGGCGCCTTCGCCCAATGTGGTGTTCTTCACTTCGACGAAATTGCCGACCTTGGCCCCCTGTTCGAGCACCGCGCCGGGCCGCAGCCGGGCGAACGGGCCGACCGAACTGCCGGTGGCCAGCGTGGCCCCCTCAAGGTGGCTGAAGCCGTAGATCTTGACCCCGTCGGCGACGCTGACGCCGGGCCCGAAGACGACATTGGGTTCAACCATGACATCGCGTCCGATCTGGGTGTCCCAGCTGAAATAGACCGTTCCGGGCGCGACCAGGCTGGCGCCTTCGGCCATCGCCTGCAAACGGCGGGCGCGCTGCCAGCGGTGTTCTGCCTCGGCCAGTTCGGCGCGCGAGTTGATCCCGGCCACTTCATCGGGATCTTCGGTCGCGATGACGGCGCAGTTACGGCCGTCGATCAAGGCGATATTGACCACGTCGGGCAGGTAGTATTCGCCTTGCGCATTGTTATTGCCAACCCTGCCAAGCAGTTCGAACAATGAACCCGAACGTGCTGCCAATAGACCGGAATTGCACAATCGGCTGGCGCGCTGGTGCTCATCTGCATCCTTGAATTCGACCATCCAGGTGATCTTGCCGCCGCTCGCAATGATCCGCCCATAGTGCAGCGGATCGTCCGGCTTGAAACCGAGCACGACCACTTCGGGGGTGTCGTCTTCGTGCAGCCGCGCCACCATCGCGCGCAGCGTCTCGGCTTTCACCAGCGGCACGTCGCCATAGAGCACGAGCACATCGCCTTCGAACCCGGCGAGCGCGGCCTCGGCCTGCTGCGCCGCATGGCCGGTGCCGAGTTGGGGGTCTTGCAGCACGAACTCGGCGCGCCCGGCCAGATGCGTCTCGAGCTGGTCGCGCCCCTCGCCCACCACGACAACCGTGCGTTCCGGCCCCAGTTCACCCAGCGCAGCCATGACATGTTCGATCATCGGCCGTCCGGCAATCGGGTGGAGCACCTTGTGCAGGTCGCTCTTCATCCGGGTGCCCTTGCCCGCGGCAAGGACAATAGCGGCCAGCGGGCGCGCGGCGGGAAGTTCGGCATCACTCATGGCGGCGGGCCATGCCACCATTCGATTGCGGATTCCATACGCCTGAGCCAAGGCGGCCCGCGATGGCCCATTTTCCTTTCGATATTGTCGGCTTCGACCTTGACGGCACGCTGGTCGATTCGAACCGCGACCTGGCGCCGGCGATCAACCACGCGCTGGGCCTGATCGGCCGCGCGCCAATCTCCCCCGACGCGACGCGCAAACTGATCGGCGGCGGCGCACGAAAGATGCTCGAACGCGCGGTCGAACTGACCGGCGGAGAGTTGCCGGACACAGAATTCGAACACATCTACGGCGCGCTGCTGGTCCATTACGAAGCGCATATTGCCGACAACACGGTGGCCTATCCCGGCTGCGTGGCGGCGCTTGAGGCGCTCGAGGCGCGCGGCTGCAAGCTGGCCGTGGTGACCAACAAGATCGAAACCTACTCGCGCAAGTTGCTGAGCGCGCTCGACCTGACACGGCATTTCGCGGTGGTCATCGGCGGCGATACACTCGGCCCCGGACACGCCAAACCGGCACGGGACATGATCGACGAAGCGATTGACCGCTGCGGCGGGGGCCGGTTCGCGATGGTCGGCGATTCAACCTACGACGTGCGCGCGGCGAAAAACGCCGAAGTGCCGGTGGTAGCGCTGAGCTTTGGCTATAACGATGTGCCCGCGCACGAAATGGGCGCCGACGTGGTGATCGACAGTTACGGCCAGCTGGTGCGCGCGCTCGAAGGGCTCGGCGCGTAGGGGCCAGGCACTTGACAGCGCCCCCGCGTGGAAGGACGCTCAACCGGGGTAACGGGGAGCGAATTGCAAATGGACTATCATGAGAATTTGCGCCTGTTAGCGGCACGAACGCGCTTTGCGGTGGTAGCGATTTGGGGCGCGATAGCCACCGCCGGGCTGGTGATCATCGGCTCTTTGCTTGAAGCATTCGGGATCGCCGACTCGATGTACGGTACGGCACCGCTCGATCTTGTCGTGATGTTTTCCTACCTCGCCTTCATGCTCGCCGCGGTGATCTCGATCGTGTGCGTCGGGATGTGGATTTACCGCGCGCACGCCAACCTCTGGGACGGCGGCACTCAAGGGCTCGAATTCACGCCAGGCTGGGCCGTCGGTTGGTATTTCATACCGTTCGCAAGCCTGTTCAAACCTTACCAGGCCATGCAGGAACTCTTTACTGCGAGCCGCCTGGAAGGGTCTCCGTCAGTCGGAACGGCGCCCTTCGCAGTTCGCAAGTGGTGGGCATGCTGGCTTGGCGGCAATGTCTTGGCAAACATCGGTTCAAAGATATCCGATAGCGCCAATCCGGACACAATCATGACAGGAGGCATCCTCAGTGCGGTTGGGTTGGCGATCGTCGTCGCCGCGGCAGTGTTCCTGCTTCAACTGATACGGGAGGTTTACGCCGGTCAGATTGGCGGCGCGACTGCGGCCCAGGTATTCGCCTGATAGCGGTTATGGCCGGGGCACGATGATCGGTGATCAAGCTACGAGATGTGCGCTCATAACGCTGAAGTAAGCGCTACTCGGCGCGCTTGGCACTGTTAAACGCGGCCGCTGCCTTCACCAGCGCCTTGAACGCGGCGACATCGACGGTTTCGCCTTCAAACACATCGATCGCGCGGCGGGTATTGCCGTCGAGGCTGGAATTGAACAGGCCCTTGGGATCGTCGAGCTTCGCCCCTTGGGCAAAGGTCAGTTTGACCTTGTCCTTGTAGGTTTCGCCGGTGCAAATCAGCCCGTCATGCTCCCACACCGGCACCCCCGCCGGGTTCGACGGCTTGCGCCACTTGACGTCCTCGACCACCTCGGGATCAGCCTGCCTGATCAACGCGCGTAGCTTGTCCAGTGCGTCGCCGCGCCAATCTTCGCTCCCTGCCGCCATGCCCTTACCCTTCCACCACTTTCATCAGCCGCCGTTCGAGCGGGGCGAGCACGCCCGCCAGGTCGTGGCCGCGCTTGAGGACCTGGCCCTGTTCGCCGAACAGCGCCCACAGCCCCTGCCGCTGGCGCAGTGCGGGGCGTTTTTCGAGCCGCATCTGCGGGACATCGGCGGTGCGGCGGAAGGCCGCGAAGCAGGCGAAGTCGCGGGTGAAGTCCATCGCGTAGTCGCGCCATTCGCCAGCGGTGACCATGCGGCCGTAAAGATCGAGGATGCGCGTCAGCTCGGCGCGTTCGAAGCCGACTTGCAGCGGGGTGCGCGTCAGGGGGAACGGGACGACATTGCCGTCCGACTGCCCAAACCGCATCAGTCGGGGGCTCGCATCAGCTGGCGGTACCGCTCTTGCGCCGCGGTGCGCGTTCGGTGCGCATCGCGGCCACTTCGGCGCGTAGTTCCGCCAGTTCCCGTTCCAACGCTTCGACTCGTTCGGCGCTGCTGGTCGAGATTTGCTCGCACGGCTCGTCGCAGGGGGTGCCGTAGGGGATGAATTCCTTGAGCCAGGTTTCGGCCGGCACCAGTGTCGAGCGGGCCTTGAGGCCGATCATCGTGGCGCCTTCGGGCACATCGTCGGTGACAACGGCGTTGGCACCCACGCGCGCGCGCGCGCCGACCGTGATCGGGCCGATGATCTGCGCGCCCGAACCGATGATGACGTTATCGTGCAGCGTCGGGTGCCGCTTGCCGCCAACGCCGCTGGTGGGATTGGTGCCGCCCAGCGTCACGCACTGGTAGATGGTCACGTTATCGCCGATCTCCGCGGTTTCGCCAATGACCGTAAAGCCGTGGTCGATGAAGAAATTGCGCCCGATCTTGGCACCCGGATGGATGTCGATCGCGGTCAGCCAGCGGCCGATGTGATTGACCAGCCGGGCGAGGAAATAGAGGTCCCCTTCGAACAGCCAGTGCGCCAGGCGATGGAACGCGAGCGCCCAGACGCCGGGGTAGAGGAGGATCTCCCACCGTGAACGCGGCGCGGGGTCGCGTGCGTGGATGGAGTCCAGATAGGCGACCAGCCGATCGAACATTGCCCGCGATTCTCCCTTAAATCAGCCCCTAAAGCAAGCTGGCCGCTAAAGCAGGCGGGGTTCTTCCGGTCCGTGAACCGCTTCGAGCGCCGCCCGCCATATAGATTGGGTCGCCGCGACCTTGCGTTCAAGGCTTAGCCGGTCGATTGCATCGATCAGCTTTTCGAGGTCGGAAAACGAACGGCCAGCGCGGGGTACGAGATAGGCGGCGGCATCGGCGCCCAAGGGCAGCCCGCGCTGCTGGGCCATGGCTATGAGCAGGTCTGCCGCCATGGCGTCATCGGGCAGGCCAATTTCGAGCTGGAGCGCGGCGGACAAGCGCGAGCGCAAGTCGGGCAGCACGATGGTCCACGGCGTCTCGCCGCCGACAATCAGCAGCGCGGTGCCTTGCTCCTGCGCGCGGTTCCAGCGATGAAACAGCGCGGCCTCGCCCAGCGCCTGGGCCTCGTCGATCGCCTCGCGCCCGTCACCCCCACCGGCTTGCGCGAACCAGCGCGCCAGCAACGATTTGCCCGAGCGCGGCGGACCGGTGAGAACCGCGGTCCGGAACGGCCAGCTTTCGGGCGCGAGCAGGGCCTCGGCCGCTGCGGCGTTGGCCTTGCCAACAACAATTCGCGCGGCGGCCCCGGAATGCAGCGGCAAGGCGATCTGCGACATGCGCCGCGCCTTAACGCGAAATGGCGAGTGCGCCCGAGCCCTGCGCCACCTGCCACCCACGCGCGCGCAGCGCCGCGGCAAGCGCGGTGAGATCGCCGGCAAAACTCACCCGCAATACCGACGTGCCGCCAATCGCGAGGCTGCTGGTGGCCACGCCGCGTACGCCGGGCGCCCCGCGCACCGCGGACAGAGCCGCATCGAACGACGCGCCATCGGGCGTGGCCACTTGCACGGTGAAATTACCCACCGCGGCCGGTTCCTCGCCGGCCGCCCCGGTCGGCGCAGCGGTGGATGCAGTGGCCGTTGGCGAGGTCGGCACCGGCACGGCATCGCGCAAGGCATCGGCTACTTCGGCGCGGCGGGCCGATTCGATCAGCGCTTGCACCTGCGGACTAAGCTGGACGCCTTCGACGCGCAACGTGGGATCGGGCGTGAGCACGCCTTCGGCCAGCGCCTGGGCAAACAGCGTGTCGAACTTGGCCACCGCCGCATCGAGCATGGCCGGAAGCTGGTCAGCGCTCTGCACTCGCATGCCGAACTGGCCGAGGAACCTGCTGTCGGGGCCAAATCGCGCGGTGAATTTGCCTTCGACCGGGCCGCCGGGATAGCTGTACGTCAGGTCGGCAATCGGCACGAGCACGTCGGCGGCACCGAACTGGTCGAGGATGCCCGACCACCACGCGCGGCTGCGGCGGCCGGTCTGGCCATATGTCAGCAACAGCGATTCGCCGCCCGATCCTGCGGGCCGCACATAATCGATCGCGCTCGCGCCCATCTGGTGTTCGGCCCACGCTCGTTGCCACGGGTTGCGCACTTCGAACATCGTCTGCGTGCCGCCGGAAATCAGCACCGGCAGCGTCAGCATCGGGGCCGAACGCGCGACCTGGCCTTCGCCGCCGCCAAGCAGGGCGCCGGCGCGGGCACGGTCGAAAATCACCCCCAGCGTGGCGATGTAGTGGCGCGGGCCGAGCTCTTCGTGTTCGATCAGGATGGCCGAAACGAGCCCCTCGAGCTGCGAATCGGAAATGTCCGGACCCTTGAGCGTCTTCCACGCTTCGCGCTGGGCCAGCTTCCAGCCGTTCTCGCGCGCTTCCTCGGGCGTCTTGCCCGTGGTGTCGACCTTGACCCCGTGGACTTCGATGTCGGTACTGGCTGCAATCGGCGCAATTCCGCGGTCGCCGCCGACTTGCGCCACCACGATAGCGCCCGCCACGGCCAGCCCCAATGCCCCCGCAAGGAGGTAAGGCAGGCGCCGCGCGGGCTGGGTTGAAGGGAGGATCGCTGTCGACATCGGGGAAATCGGCGGCCTTTTGCCCAAAGGCGAGTGGAAATCCAAGCGCGAAGAGATAAAGCGAGCGGCAATGGCCTCAGACAACAGCTATACTTACGCCAAAGCGGGCGTTTCGATCGATGCCGGCAACGCGCTGGTCAAGGCGATCGGACCGCTGGTCAAAGCGACCCGGCGCCCCGGTGCGGACGCCGAGATCGGCGGATTCGGCGGATTCTTCGATCCCAAGGCGGCGGGTTATACCGATCCACTGCTGGTCGCGGCCAATGACGGGGTCGGCACCAAGCTCAAGCTCGCGATCGAGCATGACCGGCATGACAGCGTCGGCATCGATCTGGTCGCGATGTGCGTCAACGACCTGATCGTGCAGGGCGCAGAACCGCTGTTCTTCCTCGATTACTTCGCCACCGGCGCGCTCGATTCCGGCGTGGCCGAACGCGTGGTGGCGGGAATCGCGCAAGGCTGCCTGATCGCCGGCTGCGCCCTCATCGGCGGCGAGACGGCCGAAATGCCCGGCATGTATGCACCCGGCGATTATGACCTGGCCGGTTTCTGCGTCGGCGCGGTCGAGCGCGGCGAGCAAGTGACCGGCGAACGCGTGGCACCGGGGCATGTCCTGCTCGGCCTTGCCAGTTCGGGCGTGCATTCGAACGGCTATTCGCTCGTCCGCCGCCTCGCGGCCGACAAGGCATGGGATTTGGACAGCGCGTTCGGCGATTCAGGAACGCTGCTCGATGCCCTGAGCGAACCGACCAAAATCTACGTAAAGAGCCTGCTGCCGGTCGTGCGCAGTGGCAAGATTGACGCGCTGGCGCATATTACCGGCGGCGGACTGCTGGAGAATATCCCCCGCGTCCTGCCCGATGGGGCGCACGCGGTGATCGATGCCGATGCCTGGGGTCAGCCGGGGCTGATGGCGTTCCTCCAGGGGCAGGGTAATATCGAGCCGGGCGAAATGGCCCGGACCTTCAACTGCGGCATCGGCATGGTGCTGGCCGTGACCCCCGATCTGGCGCGCGAAGTTGCGGCGGAACTTGAGGCACAAGGCGAAGAGGTTAGCCGTGTTGGCGAAGTGATCGCTGGCCCGCGCGGCTGCACCGTGCGCGGCGCGGCGGGGACCTGGAGTTCACGCGAGGCGTGGGAAGCGGTCCACACCGCCTGAACTCACTCCTTGGCGCGGCTCGGGATGCCTTCGAGGTCTTCGCCCAAGGTGTCGCGCAAGTAGAGTTCGCGCACGCCCACGAACGCCACCACCAGCAGCGCGCCGGCAAAAAACACGCCGTAAATCCCGAACACCGCGCCCACGCCGAGGATGACGAACAGCGTCAGCGCGGGCGGGATCGCCACCACGCGGCGGTTTAGCCCGGGGGTCATCAGGTAAGCCTCGATGATCCGAATCGCGAAATAGGCGATCACGGTGCGCCAGAACACTTGCGTCCCAGCTGCTGCGGCGATGCCAACGGCTGGCAACATCGCCACCGCCGGGCCGACATAAGGCACGAACTCGGACAACCCGCCGAGCAGGCCGAGCGCCGCCCAGCTCTTGACCCCGGCCAGCCACAACGCGCCCGCAATCAGCACGGTCATGATCGCCATCGCGATCAGCTTGGCCTTGAGCCACAGCCGCAGCGCGGCGGAGACCTCGCCCATCGCCCGCTCCATCGCCGCGCGTCCCGGCGGCGGGGTCAGCAGGATAATCGCGCGCTTGTAGGGCGCCGGGTTGGCGGCAATGAACAGCGCGCCGATCAGCACGATGAAGAAATTGAGCAGCACTTGCCCGGTGCCAATCACGAACTTGCCCAAATGATTGGCAATCGCACCGCCGCCCGTCGCCGCCTTCGCCGCGTCAACAACGGTATGGCCGACGGCAGACGTGCTCATCGTGCGTTCGATGGCCGCGATTGTCCCGGGAAGATCGCCAAGCATGCCCGACAATTCGCTGCCGAACTGGACCACCAGCAAGTAGCCAATGACGCCGAACAGCGCGAGCACCAGCAAAGTCCCCAGCGCGAGCGAGATTTTTTCGTGGCGAATGCCCAGGTGCTGGAACATCCGCGCCGCGCTGCGGAACATCACCGCGCCCAGCACCGAGCCGAATGCCAGCATCAGCAAGTCGGCCGCGCGCCACAGCACGATCAGCGCGGCGGCGGCCACAATCGTCCATGCAAGCTTGCGCAAGTAGGGCCAATCGTCGGGAGAGGGTTGGAAAACCGGTTGCATACGGGCAGGAACGAGACGGTTCAGCCGCGCGCCCGTTCCCGCGAACGGATGCGGTCCTTGGGGAGTGTTGCATAAATGCCTGAAAAGGCGCGGGTAGCGGTGATGCTGTCAGGCAACGGGACGACCATGTCCTCGTTGCTGTTCCACTCGCGCCTGCCGGACTGTCCGTACGAGATCGTGCTGGTGGCGAGCAATGTGCCCGAGGCCCGCGGCCTGAACATCGCCGCCGCCGAAGGCATCGCCACCTTCGCCCATCCCCATCGCGGCCTGTCGCGCGAAGATCACGAGGCGGTGATGGACGCGGCGCTGCGCGAAGCGGGCGCCCAGTTCATCGCGCTATGCGGTTACATGCGGGTGCTGACCGCCGGGTTCGTCGACCAGTGGGCCGGGCGAATGCTCAACACCCATCCCTCGTTGCTGCCCAAGTACAAGGGCCTGCACACCCATCAACGCGCGATCGCGGCGGGCGAAAGCCACGGCGGGTGCTCGGTTCATGTGGTGGTGCCCGAACTCGATGCCGGGCCACTGCTGGGCCAGGTGCCGGTGCATATCCTGCCCGACGACACCCCGGACACACTCGGCGCGCGGGTGCTGATGGCCGAATACCAGCTCTATCCGCGGATGCTGGCGGACTATGTCGGGCGCGGCACATCGCCCGAATACCTCGTCGCGCAGGTTCGCGAGCGGGCGCTGGTGCTGGCCGATTCGGAAGAGACGCTGTCGCACGGCATGCCCTGCTTCGGCGTCGTCAAAGGCAAGAAGTTCGCCTATGTCAGCCTCGATCACCACGGCGACGGCAAGACCGCGTTGCTGGTCAAGATCAGCGGCCCGGACGAACAGGCGCAACTTATCGAGAACGACCCTGAGCGGTATTATCGCCCGGCTTACTTCGGCGATGGCTGGGTCGGCATCCGGCTCGATCTGGGCAACACCGACTGGGACGGAATCGCCGGGTGGCTCGAGCGCAGCTGGCGCTCGGTCGCCCCGCGCCGACTGGCCGCCCTGATGGACGCCGCCGATGCGTTTTAGGTCAGGTATGGCAGGCCTGTTGGCCCTGGCACTAAGCGGCTGTGATTTAGCCATCTCGGACCAGCCGATATTTGCCAAGGCCGACATGGCCGATGCCCTGCAACTAGAAAATGGCGTCTGGCTTGCCCGTTCGAAAGACTCCGAGAATGATTGCCCCGTGAATACGGCGCAGCCTGTTTCGACTTGGAAGTCATGCGCCGAATGGACATATTTCCGCGACGGACAATGGTTCGAAAAGGAGCGAGAAAGCGGCATTGAGATCAAACCGTTCGCTGGTTCGATACTCATGACGGGCGGTGACCCTGCGATGGTTCAGATTGAGCTTTACGAAGGTGACGCTGTTGATCCGGCCCAAAGATCCTCGCCCTCATCGCCGCGCTATGTGTTCGCCGCGTTCGACGGCATGCCTGCGGATCGCACAAGCAAGCTTCGTCTGATTAATTATTGGATCGTGAAGTGCGGCACCCATAGCCCAGCGGAAGCATCGACCATAGATACGGCGACGAGCTCGCTAGAGCGATTTGCCGGATTTAACCAAGAGTGCCAACCCGCCTCGGCCAAGGTGTTACGGGCGGCCGCCACGGCAAGCCGCCCCTCAGAATCCGACATGTCCCGCTTAGAGTGGGTGCGTGCCAATCTCGATTAGCCGGCTCAGCCGACGATTTCGTCCTTGCCGAAGAAGTAGTCGATTTCGATCGCGGCGTTTTCGTCGCTGTCCGAACCGTGGACCGTGTTGGCTTCGATGCTTTCGGCATAGACCTTGCGGATCGTGGCTTCGGCGGCGTCGGCCGGGTTGGTGGCGCCCATCACTTCGCGGTTGCGCTTCACCGCGTCTTCGCCCTCGAGCACCTGGACCACGACCGGGCCGCTGACCATGAAATCAACCAGCTCGCCAAAGAACGGACGCTCGCGGTGGACGGCATAGAAGCCCTCGGCCTGGTCCTTGCTCATCTGGATGCGCTTGGAAGCGACGACGCGCAGGCCGGCGTCTTCCAGCATCTTGGTGACGGCGCCGGTCAGGTTGCGGCGCGTGGCGTCGGGCTTGATGATCGAAAAGGTGCGGGTGGCCGCCATCGTGGTGTCCTTAGGAATGTATCGGGGATTTGCGCGCGCCCCTAGCGGGCGGCGCGAGCGGGTGCAAGCGTCAGGCCTTCTTGACCCACTTGCCCTGTTCCTGCGCGAAGTAGCCCCGCGTGACATCCTCGCGTCCGTCAAACTGACGCCACACGCTGCGCGCGTCGCTGGCACCCGCTTCACCAAACAGCAGGATCGTGCGGTCGAACGATTCGCCGCCATCGCGCCAGACTCCGTCGGCGAATATGGCGAAGCGCGCGCCGTTGAGCGGCTCGCACTCGGCCGACAGCAGGATCGGCTGGCGCGCGGCGTGTGGCGCGTCGGCATCGCCGTTGGCCAGGAAAGCCTCCGGTTTGGCTTTCCACAGCGCCTCGCTCGTCGCCTTGCGCCGCGCGGCATCGGCATCGACCACCAGCAGCATATCGCCCGCCGCGCGCGCGCGCTCGGCGATCAGGGCCACGATCCGCTCAATCGGGCCTTCCGAAAACTGCCAGAAGTCGAGCTGCATGTGCTTTTTTGCCCTACCGCTTCGCTACTTGAGGGCCTTTAGCCTTCCAGCTTGGTGGCGACGTACTGGTCGATCAGGCGCACGCCGAAACCGGTGGCACCCTTGTCCCAGGTGGCGCCGGGCTTGTCGGCCCAGACCATCCCGGCGATGTCCAAGTGCGCCCACGGGGTGTCGTTCTCGACATAGCGCTGCAGGTATTGCGCCGCGGTGATCGAGCCAGCCCAGCGCGGGCCGACGTTCTTCATGTCGGCAATCTGCGATTCGATCAGCTTGTCGTAAGCGGGCGAAAGCGGGAAGCGCCACATCTTGTCGCCGCTGGTCTTGCCGGCCGCGAGCAAGTCGTCGGCAAGGCCATCGTGGTTCGAGAAAAGCCCGCCGTGCTCGTGGCCGAGCGAGATGATGATCGCGCCGGTCAGGGTCGCGAGATCGACCAGCGTGGCCGGCTTGAATTCGCGCTGCGCCCAGGTCATCGCGTCGCACAGCACCAGCCGCCCCTCGGCATCGGTGTTGATCACTTCGACCGTCTGGCCCGACAACGTGGTGACCACGTCGCCGGGACGCTGGGCATTGCCATCGGGCATGTTCTCGACCAGCCCGCACACGCCGATCACGTTGGCCTTGGCCTTGCGCGTGGCCAGCGCGAGCAGCGATCCTGCGACCGCCGCCGCGCCGCCCATGTCCCACTTCATGTCTTCCATGCCGGCTGGCGGCTTGAGCGAGATGCCCCCTGTATCGAACGTCACGCCCTTGCCGACGAACACCGAAGGCTTGGTGGTCTTGGCGCCGCCCATCCACTTGATCACCAGCAGCCGCGCATCGCGCACCGAGCCTTGCGACACGCCGACCAGCGCGCCCATGCCAAGCTTGGTCATCTCATCCTCGGTCAGGAACGACAGTTCCGCGCCGGTTCCCTTGAACCGCTTGAGGCAGCGTTCGACGAAGCTTTCGGGGTAAATCACGTTGGCCGGTTCGGTGACCAGTTCGCGCGCGAATTCGACCCCGTCGGCAAGCGCGGCGGCGGCGGTCCACGCCGCCTCGGCACCCTTGGGGGCATTGGCAACGGCGACTTCAGCCAGCGAAATCTTCTGCTCGTCCTTCAATTTGGTGCGATAAAGATCGTAGCGCCAGGCCCGCAGCCGCAGGCCGGTAAGGACCGAGGCGAGCGCATTGGCATCGAGACCGCTGGCGTCGAGCGTCAGCGCGGTCTCGCCCGAGGTCAGGTACTTGGCCGCCAGCGCCGCGCCGGCGCGTTCGTAGGCGGCCGCGTTGGCATCGGCGGCAAGGCCTGTTCCGGCCAGTGCCAGGCGGACAACCTGTCCATCACGCTCGACAAAGCCTTCGAACACTTGCCCGGTCTTGCCGGTAAATCGCGCGGCCTTGGCCCCTTCGGCCACGGCTCGCTCAAGATTTGCGGGCAAGCTGTCCTGGGTCACGACCTTCGCCAACAAGCGCGCTGCAGGGGTCTGGGTCGATGCGGTAAAGCTGATCTTCATGGTGTCTCCGGTCGAATTGGGGGCTCGAAAGCGGCACTTGGCCGCTACGGCGATAGGCTGGCGTTGCAGTTAGAGTTGACCGGTGACATAGGCAAGCCATGCCCTCCGGCCCGCAGTTCACGTTGCAAGCTTCGTCGCACCGCTTGCAGCCGCTCCGCTGCGGCGCGGCGCTGGGCCTTGTCCTTTCGATCCTGCTTGCCGCACCGGCCCTGGCGCAGGAAGGCGCGGCGCCCGGCGTGGTCACGGCAGACGAGGTCAATGACCGGCTGGAGCAGGCTACCCCGCCGCCCCCCCCCCTCCTGCCGCAAGCGCGGTTCCCGAAACCAATGCGCAGGGCGACCGGCAGATTGCCTTCGAGGCGACCGAACTCAATTATAACAGCGATACCCAGGTGGTCAGCGCCACCGGCGACGTGCTGCTGCGGTCGGGCGACAAATCGGTTCGCGCCGATGCGGTGAGCTGGAACCGCACCAGCGGGCAGATCCTCGCCACTGGCAACGTTCGCCTGGTGGACGAAGACGGCAACCAGTTGTTCACCGACCGGCTCGAGCTGACCGACGAGCTCAAGGCCGGGGCGCTGAGCAACCTGCTGCTGGCGTTCCGCGCCGGTGGCCGGCTGGCGGCGGCGCAGGGAACCCGCGACGCGGCGGGCAATATCGTGCTCGACCGCGCGGCGTACACCGGCTGCCAGGTGGCCGACGAGGACGGCTGCCCGAAAAAGCCGAGCTGGCGGATTACCGCCCAGCGCGTGGTCTATGACTCCGAAACCAAGGAAGTGCGCTTCAAGGGCGCCTTCCTCGAACTGTTTGGTCAACGTCTGCTGCCGCTGCCCGGCCTGTCGATCCGGGCAGATGGTTCGGCTCGGTCGGGCTTCCTCGTACCCGACATCGGCCTGACGACTTCGAACGGGGTCGAGGTGACCGGCAGCTATTACTGGCGCATTGCCGAGGACCGCGACTTGCTGCTGTCGGGCCATCTCTACACCGACGCGGTGCCGATGGCTTCGGCGCAGTTCCGCGCGCTGACCTCGCATGGTGCGTACCAGGTGACCGCCTACGCCACTTATGGCTCGCGCATCCCGCTCGACCAGACACAGTCGACGCGCCAACGCGATTTGCGCGGCTACCTGTTTGCCAATGGCCGCTTCCAGGTCGATCCGTATTGGAGCCTGGCCGGATCGATCAGGGTCGCTTCAGACCGCACGTTCCTGCGCCGGTACGACATCAGCCGCGATGATCGCCTGCGCTCCACCATCAGTCTCGACCGGGCCGATGACGATAGCTACCTGCACATTGCTGGCTGGGCGACGCAGGCCCTGCTGGTCCAGCAGCCGCAGGGGCTGGTGCCAATCGCGCTGCCGGTGATCGATTACCGCCGCCGCTTCATTGGGTCGGTGCTGGGCGGTGTGATCGAGCTGCAGGCCAATACCCTGGCCATCACCCGCACCGCAGGGCAGGACACGCAGCGCGCCTTCGCCCGCGCCGAATGGAATTTGCGCCGGATCACCGGCTGGGGCCAGGAAGTGACCTTTACCGCGCTGGTACGCGGGGATGTCTATCACACCGACAACACCGCCTCGACCGTCACGGCTTCCTATCGCGGGACCGAAGGCTGGCAGGGACGCGGGATCGCGGTCGGTGCGATCGACGTGAAGTGGCCGCTGGTCGGCACCTTCCTCGGCGGCACTCAGGTGCTGACACCGCGTATCCAGCTGGCCGCCAGCCCGGCAATCCGCAACCTTGAAATCCCCAACGAAGATGCCCGCGCGATCGACCTCGAGGACAGCAACCTGTTCGCGCTCAATCGCTTCCCCGGTTATGACCGGATCGAAGACGGCGCGCGTTTTATCTACGGCGCCGACTGGCAGCTCGATTTCCCCGACTGGCGGATCAAGGCCAACGTCGGCCAATCCTATCGCCTGACCGACAAGCCAACCCTGTTTCCCAATGGGACCGGCTTGACCGACCAGTTTTCCGACTGGGTCGGGCGGACCGAGGTGCGCTACAAGGACTTCCTCAAGTTCACCCACCGGTACCGCGTGGACAAGGATAACTTCGCCGTCCGCCGCAACGAGATCGATGCCACGGTGGGTTCGGATGCGACTTACATCGAACTCGGGTATTTGCGCCTCAACCGCGATATCGACCTGGCGTTCGAGGATCTGCAGGACCGCGAGGAGCTGCGCGCGGCTGGCCGCGTCTCGTTCGCCAAGTACTGGTCGGTTTTCGGCTCGGCGGTGGTCAACCTCACCAACCGCAGCGAAGATCCGACGCTGACGTCCGACGGTTTCGAGCCCCTGCGCACCCGTCTCGGCATTGCCTATTCCGACGATTGTCTCGAATTCGGATTCACCTGGCGGCGCGATTACGTGGCCGTGGCCGATGCTGAGCTGGGCGACAGCTTCCGGCTCTATTTCTCGCTCAAGAATCTCGGCGTCCGCTGACCGCCGGGCAGATGTGCCCGGCGGCAATTGGCAGGCTGGGACAAACACGCTATCGGCGCCAACTCATCTACGGTTAAGCCGAGCTGTTGCAGGCGGCTGGCCGAACGAGGTGCGCAATGGGCGCACCGACGACAGGATTATGCGCGCGTGAAAAAGTTGACCAAGACAATTGCGACTTTGGGCGCGGCAGCCGCGCTGGCGGGCCTGGTAACCGCCTCGGCCTATGGCCAGGAAGGCGCGCCCGAAGCCGGGGTGACCGCCGAAGGCGAGGCTGCCTCTTCGGCAGACACCTTCAATATCCCCGATAACATCACCATCCTGGGCCCGACCGAATTGCACATGCGCCGGGCCACTGCGCTGGTGAACGGCAACATCATCACCGGCACCGATGTCGATCAGCGCGTTGCCCTGCTGCTCGCCGCCAATGACGCGCACGATGTGCCGGCAGACGAAATCCAGCGCCTGCGCCTGCAGGTGCTGCGCAACCTGATCGACGAGACGCTGCAGATCCAGGAGGCGGCGGCGCAAGAGATGACCGTCACTCCGGAAGAAGTGACCGAATCCTACAATCGCCTGGCAACCGAGCGGTTCAACCGCTCGGTTCAGCAGCTTGATGCTTACCTGAATTCGGTTGGTTCCTCGCCGCAGTCGCTCAAGCGCCAGATCGAAGGCGAACTGGCCTGGGACCGGCTGCTGCGCCGTAACGTTGCCCCCTACGTGCAGGTTTCCAGCAGCGAAGTGAACGAACTGTACGACCGGCTGCAGACATCACGCGGAACCGCGGAATACCGCATCGGCGAAATCTACTTGTCGGCCAACGCCACCAACCGTGATGCCGTGCAGACCAACGCCCGCCGGATCATGGACCAGTTGCGCGAAGGCGCCAGCTTCGTGGCCTATGCGCGGCAGTTTTCCGAAGCGTCGACCGCGTCGGTTGGCGGCGATCTTGGCTGGATCCGGGTTGAGCAATTGCAGAACCCGCAGCTGGAAGACGTTGCCCGCCAGCTGACGCCCGGCCAACTGGTCGGTCCGGTCGAAGTCCCCGGCGGTTTCTCGATCCTCTACCTGATCGACAAGCGCCAGGTCGGGATGGCCGATCCGCGCGATGCGTTGCTCAGCCTGAAGCAGATCTCGATTGAGTTTCCAGCCGGCACGACAGCCGACGCGGCGCGTGAACGGGTTGCTGCGTTCAGCCAGGCCATCACGCAGATTCACGGCTGCGGCGAAGCCGACGCTGCGGCGCGGGCAATCGGCGCGCAAGTTGTGAATAACGACCAGATTGCGATTAGATCGCTGCCTGACCAGCTGCAGGGCAACTTGCTGCAACTCAACATCGGCGAAACCACGCCGCCGTTTGGCTCGCTGGCTGACGGCGTGCGCGTGCTGATGCTGTGCGGGCGGGATGATCCGGCGGTCGAGGCCGGCCCGGACCGCGAAGCGCTGATGTCGCAGCTCGAGGATGACCGGGTCAACAAGCGCGCCCAGCGTTACCTGCGCGATCTGCGGCGCGATGCCGTGATCGACTATAACTGACCCGATGACCCGCCCGCTCGCCGTCTCACTCGGCGATCCGGCGGGGATCGGCCCCGAACTGATCGCAGAAGCGTGGGCGCAAGGCAAAAGCCTGCTGCCGTTTTTCGTCTGTGGCGGCGCCGATGTGCTGCGCGCGGCGGCTGAACGGCGCGGGCTCGATCTTACCGTCGTCCCGATTGGCGATCCGGCCTATGCCGCAAGTGCGTTTGCCCAGGGCTTGCCAGTGCTGGGGGACGTCGACGGCAACTATGCGCCCGGCCAGCCCGACGACGCGGGAGCGCGGCTCGCCTGCGCTTCACTGGAAGCCGCTGCCGCCACTGTGGTCGCTGGCGGCGCCGCCGCAATCCTCACCGGCCCTGTCTCCAAGGACCGGCTCGCCCAGGTCGGCTTTGCCCATCCGGGCCAGACCGAATTTGTTGCTGCGGCTTGCGGCGTTGCGGCTGCCGACGCGGTGATGATGCTCGCCGGGCCGCAACTGCGCACGGTGCCGATGACCGTCCACTGCGCGCTGTCCGAAGTTCCCGGACGCCTCTCAGTCGAGCTGATCGTGCGCCGCACCGCTATCGTGGCCCGCGCGCTGCGCGATGATTTCGGCCTGGCTTCGCCGCGCATCGCGATCTGCGGGCTCAACCCGCATGCGGGCGAGTGCGGGCGCATGGGGCGCGAGGAAATCGACATCATCGCGCCCGCCATCGCTGCCTTGCACGCGCAGGGTATCGACGCCACCGGCCCGCATCCGGCCGACACCCTGTTCGCTCCGCACCTGCGCGAAAGCTACGATGTCGCCATCGCGATGTATCACGACCAGGCGCTCGTGCCTCTGAAAGCGCTCGACTTCGACCAGGGGGTCAACGTCACGCTGGGCCTGCCAATCGTGCGCACCTCACCCGATCACGGCACCGCGTTCGGCATTGCCGGGACCGGCACGGCGAGCCCCAGTGCGATGATCGCGGCCATCCGCATGGCGGGCGAAATAGCGGCGCGGCGAGCGGCCGCGTGAGCTTGCCCCCCTTGCGCGAAGTTATTGCTGCGCACGGCCTCAGCGCGTCGAAGGCGCTGGGCCAGAACTTCCTGCTCGATGAACAGTTGCTCGACCGGATCGCCGCCATTCCGGGATCGCTGGACGGCCATGCGGTGCTTGAAATCGGGCCCGGGCCCGGCGGGTTGACTCGCGCCCTGCTCCGCGCCGGAGCCCGCGTCACTGCCGTGGAAATGGACCGCCGCTGCCTGCCCGCGCTGGCCGAACTGGCCGAGGCCTTCCCCGGCAAGCTGCGGGTTATCGAAGGCGACGCGCTCAAGCTCGACCATAACGAATTGATGGGCGAGCCTTACGCTATTGCCAGCAACCTGCCCTACAATGTTGGCACCGCGCTGTTTGTGCGCTGGCTTGGCGGTGAGACCTGGCCGCCGCGCTGGACCAGCCTGACGCTAATGTTCCAGCAGGAAGTCGCCCAGCGCATCGTCGCGGCGCCCGATAGCAGCGCTTATGGCCGGCTGGCGGTGCTCGCCCAGTGGCGCAGCACGGCCAAGCTGGCCCTTAAAGTCCACCGCAGCGCGTTCACTCCCCCGCCCAAGGTGATGAGCGCGATCGTCCACGTCACCCCCGCCGAGCAGCCCGCCGGGGTGAGCGCACGCGTGCTCGAAAAAGTGACCGAGACAGCATTTGGCCAACGCCGCAAGATGCTACGCCAGAGCCTCAAGGGCCTGCCCGGTGCGCTCGCCGCGCTGGACGCACTCGGGATCGATTCCCAGCGCCGCGCTGAGACGCTGAGCGTGCCCGAATTCGTCGGCATCGCCCGGGTTCTGAGCAAGGCATAAACCGCGCCACATTTGCGCTGTGAATTCCCCCGCAGCAGCGTAGTCTGGTCCATCCCCTGACCGCGGGCTGCTCGGGCCCTGGGGCCATCATGTTGCTGGCAGGGCGGCGCTGGTGGATCCACGGCCTGGGACCGGTCGAGGAAAAGCTCGAAAGGCAGTCCGCTCCGCTGGCCACTTAACGCGCCGCCTGCCCTTCGGTGAACACCTTCCGCTGGGCCGCGTAGGCGCGCTTGAACGCGGGCCGCGCTTCGCCGCGAGCGACGTAGGCGAGGAGGTTGGGATATTCCTCCAGCAGGCCCGAGCCAGCGAGCCGGCGCAGCACTTCGACCATCAGCAAGTCGCCGGCCGTGAAGTCGCCGTCGAGCCACTCGGCCTCGCTGAGGCGGGCAGATAATTCTCCGAGCCGCTCGCGGATGCGATCCTTGACCAAGGGCAGGCGCGCCTCGTTCCACGGCTTGTCCGCTTCGGCCAGTTCCGACACGTCGAGCTCGACAATCGGCGGTTCCATCGTGCTGATCGCCGCGAACATCCAGGCGATCGCCCGCGCCCGCGCATCGGCGTCGGCTGGCAGCAGGCCCACGTGCTGCTCTGCAATATGCAGCACGATCGCGCCCGATTCGAACAGCGCGAGGTCGCCTTCCTCGTAAGTCGGGATCTTGCCGAACGGGTGGATCGCGCGGTGCGCGGGTTCCTTCAGCGCTGTCATCGACACAAGGCGCACGTGGTACGGCTGGCCGACTTCTTCCAGCGCCCAGCGCACGTGCATGTCGCGCGCCAATCCCACGCCTTTGTCCGGCGAATCTTCGAACGCGGTGATCGTGGGGATCATCGGGCGGCACTCGCTTCCTTCACCTTGCGGCGCCACCGGTGGAGCAGCGGCTCGGTATAGCCGTTGGGCTGGACCAGCCCATCGAACACCAGGTCGCGCGCGGCGAGGAACGCCGGGTGACTGTCCCACTTGCCCTCCATTGGTACATACTCCGGATCACCCGCATTCTGGCCATCGACCTTGGCCGCCATGCGCTTCATCGCGTCCATTACCTGCGGCTGGCTGGCGACCCCGTGGAGCAGCCAGTTGGCCAGGTGCTGGCTGGAAATACGCAGCGTGGCGCGGTCTTCCATCAGGCCCACATCGTTGATGTCGGGCACTTTGGAGCAGCCGATGCCCGCATCTACCCAGCGCACAACGTAGCCGAGCAGGCCCTGACAGTTGTTGTCGAGTTCCTCGGCGACCTCGGCCTCGCTCCAATTCAACCCGTCCGCCAGCGGGATGGTCAGCAGCGCATCAAGATCGGGCGCATCGGCCAGCGCCGGCTGGATATCGAACACGTCCGCCGCATGATAATGCAGCGCATGAAGCACCGCGGCAGTGGGTGACGGAACCCACGCGGTGTTGGCCCCGGCAGCGAGGTGCGCGCCCTTTTCCGCCAGCATCGCGTGCATCCGGTCGGGCGCGGCCCACATGCCCTTGCCGATCTGCGCCCGGCCCGACAGCCCGCAGGCAAGGCCGATGGCGACGTTGCGCTTCTCGTACGCATCGAGCCAGACGGAGCTCTTCATCGCGCCTTTGCGGATCATCGGTCCGGCCCGCATCGAGGTGTGCATCTCGTCCCCGGTGCGGTCGAGGAAGCCGGTGTTGATGAACACGATGCGGTCCTTCACCGCGTGGATGCAGGCGGCAAGGTTGACGCTGGTGCGGCGTTCCTCGTCCATTACCCCGACTTTCATCGTGTTGCGTTTGAGGCCGAGCAGGTCTTCCACCGCATCGAACAGATCGTTGGTGAAGGCACATTCCTCGGGCCCGTGCATCTTGGGTTTGACGATGTAGATCGATCCGCACTGGCTGTTGGGCCAACGGCTGTGCCCTTCGACATCGAGCGCGCCGATCGCGCCGGTGACGACCGCGTCCATGATCCCTTCGGGAATTTCGCCATTGCCGGGCATCAGGATCGCCGGGTTGGTCATCAGGTGGCCGACATTGCGCACGAACAGCAGGCTGCGGCCCTTGAGTGCGATCTGCTTTCCATTGGGGCAGGTGACCGCAACATCGTCTTCGAGCGAGCGGGTGAGCGTTTTGCCGCCCTTGGCAAAGCGCGCGGTCAGGTCGCCGCAGATCAGCCCGCGCCAGTTGCTGTAGGCGGCCAGCTTGTCTTCGGCATCGACGGCGGCAATCGAATCCTCGAGGTCGACGATGGTCGAAAGCGCAGCTTCCAGCCGGACATCGGCAATACCGGCGGTGTCGCTTTTGCCAACCGGATGGTCGCGGTCGAATACGACTTCGACGTGCAGCCCGTTGTTGCAGAACATCAGGCCCTTTTCGGTATGGCCGACGTATTGCCCCGGATCGCATAGCGGGATCGCGTCCGGCCCGGTGACATCGCACCAGCTCGCGTCTTCGAGCGGCACTGCGATATTGAGGAACGCGCGTGCCGCGGCGATGACGGCAGCGCCGCGCGTCGCATCGTAGCCGGGCCCGGTGGCGGGCGGCGCGTCGAGCGCGTCGGTGCCGTAATAGGCATCGTACAGGCTGCCCCAGCGCGCGTTGGCGGCATTGAGCACGAACCGGGCGTTAAGCGCGGGCACCACCAGCTGCGGCCCGGCGAGCGCGGCAATTTCCGGATCGACTCCGCGCGTGCCGATGCAGAATTCTTCGGGTTCGGGGACCAGGTAGCCGATCTCGCGCAGAAACGCCTGGTGGGCCGCTGCATCGTGCGGCTGCCCGCGCCGCTCGGCATGCCAGCGATCGATCTTGGCTTGGAGCGCGTCACGCGTGTCGAGCAGGCGAATGTTGCGCGGGCTGAAATCGCGCAGCAGCTCTGCAAAGCCCGTCCAGAACGCCGCCGTGTCGCGCCCGAGCGGGGCCAGAATTTCGCCCTCGATGAAGGCGGCCAGCGCCGTATCGACCTGTAATCCGCTCCGTTCGACCCGTTCGCTCACTGCTCGCTCCTCTTCCCAAATGGGCTTACCCGCCCCTATGCCTGAAATCGAGCCAGGTTTGACACCTTGGTGTTAGCCGGTAGGGGTAATCTGGTTGCAGATGAAACAACTTACTGAAGCCGAAAGCAAGCTGATCGCGCCGATCGACCAGGCCGCGATGCTGGCGCGCACGGAGCGCTGGTGCTCGATCAATTCGGGCACGGCCAACTTGCCCGGCCTCAAGTGGCAGGCGGGCGAACTGGCAATGGCTTTTTCGGCGCTGCCAGGTGACGTTTCGCTGCAGGCACCGGCGCAGGTCACCACGGTCAATCCGGCGGGTATCGAATGCGATCTTGAGAATGGCTGTCACCTTGTCGTGCGGGTTCGCCCCAATGCCGAACGGCGCTTCCTGTTGACCGGGCACATGGACACCGTGTTTGCCGCTGATCATCCGTTCCAGCATTCGCAGTGGACCGGCGACGACACCCTGAACGGCCCCGGCGCCGCGGACATGAAGGGCGGCATCGCGGTAATCCTCGCTGCATTGCAGGCCTTCGAGGGCAGCGAACATGCAGCGGCGACCGGCTATGATGTGCTGATCAATTCGGATGAGGAAACGGGTTCATTGTCATCGTCCGCCCTGATCGCCGATCTCGCGCGCGGCAAGGTGGCGGCGCTGACTTATGAACCCTCTGCCCTGCCCGATGGCACGCTGGCCCATGCGCGCGGCGGCAGCGGCAACTTCAGCGTGGTCGTCACCGGACGCTCCGCCCATGCGGGGCGCAATCCGCAGGAAGGCCGCAATGCAATCGTAGCCGCGAGCGCACTGGCGGTTGCCCTGGCCGGAATGGTTCACGCCGAGCTGAGCGTTAATCCGGCGCGGATCGAGGGCGGAGCGGCCAACAATGTCGTCCCCGACCACGCCGTGCTGCGCTTCAACATTCGCCCCAAGACGATTGCGGCCGCTGAACAATTTGACAGCGATTTCCGCGCTTTGCTGCGCAGCATAGAATCGGCGCACGGTGTCACCACGCACGTGCACGGCGGCATTACCCGGCCGCCCAAACCGGTCGACGCGCACGCGCAGGCGCTGTTCGAACTCGTCAAGCGTACCGGCGCGGATCTGGGCCAGACAATCGGCTGGCAGCCCAGCGGCGGGGTGTGCGATGGCAACAATATCGCCGCCTGCGGGGTCCCGGTGGTCGACACCATGGGCGTGCGCGGCGGCGCGATCCATTCACCGGACGAGTTCCTGATCGCGTCCTCGCTATCCGAGCGCGCCGCGCTCAGCGCGCTGGTGCTCCACCGTCTAGCTGCCGGAGAAACCCTGTGAGCTTCCGCCTGCGCGCCGCCCGGCCCGATGACCTCGAACCGCTGTATGAAATGGCCAAGCTTACCGGCGGCGGATTCACCAACCTGCCCGCCGACCGCAAGTCGCTCGGCCGCAAGCTGGAGCGGGCGCACGGCGCTTTCCAGAACGAGGCCGAGGAACTGGCCGACGAGCAGTTCGTGTTGGTGCTCGAACGCGCCGCGACCCGCGAACTGCGCGGCACCTGCCAGTTGATGACGCAGGTCGGCCGGCAGTGGCCGTTCTATTCCTACCGCCTGACCACCCTGACCCAGCATTCCGAACAGCTCGACCGCACGGTGCGAGCCGAGATGCTCAGCCTGGTGACCGACCTTGAGGGATCGAGCGAAGTCGGCGGCCTGTTCCTGCATCCGAGCGAGCGTGCCGGAGGGCTTGGCCTGTTGCTCGCGCGCAGCCGCTACTTGTTCATCGCCATGCACCGGCCTCGCTTTGCCGACCGGATTCTGGCCGAATTGCGCGGCATTATCGACGATCGCGGCGGTTCGCCGTTCTGGGACGGGGTGGCCGGGCGCTTTTTCGGCATGGGGTTTCAGGAAGCCGACTATTTCAACGCCATCAACGGCAACCAGTTCATCGCCGACCTGATGCCCAAGCACCCGGTCTATATCGCCATGCTGCAGGATTCTGCACGCAGCGTGATTGGCATGCCGCATCCTTCGGGCCGCGCGGCGATGCGGATGCTGGAGGACGAAGGGTTTGCCTATCAGGGCTATGTCGACATCTTCGACGGCGGCCCGACGATGACCGCGCGTACCGATGCCGTAAAAAGTATTGGCGCGGCCAAGGCGGGCACGGTGATACGGACCGATTGCCGCCAGGGTGACAAGATGCTGCTGGCAACCGGGCGGTTGGCCCAATTCCGCTCCTGCTACGGCACGTGCGAGCCGGCCGAGGGCGGTCTGGCGATCGATTCCGCATCGGCCGACCTGCTCGACGTGCGCGAGGGCGACGAGGTGTGGAGCGTCGGGCGTTGAGCCTTCAGGAAATCAATTTCGACGGCATCGTTGGCCCAAGCCACAACTATGCCGGGCTGAGTTTCGGCAACCTCGCCGCCACGGCCCATGCTGGCGAAGTGTCCTTCCCGCGCGAAGCCGCTTTGCAGGGTCTGGCCAAGATGCGTGCCAATCGCGCGCTGGGGCTGGCGCAGGGCTTTTTCGTGCCGCTGCCCCGCCCCAATGCGGCCTGGCTTGAAGCGCTGGCAGCCGATGCGACACTGGACCCGGTACTGCAGGCCGGTGCGTGGTCGGCCAGTGCCATGTGGACCGCCAACGCCGCCACCGTCTCGCCCGCGCCCGACACGGCGGACGGGCGCTGCCACCTGACCGCGGCCAACCTTGTCACCATGCCGCACCGCGCGCAGGAATGGCCCGATACCGCGAGGCAGCTGCGTCTTGCCTTTGCCGATGGGGCGCACTTTGCGGTCCATGACGCGGTCCCGCCCTGTTTCGGCGATGAAGGCGCGGCCAACCACATGCGGCTGGCTTCGACCCACGGCGAGCCGGGGGTGGAGATATTCGTGTACGGCAAGGGCGGCGGCCGCTTCCCCTCGCGCCAGCACGAACAGGCGAGCCGCGTGGTCGCGCGGCGCCATGGGCTGGACCCGGCTCGTACGCTGTTCCTCGAACAATCGCCCGAAGCCATTGCGGCGGGCGCGTTCCACAATGACGTGGTCGCGGTGGCCAATGGCAACGTGCTGTTCTGCCATGCGCAGGCGTTTGCCAACCCGGGCGAGGCGTATGCCGCGATCCGCGCCGTGTTTCCGGCGCTGGAACTGGTCGAAGTCCCGGCCAGCGCGGTCAGCCTGGCGGCGGCGGTGCGATCGTACGTGTTCAATGCCCAGCTGGTCACGCTGCCGACAGCCGAACAGGCGCTGATCGTGCCGGACGAAGCGTGGAACAGCGGGCCCGTGCGCGCCTTCCTCGACGATATGCTAGCTGGCAATGGTCCGATCCGGCGCGTGGTGCCAGTAGATGTGCGGCAGTCGATGGCCAACGGCGGCGGGCCGGCCTGCCTGCGCCTGCGGGTGGTGGCCGATCCGGCCACCGTCGATCCGCGCTTCCTGTTGAGCGATAGCAATGCGGCTGCAATCGAGCGCGCGTTAACCAATCACTGGCCCGAACGGATCGATCCCGCGGACCTTGGTTCGCCCGCACTGGCGGCGGAAATTACCTTTGCTCGCAGCAAGTTGCTCGAATCGCTGGACTTGTCTGCCCTCACTTGATCCGTCTCGTGTCGGGACGGTTTACAGCCTGCTGACGGTTAACCACAAACAGGGGTGGAACTTAGCCCCTGGCACGATCATTGCTGTACCCGGAACTGAGGAAAAACGAATCCATGCTGCGCAAGATTTCCCGGCTGTTCATGATCAAGACGCGGGTTGAAGCGTTCCTGATAATCTATGCGCTGGCGCTGGGCGCAACGGCCCGCGGTTCTCACTACCTGATCCAGTTTCCCGGCTGGGGCGGCGAGCTGCTGTTCCTCGCCTGCACCGGCGCGGTATTCATGGCCGGGGCCAAGATCCTCGACTGCCTGAAGTACGAGCGCGCTGATCGCGAAGCCAAGGCAGCGCAAGCGGGCAATTAAATCCAAGGCTATCGAGAGGGAAGTGGGGAGCTTGTGTTGCCCGGTGCCCCGCAGTTTTGCTTTTGCGGGGGAAGATCGGCGCGCTCGCGGCCAGGTCGGCTCAGTCAGCAAGAAATGAGGTGGGGGTTTCTGTTGCTAGGCACCCCCGGGCCTCCGGAATCCGTTCTGTTGCCCGGTCGGTCCAACCGCGCTTTAGCTTTGTAACGTCTGGCCGTTAGGCCGTCATGTTACGCAGCAATGGCGAGTGCTTCATTATCATTGGCACTTGTGTGTTTTGAGCTTTTAACGGGGATTCTCAACCCGGGCAAAAATGATGCTTTTGAACACACGTCGATCCTGGTTCGGCCCCGTCAGAAGTCCCCAGTTTCCCGGGGATTTTGGTGGAGCCGCCGGGTACTGCCCCCGGGTCCGCTGCGTCTATTACACACCACAATTTATCGCCATATCCGGCCGAAACCGGCAAGCCCCATATAGGCGCTTGGCGATTAATGTGAAGTGAGCGGGCGTAATCAGCCGCGTTTGCGCAGTTCGTCGCGAATTTCGGTCAGCAGGTCGACCTCGCTCGGCCCGGCGGGTGCTTCGTCCGGCTTTTTCATCAGGCGAGTCGCCCAGCGCACCAGCAGAAAAATTACGAACGCCAGGATCACGAAGTTGATCAGGGCCGTCAGAAAAGCACCGTAGCCGATCAACGCCGCGCCGGCTTCCTTCAGCGCGGCATAGTCGGTCAGCGAACCGGAATAGCCGGAAGGCACGCTCAACAGGACAAAATGGTTGGAGAAATCCGCCCCGCCGAAGATGGCGCCGATCACCGGCATGATCACGTCGCCGGTCAACGAGGTGACAATTGCCCCGAATGCCGTGCCGATAATCACCGCCACCGCGAGATCGAGCACGTTGCCCCTGGCCATGAACGCCTTGAATTCCTGCAGCATGTTTCGCCTTCCCAATTCTTGCCGGGCAAACTGACCACCAAGCCCTGTGATAATCAACCTTCCGGTTATTCTTGAATGGCCCCCGCCGTGTGCTATCTAGCTAACACAGTATGGCCGATTGCGGTCGTTCGGGAGAGTTGAAGACATGCGCACCTGGTTCCGTTCACTCGTCGTTGCCGTCGCCGCGCTTTCGCTCGGTGCTTGCGGCATCAATTCGGTGCCCGCCGCCGAAGAAGCCGCCAAGGCCAAGTGGGCCGATGTGCAGGCCGCGTTCCAGGAACGCGCCAACCTGATCCCGAACCTGCAGGAAATCGTCCTGTCGTCGGCCGAGCAGGAGCGCGCCACCCTCAACGATGTCATTTCCGCCCGCGCTTCGGCCACCCGGCCGCAAGTGCAGATCAGCGGTGACGACTTGCAGGACCCGGCCAAGGTGGCCGCTTACCAGCAGGCGCAGAACCAGCTCGGCAGCGCGATTTCGCGGCTGCTGGTCTCTGTCGAAGCGTACCCTGAGCTCAAGAGCCAGGAGAACTTCGGCCGCTTCATGACCCAGTTCGAAGGCAGCGAAAACCGCATCCGCGTGGCCATCCGCGACTACAACGAGGCGGTGCGCGCGTATAATACCGAAATCCGCACTTTCCCCTCGATCATCGGCGCCAAGATCATCCACGGCGCCAAGCCGATGACGCCGTACCAGGCGGTTACCCCGGGGGCCGAAGTCGCGCCGACGCTCGACATGAGCCGCCGCGATGCCGTCCCGGCGATGCCGGCCAACGACAACGCGCCTGCCGCCCCGGCTTCGACCGCCGCGGCCAACTGAGAGGACTGAGCGAAGCCGCGATGGCCCGTTTTTTCGCCTTGCTGAGCGCCGTCCTGCTTGCCGCCTGTTCGGCAGCGCAGGGCGGCGCTCCAGCGCCCAAGGCGGATATGGGAAGGGTGCGTGACCTGGCCGGGATTCTCACCCCGGCGGAGGAAGCGCGGCTGACCGAGCGGCTGGACGAGGCGCAGCGGCTCTACGGCCCGCATGTCGGGATCGTGACGGTGCCTTCGCTGGACGGTAAACCCATCGAAGACGCCTCGCTCGACTATGCTCGGCAATGGGGCTTGGGCGACAAGCATCGCAACGATGGCCTGATGATCATGGTCGCGCCGAACGACCGCCGCGTCCGCATCGAGGTTGGCAGCGGCCTCGAAGGCAGTTTCAACGATGTGTTCTGCAAGCACGTGATCGACACTGCGATGATCGAGCATTTCAGCCAGGGCCATTACAACCGCGGCCTCGCAGCCGCTCTAGACATGATGATCGGCAAGATGAGAGACGTCCCCACCCTCCCCGCCAACGACAACGCGCCCCTTCCCGCACGCGAGGCCGCATAATGCGCCGTTTGCTTGCCGCCTTGACACTGCTGTGGCTGGCGCTCGCCAGCGCCGCGCATGCCGAACCCCAGTTCCCCGATCGCGGCACCGAGCCGGTGGTCGATGCGGCAAACATCATCGATGCGCAAACCGAAGCCGCGCTGACCGCCAAGCTCAACGCGTTCGAGCAAGCGAACCAGCGCCAGTTCGTGGTAGCAACTATTCCCACGCTCGATGGCTACGATATCGCCGATTACGGTTACCAGTTGGGCCGCTTCTGGAAGCTGGGCGATGCCCAGAACAACGATGGCATCATCCTGCTGGTGGCGCCGAACGATCGCAAGGTGCGGATCGAAGTCGGCTACGGGCTGGAATCGGTGATCCCCGATGGTTTGGCTTTCGACATCATTGAGCACGACATCACGCCGCGCTTCAAGGCGGGCGATTTCAACGGTGGGATCACTGCCGGGACCGACGCGATTATCCACCAGCTTCAGCTTCCGCCCGAGGAGCAAGCGGCCAATGCCGCGGCCGCTTCGGCGCAGCAGGACAACAGCCAGGGCTTCCCGTTCGGGTTCGTTATCTGGATCGTGTTCATCGCGTTCTTCTTCGTGCTCCCGGCGATGCGCGGCGGCGGCAAACGCTATCGCGGCGGCAGCGGGATCGGCAACGTGATTCTGTGGAGCGCGCTGAACTCCGCCATGAATAGCGGCAACCACTCCTCCGGCGGCAGTAGCTGGGGCGGCGGTGGTGGCGGCTTCTCCGGTGGGGGGGGATTTTCGGGCGGCGGCGGCAGCTTCGGCGGCGGCGGCGCGAGCGGGGGCTGGTAGATGGCAAGCTATCTCACCGAAGCCGATCACCAACGGGTGAGCGATGCGGTCGCGGCGGCGGAACTGAATTCCGCCGGCGAAATCGTCACCGTCGTGGCCGACCGTTCGGACGGCTACAGCGACGTGGTGCTGGCATGGGCGGCACTGATTGGGTTCACTGCGCTGACCCTGTTCGCGCTGTTGCCGGCGTTTTTCCTCGCCAAGCTCGACTGGCTGCTGGGCGGCTGGACGACGGAATGGAGCCAGTCCGAACTGCTTGGCATCGCCGCCACGCTGGCGGTGGGCAAGTTCCTGGCTGTGTGGCTGGTGTTGCAGTGGGAGCCGCTGCGCTTCCTGCTCATCCCCGGTCCGATCAAGACCGCCCGCACACGCGCGCGCGCGATTGACTTGTTCAAGGTCGGCGCTGAGCGCCGGACCCATGGCCGCACCGGGATCATGATCTACCTGTCGATGCGCGAGCGCCGTGCCGAGATTGTGGCTGACGAGGCGATCGTGGGCAAAGTCACGCCCGATGTATGGGGCGAGGCGATGGCCGCGCTGCTGGCCGAAGTGCGGCACGGCCGCGTGGCCGACGGAATGATCGCCGCGGTCGGAAAGGTTGGCGTGGTGCTGGCCCAGCACTTCCCGCGCGCCGAAGATGACCAGAACGAGTTGCCAGACCGCCTGATCGAACTGTAGGCGCCCTCGCATGAGCGAGCGCCCATTGCCCCCCGATGCCGATGCCCCCGAACAAGTCGAATGGACCGGCCAATGGGTTGTCGCCAAGCGGCGGGGCCGGTGGGAATATGCCAGCCGGGCTCGCGGCATTCGCGCGGCGGTGATCCTCGCGCTCGATGCAGGCGATGTGATCCTGGTCGAACAATACCGCGTACCACTGGGCAAATTCTGCCTGGAACTGCCCGCTGGCCTGATTGGCGACGAAACCGAAGGCGAGGACGACCTCACCAGTGCCCGGCGCGAGCTGGAGGAAGAAACCGGTTACAGCGCCGCGCAGTGGGACAACCTGGGGGAATTCTATTCCTCGCCCGGCATGGTGCAGGAGAGTTTCACCCTGCTCAAGGCCACCGGCCTGACGCGCATCGGCGACGGCGGCGGGATCGCGCACGAAGACATCGTGGTCCACCGCGTTCCGCTCGGCCGCATGGCCGAAACCATCGCCGAACACCGCACAAAGGGCCACGCGATCGACGTTCGGCTGCTGATGTTGCTCGGCCCGAGCCTGCTGGAGGATGCCGCCCAATGAACGTGATCATCCTTGGCGCCGGCGCAATGGGCTGCCTCTATGGCGCCGCCTTCCACCGCGCGGGCTGCGCCGTGATGCTGGTCGACGTCAACCAGCCGCATATCGACGCGATCAACGCGCACGGACTGGAGCTCGAGACCCGCGCCGGAACCGAGCACCTGCCGATCCCGGCGCGCCTGCCCGCACAAGTTGATGCGCCAGCCGATCTGGTGGTGGTGTTCACCAAGACTTTTCACACCGATGGCGCGCTGTCGGGCATTGCCGCCGCGATTGGGCCGGACACCCACCTGCTGAGTCTGCAGAACGGCCTCGGCAACGAGACGCGGCTGGCGGGCCATGTTGCGCCCGAACGCGTGCTGATCGGCACCAGTTCGCTGCCGTCCGACCTCGTCGGCCCGGGCAAAGTGCGCAGTCATGGTGAAGGCGGGTCCAAGCTCTATCCCGCGTTCGGCGGCGACCCGGCGTTCGTGGGCGAGATTTGCGCCCTGCTCAGCGCCGGGGGCCTTCCTGCCACGCTCGAGGCTGCGATCCACAGCGCGATCTGGTCAAAGGCGATCTTCAACGCGGCGATGAACCCGCTGTGCGCGCTGACTCACCGCACACCGGGGTTCCTTGGCGCGAATGCGGAGAGCCGGGCGATGATCACCGCCGCGGTTGAAGAAGGCGTGGCAGTGGCCAACGCTGCCGGCATTCCGGTTGATGGTGGGCCGATCCATGCGCTGACCGAAGTGTCGATGACCGACCACGCCGATCATGAGCCATCGATGCTGCAAGACCTCAAGGCGCGGCGCCGGACCGAAGTCGATTCGATCAATGGCGCGATTGTGGCGGCGGGTCGCAAGGCCGGGGTGGCGGCGCCGGTGCTGGAAACCTTCTGGCGGCTGGTAAAGCTGGAAGAAGCCAAGCTGTCGCCGGGCTAGGCCCCTTCCCTTTCGGCAAGCTGCGGCGTAGCACGCGGACAAAGTCAATAATCGGGAAAAGAGGTGCCACCGTGGCGCAGAATAACACCATCACCTTCTACGACCTCGCGCTCAGCACCGGGGCGACAATCAGCCCGTTCGTGTGGGCGACCAAGTATGCGCTGAAGCACAAGGGCTTCGATCTGGATGTGGTGCCCGGCGGGTTCACCAAAATCCCCGAGCGTACCGGCGGGGTGACCGAGCGGCTTCCGGCAATTGTCGACGATGGCAAGTGGGTGCTCGATTCATGGGGCATCGTCGAATACCTCGACGAGACTTATCCCGAACGTCCGACGTTGATCCCGCACGCGAGCGTGGCGATAGTCACCCGCGCGCTCGACGCCTGGTTCTGGGGCGTGGCAACGGGGCCGTGGATGCGCTGCAACTGCGTCAGTTATCGCGACCTGTCGAACCCCGAAGACCACGAATACATCACCCACTCGCGCGAGAAGATGCTCGGCAAGTCGCTGGAGGATATGCAGCAGGGCTACGAAGATCGCCTGCCGCAGATATCGGCCGCGCTCGAGCCGTTGCGGATTGCGCTGCGCGAAGGCAAGTATCTCGGCGGCGACACACCCAACTATGCCGATTACCGCATCCTCGGCTCAATCCTGTTCACCGCCTCGGTGTGCCAGAACAGCCCGGTGCTGGCCGATGACGACCCGCTGCGGCCGTGGATCGACAGCCTGCTCGACATGTTCGGCGGGCTCGGCCGCCACGCGGGCCTGTTCAACCTGTTCGGCCTCAAGCAGCGCGACGGCGATCCGCCGCTGTTCATGCCGCCGGGCCAGGGCGGGATCCACAAGCGCAACACCGGGCCGGAATCGACCGGGGCGGAAACGCGCCGCATCACCGAAGGCCTGGCCAAGGCCTGAGGGGTGGAGCGTCCCAAGGTCCTGGTTACGCGGCGTTGGCCGGCGGACGTCGAGCGCGCGCTGCAGGCGCAGTTCGAGGTAACGCTCAACCTCGGCGACCAGCCGTTGAGCCAGGCCGAACTGGCCGCAGCAATGGGCGAATACGACGTGCTGTGCTCGACCGTGTCCGACCGGATCGATGCCGCGGTGATCGGGGATGGCACGCGGGTGCGGCTGATCGCCAATTACGGCGTCGGCTTCGACCACATCGACCTCGCGGCCGCCAAGGCCAACGATGTCGCGGTGACCAACACCCCCGGCGTGCTGACCGATGCCACCGCCGACATCGCGCTGACGCTGCTGCTGATGGCTGCGCGCCGTGCCGGTGAAGGCGAGCGCGAACTGCGCGAGGGACGCTGGAGCGGCTGGCGGCCGACGCACCTCGTCGGCAGTGCGCTCAAGGGTAAAGTGCTCGGCCTGGTCGGCATGGGCCGGATCGCGACCGCCACCGCGCGCCGCGCGCATCACGGGTTCGGAATGAAAATCGCCTATTATGGGCGGCGCGAATGCGACCCGGCGATCGCACAGGAACTGGAGGCCACGTTCCACCCAAAGTTGCACGATCTGCTGGGAGCATCCGATTTCGTCTCGCTGCACGTTCCGGGCGGGGCGGAGACGACAGGCCTGATCGATGCCAGCGCGCTCGCGGCGATGCGGACCGGCAGCTACCTGATCAACACCGCGCGCGGCGGGATTATCGACCACGAGGCGCTGGCTAACGCGCTCGACCGGGGGCACCTCGCGGGCGCCGGGCTCGATGTCTATCCCAACGAACCGCAAGTGCCCCGCGAACTGCTGGGCCTTGAGAATGTCGTCCTGCTGCCGCACCTTGGCAGCGCCAATGCCGAAACCCGTATCGCGATGGGGATGAAGGCGCTGGCCAATGTCGAGGCGTTCGCCAAGGGTGAGCCGCTGCCGGACCGGGTGGCGTGACTATCGACGCCCTGATCGCGGCGGAAGGCCTCCCGGCGACCTATCGCGAGGTCGTGGATCAACACTGGCAGCCACTGGCGGACCGCATTGCCAGCGAGGCGCAGCGTCCGCTGGTCGTCGGCATCAACGGCGCGCAGGGATCGGGCAAGTCCACCTTGTGCCGGTTCCTCGAACTGCTGCTGGCAGAGCGCGGCCTCAGCGCCGTGACGCTGTCGCTGGACGACCTTTACCTGACCCGCGCCGAGCGGCTCGAGGCGGCGCAGGATCATCACCCGCTATTCGCCACGCGCGGCGTGCCGGGCACGCATGATGTGACGCTGGGCGAGGACTTGTTCGATGCCTTGCTCGCCGGACAGGGCGCGTCGCTGCTCCGGTTCGACAAATCGACCGATGATCGGGCGGCGGGAGGTCGGCGCGTTGAACCCGCAGTCGACGTGATCCTGTTCGAAGGCTGGTTTGTCGGCGCGGTGCCGCAGCCCGCGGCAGACCTGCGCACGCCGATAAACGCCCTCGAAGCAGAGGAAGATGGGGGCGGCGTGTGGCGGCGCGAGGTCAACCGGCGGCTGGCGACCGACTATGCAGGTCTGTTTGACCGGATCGACTTGTTGGTCATGCTCAAGGTCGCCGACTTTGCCGCCGTGCGCACCAACCGCCAGCTGCAGGAAGACAAGCTCGCCCGCAGCAATCCCGGCGGCAGCGCGATCATGGATGAAGCCGCGCTTGACCGGTTCCTGATGCATTACGAGCGGCTGACCCGCTGGATGCTGGCCGAAATGCCCGCGCGGGCGGATATCGTGATCCCGATCGGCGCGGACCAGCGCCCGGTCTAAGGCTGGTTAGCAAAAAGGCCCGGGTTTCCCCGGACCTTTCGCGATTTCACCAGATCAAAGGTCTAGCGCAGCAGAGCGCTGATGACCCGCTGGATCACATAAGTGCGCGGATCGACCTGGTAGACGTAGCCATTGTCGTATCGGTACGTGCCGCTGTTGTAACGGCTCCGGTAGCTGTTCGGCACGTAGCTGTTGCGATAGGCGTTAGGCAGGCGCTGACCCACCCGCCAGCGCGCATTCGCGTGGCCCGGAGGCAGGCAGCCGTTGTGCTTTTTGGCCAGTCCCGGGGGGCAGTTGCGGCCATAATAGCGACCGTCGCGATAGTAGCCGCTGCCGTCCCAGTAACCGCGCCCGTCGCCATCATAGGCGGCGCGATGGTCGTCCCAACGACGGTTGTCCTCACGGCGGTCGTCGCGGCGGTCGTCGCGGCGGTCGCGGT
>JBDSDZ010000064.1:0-3265 GCA_039920345.1 Croceibacterium sp.
CTCCCGCTCCCGGCGCTGCCCGGCAAGCACCAGGGCGATAACGCCGCGCTGGCCGTGGCCATGCTGCGCCACCAGGACCGCGTTACGGTGAGCCCCGCCGCGATGGCCGAGGGCATACGCTCCGCCCCCTGGCCCGCGCGGCTGCAATTGCTTGGTCCCGGCCCGCTGACCGCGCTGGTGCCGGATCGCGAAGTGTGGCTCGACGGCGGGCATAACGCCGATGCCGGCCTCGCCATCGGGCGACACTTTGCCGGGCAGAGGCTCCACCTCGTCATCGGGATGCTCGCCAACCGCTATCCCGCCGCGATCATCACGCCGCTCGAAGACCGTCTCGCGAGCGTGACTGCCGTGCCGATTCAGGGCAGCGAAAGCCACGGCGCCGAGGCATTCCCCGGCGCAAAATGGGCCACCGATGTCGCCGATGCGCTGCGGGGCCTGCCCGATGACGGGCTGCCGGTGCTGATCGCCGGTTCGCTTTACCTCGCGGGCAAAGTGCTGTCCGCCAATGATGAGGTGCCTGACTAGACCGGCGGATCGGCCCGCGCGTCGCCCTCGCCCACTTCGCCCGCCGTGCCCATCGCCGCATCGACCAGCCCGGTCCGCATCATCCACCAGAACAGCACGATGCCCGGGACAGCCGCCAGCGTCGTGAGCAGGTAGAAGTTCACGTAACCGTAGCTTTCGATAAGCCCGCCAGCCGTCGTACCTGTCAGGAAGCGCCCGACGATACTCGCCCCCGCACTGATCAGGGCATATTGCGCGGCCGTGAAGCGCAAGTCGCACAGCGCCGAGAAGTAGGCCACCACCACGACCCCGCCAAATCCGCTGGCGAAGTTCTCGAACCCGATGGCGCCGGCCATGCCCATCGTCGAATGCCCCGCTGCTGCCAGTGCGGCAAAGCTCAGGTTCGACACGGCCATCAGGATCAGAGCGATGAGCACCGAGCGCTTAAGACCCAGCTTGGCATACAGCACCCCGCCGACAAACACGCCGATGATCAGCGCCCAAAAGCCAACGCCGACATCATAAAGCGCGATTTCGTCGTTGGTGAAGCCGAGGTCGTCGAACAACAGGCGGAAGGTCAGGTTGGCCAGCGTATCGCCGATCTTGTGGACCAGGATGAACAACAGCACCAGCAAGGCGCCGCTGCGCTGGAAAAACTCGACAAACGGGCCGGCAATGGATTGCCACAGCTCGCCGAGGTTGCGCTTTTCCGCGGTGACCTGACGCCGCGCAGGTTCACCCAGGATCAGCGCGGTCAACATGGCTGGCAGGGCGAAAATCGCGCAGGCCATGTAAGCGGCCGACCAGCCGTAACGGGCGGCTACCACCAGAGCGAGTGCGCCCGCCGCCGACGCGCCGATGCGCCAGCCATACTGGCTCATTCCCGACCCCGTGCCGAGCTGGTAGGGTTTGAGCGTCTCGATCCGGTAGGCGTCGATCACGATGTCAAAGCTTGCCCCGGCGATTCCCAGCAACACAGCGGAAGTCGCGGTCCAGACGATGTCTACCTTGGGGTCAGCCAGCGCCAGGTTGATAACCGCCGCCATGACGAGAACGCCGGTGACCAGCATCCACGACACCCGCTGGCCCAACCGGCCGATCACCGGCAGGCGCACACCATCGATCACCCAGGCCCATAAAGGCTTCAGATTGTAGACAAAAAACGCCAGCGTGAAGGCGGTGACGGTCGATTTCTCGATCCCGTCCTGCGCCAGCCGAGTGGTTAGCGTCGCCGCCAGTAGCGCGAACGGGAAACCCGACGAGACCCCGACGAAGAACGCCGCCAGCGATTCCTTTTCGAGATACGGCAGGATCGATTGCCACAACCCGCGCGGCTCGGCTGAGGGTGTCTGCTCGACTGTTTCGGCCATGGCCCGCTCTCCTTTATGTTCGTCACCTAACGCTTAAAAAATTTATGGGAAAGCCTGACAAAAGCGTGTTACGCAATTTGGGAGAGAATGCTGCTGAAGGGCACGTTACAGGAGTCTGGCGTGCTGTTATCCCTCGTCTGCAAAATCATCGGTCATCGTGTCGGTCGTCGCCGGGTCTGGAACGACGGTATCGATTTCCGCACAACCTGTCGGCGCTGCCAACAGGACCTGATCCGGCCGGAGAGCGGATGGCGGGTGTATGACCCCGAACGCGACGCCAATCCTGAACGCAGTGCCCATCCGCGAACGGCTGACGCACCGCCGCTTTGACCCGCGCGCCATCGCGGCTATGGCGCGCCGATGGCTTACACCCCCGAAACCGATGGCCGACCCGAAGGCGAACGCATCGCCAAGCTGCTCGCCCGTGCCGGCGTAGCCAGCCGCCGCGAGGTCGAGCGGATGATTGCCGACCGGCGGATCGCCCGCCATGGCGCGATCGTCGAGACCCCGGCAACCATCCTGCCCGATTTGCGCGGCATCACGGTGGACGGAAAACCCGTGGCGGCGGCCGAACGGACCTTGCTGTTCCGCTTCCACAAGCCAGCCGGCCTGCTGACCGCCGAACGCGATCCCGCGGGCCGGGCGACGATCTACGACGCACTGCGCAATGCCCTGCCCAAGGGCACCCCCCGGCTGATGCCAGTCGGCCGGCTCGATCTCAACACCGAGGGCCTGCTGCTGATGACCAACGATGGCGGCTTCAAGCGCGAGCTGGAACTGCCCGCTACCGGGGTCCCACGCACGTACCGCGCGCGCACTTTTGGCGAGGTTAGCCAGGCGCAGCTTGAAAGCCTGATGGACGGGATCGAGATCGAGGGCATGCGCTATGGCCCGATCAACGCCAACCTCGAACGCAGTACCGGCCGCAACAAGTGGATCGAGCTGACGCTGACCGAAGGCAAGAACCGCGAAGTGCGCCGGGTGCTGGAGCATCTCGGGCTTGAAGTCTCGCGCCTGATCCGCACCGCTTATGGCCCGTTCTTGCTCGGCGACTTGCCGCGCGGCGGGGCGCAGGAAGTGCGCAAGGAAGAGCTCGAACGCTTCCGCAGCTCGGTCAAGAAGGGCCTCGCGTGAGGATTATCGCCGGTGAATGGCGCCGCCGATTGCTCAAGACTCCCGAAGGCGACACCACCCGCCCCTCCGCCGACCGGACCCGCGAAACGCTGTTCGCCATGCTGACCAGCCGCCTCGGCACGTTCGAGGAGCTGGCGGTCGCCGATCTGTTCGCCGGCTCGGGCGCGCTTGGGCTTGAAGCGCTGTCACGCGGCGCTGCGTCGTGCCTGTTTGTCGAACACGATCCGGCGGCCATTCGCGCGCTGCGGACTAATCTT
>JBDSDZ010000065.1:0-2521 GCA_039920345.1 Croceibacterium sp.
CTGTATTGCCGATTTCGACCGTCAGGCCCTTGCGGCTCTTGAGCACATCGCCGGGGCGAAAGGCGTTACCGGCAATCGCGTTCTCGACGGCCGGGACCAGCAAGTGCAATCGCACCTTGAGCCCGCCACCCATGACCAGCCCGGCCAGCGCCAGCGCGTGCGCCGCGCCGCCCATGTCCTTCTTCATCAGCAGCATGCCGTTGGCCGGCTTGATGTCGAGCCCGCCCGAATCGAAGCACACGCCCTTGCCGACAATCGCCAGCACCGGGGCCTTCTCATCGCCCCAAGTGAGATGGAGCAGGCGCGGCGCATGGCTGCGGGCGGCCGCGCGCCCGACTGCGTGGACCATCGGGTATTCGCGCTCCAGCGCCTCGCCTTTGGTCACCGAAAGCTTGCCGCCGTGCGCCTTGGCCAGCTTCTCCGCTTCCGCCTCGAGCGCAGCCGGGCCCATGTCCTCGGCCGGCGTGTTGACCAGGTCGCGCACCAGCGTGACCGCCTTGGCTTCCGCCAGTGCAGGCTCGATCGCCTTCACCTGCTTGGTCAGCAGGACGCGCGGCCCTTCGGCGTCCTTGTCCTCGCAGTAGCGGGTGAAGCGGTACTGCGCGGTTTGCCAGCCGTGGAGGGCGGCGCCCGGTTCACCATTGGCGCGGCGATAGGTTCCCTCGGGCAAGGCTTCCGCCAGTTTGGCCAGGCACCAGCTCGACAGCGCGTCCGGATCCTTGACCCCGCCGACCGCGAACCACGAATCGCCATCGGGCACGACGCCGACCTGGTTTGGCCCGCCGGTGAATTTCTGCGCCGCCAGCGCGGTGCGCTGCGGGCCGCTCAGTCCCTTGGCGAAATCGGCGAAGCCATCCTTGTCCACGAGGTGGATGGCAATTGCAGTCTGGCCGCGATCCGGCTGAATCAGGTGGTCTTTCATAGATTGCCGCTTGCCCGACGCGGCGCGTTTTGGGAAGGCGGGGCAATGAAGCGATGGGTATCGGTGTTGGCGCTCGCAAGCTGCCTGTCAGGCTGCAATCTTTTCGGCGATGGCGCCGCCGATCCGGCCGGCGAAGCCACGCCGACAACTGCCGCGCCCGATTCGGCCAAGACCAGCGGCGCCGATGCCAAGTCTAAATCGCATAGCAGCGGCGCCCGCGCCGTGGCTGATGAGACCGACGATTTCGTGTTCAAGTACGCCTACCCCGCGCCGGCCGGGCGCATTCCCGAACTGGCCGACCTGCTCGATCAGCGGCTGGAGAAGCAGCGCTCAGACCTGGCGACCGAGTCGGAAGACGCCAAGCGCGGCACACGGGAACAGGGCTTCCCGTACAACAAGCACAGCTACAACGCCGAGTGGAAGACGGTTGCCGACTTGCCCAAGTGGCTCAGCCTGTCGCTCGACTTCTCCACGTACACCGGCGGCGCGCACGGCAATTATGGCCTCGAATCGCTGGTGTGGGACAAGGAAGGTGAGCGGGCGATGGATGCCGAGGCGATGTTCACCTCGCCCGCCGCGCTCTATGATGCGTTCAAGACGCGTTACTGCACCGCGCTTGATCGCGAACGGACCAAGCGCCGCAATGAAGGCGGCGGCCCGCCGAGCACGATCGACGCGTTCAACGCTTGTCCGGGGATCGATGAACTGGGCATCCTCGTTGGCTCATCCAACGGCCGAACCTTCAACCGGTTGACGGTTTATGCGGGCCCCTATGTCGCCGGTCCCTATGTCGAAGGCGACTACCGGATCGACCTGTCGATTGATCGCGCGATGCTCGCCACGGTGAAGCCGGAGTTCAAGGACGCGTTCTCGGCTCGCAATTGAACGCGCCAGTCGCTACATGCCGGGCATGACCGAATACCAGCACATTACCGCCGCCGAGACCGTTTACCGCGACGGCACGATCAAGCTCCATGGGCCCGAAGGGTTCGAAGGGATGCGCAAGGCCGGGCGTCTCGCCGCGCAGATCCTCGATGCCATGCCCGCGATCGTGAAACCCGGCGTTTCGACCGAAGAAATCGACCGCGTGGTGCGCGAAATGACGCTCGATGGCGGCGCGGTCCCGGCCACGCTCGGCTATCGCGGCTATACCCATTCGTGCTGCATCTCGATCAACCACGTGGTGTGCCACGGTATTCCATCGCCCAAGACGCTTAAGGACGGCGACATCGTCAATATCGACGTGACCCCGCTGCTGGATGGCTGGCACGGCGATACCAGCCGGATGTACATCGCCGGCGAAGCCTCGCTGAAAGCCAAGCGGTTGATCGACGTGACCTACGAATGCCTGATGATCGGGATCGACAAGGCGCGCGCCGGTGCGCGGCTGGGCGATGTTGGCGCGGCCATCCAGGAACACGCCGAAGCGCATCGCTACGGCGTGGTGCGCGATTTCTGCGGCCACGGCGTCGGCCGCCTGTTCCACGATGCCCCCGAAGTGGTCCACGCCGCCCGCGCCGGCACCGGCCCTGAACTGCGCGCGGGCATGTTCATGACCATCGAACCGATGATCAACCTCGGCAAACCGGCGGTGAAGCT
>JBDSDZ010000066.1:0-3005 GCA_039920345.1 Croceibacterium sp.
CCGGGCGCGTGTTCGGCGGTCAGGCCATCGCACAAGCGCTGGTGGCCGCGCGGCGCACGGTCCCCGATGACCGTCACACCCACTCGCTCCACGCCTATTTCCTGCGCAGCGGCAGCGATGCGATGCCGATCGAATTTCGCGTCAAGCGGGACCTCGATGGAAGCAGCTTCTCCAACCGCCGGGTTGTCGCTAGCCAGGACGGCCAGCCGATCCTTAACCTGATCGCCTCGTTCCAGCGCCGCCAGGAAGGGCCCGAGCACCAGTTTCCGGCGATGCCCGACGTGCCCCCGCCCGAGGAACTTGAGCCTGACGCAGCCATCCGCCGCCGCTTTGCCGAGACGATGCCCGAGGGCCACTTGCGCAACCTGATGCTGCGCCCGCGCCCGATCGACTTCCGTTCAGTCGAGCCGCGTAATTGGCAATCACCCGGCAAACGCGAGCCGGTGGCGCATTGCTGGTTCCGCACCGTGGCCGCGCTGCCCGACATCCAGTCGATCCACCGCGCCGTGCTGGCTTATGCGAGCGACTTCCAGCTCCTTTCCACCGCGATCCAGCCGCACGGGCTCAGCTTCCATCGGGGCGAAGTGAAGGCCGCCAGCCTCGACCATGCGATCTGGTTCCACGGCCCCTTTCGCGCCGACGACTGGCTGCTCTACGTCACCGAAAGCCCGTGGTCAGGCCTCGCGCGCGGCTTTGGGCGCGGGCAGATTTTTACCCGCGACGGCCGGCTGATTGCCAGCGTGGCGCAGGAAGGGATGCTGCGCGAAGTGCGCGGTTAAGACACTAGCGCGCCGGTTGCGTGACCGAACCTTCCCACACGATATCGCGCGAGGAACGGCCGACAAGCACGCGGTAGGCGCCCGGAGCCACCTGCCATGTCGCCGCCGCACTGTCCCAATGCCGGAAGGCTTCCGGCGGCAAGGCGATCTCGACAACGCGCTGCTCACCCGGAGCCAGTTCAGCACGGGCAAATCCCTTGAGCTGGCGCGGCGGCTCGCCGGTTCCGTCGGGAAACCCGAGATAGACTTGCGCGACTTCGGACGAAGCGCGCGTGCCGGTGTTCTTAAGCCGAACCCGCGCCACCGCGCTGCCATCAGCGGCGAGTGTGACGCCCAGCCCCTCCATCGCCACCTGGCCATAGCCAAGCCCATGCCCGAACGGGAACAGCGGGGTTTGCTGGTGCTCGTCCCAATAGCGATAGCCGACGAACACCCCCTCGTCGAAATAGGCATCGCCCAGCTTGCCCGTCGCTGGATCGTAGAGCCCGGGAAACTCATGGCGCTGCGTTGCCGGCCCCTGCGTCTCGTCAGCCGGGAACGTCACCGGCAAGCGCCCACCAGGTTCGCGGTCGCCGAACAGCAGCCCGGCCACGGCGGGCCCGAAGGCGTCGCCCGGCAGCCACATCTCCATCACTCCGCGCACCGAGGCGAGCCACGGCATCGCCACGGGCCCGCCAGTGTTGAGCACGACAACGGTATTGGGATTGGCCGCCGCGACGGCTGCGATCAACGCGTCCTGGTCGCCCTGCAGGCTGAGCGAATGCCGATCCATCCCCTCGCCCACCTGCTCGCCCACAAACACCACCGCGACATCGGCACGGCGCGCCGCGGCAACCGCTTCGGCGATCAGTCCATCGGGCGGCGCGACGCCAAAGCGCAGCGTCAGGCCCATCTCCATCCCGAACATCTCCATCCGCTGCGGCCGAAGCGCACTGCGCGGGGTGTATTCGATGCGCACATCAACCGGCTTGCCGGCTTCGAGCGGCACGTTGACGAACGCGGCATTGCCGAAGTCGGCCAGCTCGAACCCGCTCTCGGCGCCGTTTACGACCAGTCGCGCCGTGCCCGAACCGTGGAGCGTGAAGCGGTGTACGCCGCTCACGGTTGGCGTGTAACGAGCGGTATAGCGCACCGACCAGGCGTTGTTCTCCGGGATGCCGGGGACATCGGGCGTCGAGGCCAACGACGGATCGGCCACCACGCGCGTGGCGAGCCGCTCACGCGAAAAATCGAGGTCGCGATTGGCGACATACTCCGCCTGGAACCCGTGCTCGCCGCCGGGTGCAGCGAACTGCGCCGGGTCCGCCGCTGGAAAGGCGCCGAGGCCGAGCGTGCCTTGTGCGCTGGTGACGGAAACGGCCGTGCCCGCGCGCGCCTCGATAGCGGGCAGCGCGGGCACGAAATGCGCCGGTTTCACATAGGGTGAGCCTTGTTCGACCACGGTCGCCCGGTCAGTCGCCTGCAACCCGATCACCGCGACCGACTTCACGCCCGTACCGAACGGCAGGATCCCGCCCTCATTCTTGAGCAACACGGTGCCGGCAGCGAGGATGTCCGCCGCCGCCGCGCGGTTTTCTGGAGTAGAGACTTCCTCGCGCTGAACGGCGGGCGGGTTGTCGATCAGGCCCACACGGAATTCGGGGATCAGCCGCCGCAGGATCATGTCGTCGATCCGCGCTTCGGGCACCTCGCCATCGCGCACCGCATCGGCGAGCGGCTTTTCATGCGCCACGCCCGCGTTGACCCCGCCCGGCGCAAACGAGCCGCTGTCGAGGCCCGCCATGATTGCCCGCGTAACGCTGCGCTGGGCGGAAGGGAAGTCCGGCCCGACCGAGCCATCGAAGCCCCATTCGCGCTTGAGGATATCGAACAGGTGCGCGTTTTCGCAGGCATAGACGCCGTTGACGCGCGGAAACGAGCACATCACCGCGCCCGCGCCGCCCAGCTTCACCGCCGCTTCAAAGCCCGGCAGGTAGATTTCGCGCAAGGCCTTTTCACTGACCACATTGTTGCCGGTGGGGCTCGATCCGCTCGGCTGATCACCCACGCGGCCGGCTTCCTGGCCGTAAACGGCATAGTGCTTCATGGTCGCGATAACGCCGCCATCGGCCAGCGCGCGCACTTCGTTGCCCGACATGGTGGCGACGAGGAACGGGTCTTCGCCCATGCTTTCGGACAGGCGGCCGAACTTCCAGCTGCGGGCAATGTCAAACGCCGGGCCGAGAA
>JBDSDZ010000067.1:0-11901 GCA_039920345.1 Croceibacterium sp.
CACGAGACCAGCTACGGCGCGGTAAAGGGGAATTTCGACCTCGTCCGCTCGCTCGCCACACTGGCCTGGGAAGGCCGCCGGCGCGACTTGTTCGAGCGCGAGCTGATCGACACTCTCAAGATCGCCGACAGCGGTATCCCGCGCTCGCAACTTGTCGGGAGCTGGGCTGGTGCCTTTGGCAATCCGCAGTTCCTCCCCAGCGTCTATCTCCATCTCGCGGTCGACGGTGACGGCGATGGCCGGCGCGACATCTGGAACAGCGACGTCGACACCCTGCATTCGATCGCCAATTACTTCCGCGATGCGGGCTGGCGGCCGGGGCAGCCGTGGGGCGTGAGGGCCTATGCGCCCAACACGGTGGACCGCGCCAGCCTGACGACCGAGATGATCTCGCCAGTCTGCCCACGCGTCCACGTGCGCCAAAGCCAGTGGAAGAAAGTCTCCGAGTGGCGCCAGCTGGGCGTGGTCCCGCAAGGGTCCATTTCCGATGACACAATGGCCAGCCTGTTTGAGCCCGATGGCGCGGCCGCGCCCAGTTACCTGATCACTCAGAACTACCGCGTAATCCTCGAATACAACTGCTCGAACTACTATGCGATGAGCGTGGGCCTGCTGGCCGACGAGATTGCCAACTGACGCCAGATTGCCGGCGGGGAAGAAGCCGCCGCCTTGCTCGCCAAGGCCGGGGTCGGTGGTTATAGGTCGGGACGAATCTCGATCAGCAGCCGATCGCGTCGGTAGCCCGTCGCCGAGGCGGTGGGAGCAAGTTTGATTATCACCAAATACCTCCGCGCCGCCGTTGCCGCGTCAGCCTTCTGGGTCATCGGCGCTGCACCGGTCAGTCCGCCTGTCGAGATGGTCACCGCAGTTCCCGGCGGCGCTCCGGCTGACCCGAAAATCCCGGTTGTCCTGCTGGTCGACCTGTCGAGCGGCCAGACGCTGTTCTCGCGCGATCCCAACCGCCGTTTCGTGCCCGCTTCGGTGACCAAGGTGATGACCGCCTACAGCGCGTTCCGGCTGATATCGGAAGGCAAGCTGGCGCCGCAAACACCGGTTGTGGTCAGCAAGGAGCTGGCTGATCAATGGTCAGGCGAAGGCTCGACCATGTTTCTCCAGGCGGGCGATCGGTTGACCATTGGGCAGCTGCTCCTCGGCGTCACGACCGTGTCTGCCAACGATGGCGCGGTGGCGCTGTCGATGGCGGCAGTCGGTAACGAGGACGCGTGGTTGGCGCTGATGAACGCCAACGCGGCCGAACTCGGCATGCACGACACCCACTTCGGCACGCCAAATGGCTGGCCCGACGAAGGCCGCACCTTTACCAGCGCGCACGACCTTGCGTTGTTGGCCGAGGCGCTGACCACTCGCTATCCAGAGCTTTATCACCGCTATTTCGGGCATCGCGGGATGAGCTACCACGACATCGCGCAGGACAACCATGACCCGATCACCGGCGTGGTGCCGGGCGCTGACGGGATCAAGACCGGTTACACCCGCCAGTCTGGCTACAACTTTCTCGGTTCGGCCAAGCGTAACGGGCGCCGCCTGGTGGTGGTCATCGCCGCGGCCCCATCGGCGACGGTACGCAATCAGACGGCGCGCGACATGCTCAGGTGGGGCTTCGATGCGTTCAGCAGCCAGGTCGTGCTGCCGGGCAATGTCACAGTTGGCTCAGCCGAAGTGCAGAATGGGTCCAGCGGAAGCGTGGAATTGCGCACTAGCGGCGATGTATTCGCCAGCGTGACCAACGGAACCCCAGGCGCGGTCAGCTACGCCATCCGCTATCGCGGCCCGATCGAAGCCCCGATTACCAAGGGCCAGCAAGTCGCCATGCTGCGGGTCAGTGTCGCGGGGCAGGAGCCGCACGACGTGCCACTGATAACGGACAGAGCCGTGGCCCGCGCCAACTTGCTCCAGCGCCTGTGGAACGGCGTCGTCGGGCTTTTGACATGATACCCGGTCGCTTCCTGGCACTCGAAGGCGGGGAAGGGGCAGGCAAGTCCACCCAGGCGACCATGCTTTGTGAGGCGCTGCGCGCTCGGGGGCTGGGTGTGCTGCAAACCCGCGAGCCTGGGGGAACGCCTGGCGCAGAGGCGATACGGGCCTTGCTGCTCGATCCCCCCGGGCAAGGCTGGCAACCCGGCGCCGAAGCCCTGCTGTTCGCTGCTGCCCGCTCGGACCATGTGGCCCGCGCTATTCGCCCGGCACTGGAACAGGGCCAGTGGGTGGTATGCGACCGCTTTCTCGACTCCTCGCGGGCTTATCAGGGCGGGGGAGGGGGCGTGGCAGATGACGCCTTGCTCGATTTGCACCGTTTGGGTTCGCGCGGATTGCTGCCCGACTTGACGTTATTGCTCGAAGTTCCCGCTCACGCCGTGGTCGAGCGGTTGGCCAAGCGCGACGGCGGCCAGAACGACGCCATTGGTGGGCGCGCAGGCAAGTACCATGCGCAGGTATCGGCTGCTTTCAGCCGTTTCGCCAAGTCCGAGTCGGAGCGGTTTGCCGTGATCGACGGAGCCGGAACACCTGCGCAAATCCATCGGCGGATCATGCTCGCGCTGGGTCCATTGTTGGATGCCGCGCGTTGAGCTTGTTGGGCCACGACGATCCCTGGCGTGAATGGCGCAGCGCCTTGGCCGGGCCCCGGCTTCACCATGCCTGGCTACTGGTTGGGCCGAGAGGTATCGGCAAAGCCAGCTTTGCGCTGCAGGCGGCGCGTGAATTGGTTGCCGAACCGGGTATTCCGCAGCCGCGCGGGATGCACCCTGACATCATCGGCCTAGAACCGTTGCCGGCGACGCCCGACGACGAGAAGAAGCGCGACGAGGGCAAGCCGTACCAGACCAAGCGCAACATCGGGGTCGAGCAGATCCGGTCGATGCAGCAGCGACTGACCACGCGTCCGACACTGGGTGCGCGCCGGGCGATCATCATTGATCCGGCCGATGACCTTGAAAAGAGCGCTGCCAACGCCGTGCTCAAAAGCCTCGAGGAGCCGCCCAGGGGCACGTTTTTCCTCCTCGTCGCGCATCGTCCGGGCCGCTTGCTGCCGACCATCCGCTCGCGCTGCCGGGTGCTGCGCTTCCCTCGCCTCGACAGCGCCGATCTGGCGGCAATCCTGCGCGCCGAAGCCCCGCAGGCCAAGGACGCAGTGCGCGAGGCTGCGATCGCGGCTTCGGGTGGCTCGCCCGGCGTGGCGCTCGATTTTGTCGACCTCGACCTCGGTGAAATGCACCGGCTGATGCGGGAAATCGCCGAAAAGGGCGATCCCGACTTCGCCCGGCGCGGCAAACTTGCCGAAGCAATGGGCGCACGGCCCGACCGCAAGCGGCAGCTGGCCACCGTCGAACTGGCGCGAGCGGTGGTGGCGGCGCGGATGGCTGAAACAGATATCGCCGCCCTGCCGACCCTGAGCGACGCCCACGGCCAACTGGTCCGCCTTACTGCGCAGGCCCCTACCTACAATTTCGACCCCGGACTGCTGGTAATGGAAATCGGCACCTTGCTCGCCTCCCTCGCCGTCCCTAGGGAACCCGCCCATGGCTGAGCCCTATTACCTCACTACCGCGATCCATTATCCGAACGGCAAGCCGCACATCGGGCATGCCTACGAGACGATTGCAGCTGACGTCATCGCGCGCTTCCAGCGGCTGCGCGGGCGCGAGGTGCGCTTCCAGACTGGGACCGATGAACACGGGCTCAAGATGGCCCAGACGGCGCGCGATCTGGTTCTGTCGCCGCGCGCGTTGGCGGACGAAATGTCAGGCTATTTCCTGACGTTGTTTGATAAACTCAATATTTCGTATGATCGTTTCATCCGGACCACCGAGGATGTGCATCATCGCGCCAGCCAGGCCATCTGGCAGGCGATGGAGGCCAATGGCGATCTCTACCTGGACCGCTACGAAGGCTGGTACTCGATCCGCGACGAGGCCTATTACGACGAGAGCGAGCTTACTGCCGGGGAAGGGGGCGAAAAGCTCTCGCCGCAAGGCACGCCGGTCGAATGGACTGTCGAGGAAAGCTGGTTCTTCCGCCTGTCAAAATACCAGGAGCCGCTGCTGACGCTGTATCGTGAGCACCCTGAATTCATCGAACCCGACAGCCGCCGTAATGAAGTGTTGCGCTTCGTCGAAGGCGGACTGCGCGACCTGTCAGTCTCGCGCACCAGTTTCGACTGGGGGGTCAAAGTCCCCGGGCACGAAGATCATGTGATGTACGTCTGGGTCGATGCGCTGACGAATTACCTGACCGGGCTTGGCTATCCCGACGATACCGAGGATTTTCGCAAGTTCTGGCCGGCCAATGTGCACCTGATCGGCAAGGACATCGTGCGTTTCCACGCGGTGTACTGGCCGGCGTTCCTGATGAGCGCGGAAATCGCGGTGCCAAAGCAGGTTTTCGGCCACGGATTTCTGCTAAATCGCGGGCAGAAGGAATCAAAGACGCTTGGCAATGTCACCGATCCGGTCGAACTGGCGGATCGCTATGGGGTTGATGTGCTGCGCTATTTTCTGATGCGCGAAATCAGCTTCGGCCAGGATGGAAGCTGGTCGCACGAAGCGATTGTGCTGCGCGCCAATGCGGAACTGGCGAACAGTTTCGGCAACCTCGCGCAGCGCACGCTATCGCTGATCTTCAAGAACTGTGACGGCAGCTTGCCCGAAATTCGCGGCCTTGCCGCGGCAGACGGTGAGCTCTTCGAAGCCGTCGCACGGGCTGTGCGCGACGAGATGCCGCAGGCGTTCGAGCGCCTGGCGCTGAGCCAGGCCTGCGAAAGCTGGATGGGCGCGGTGTTCGCCTGCAACGCCTACATCGACGCACAGGCGCCGTGGGCACTGAAGAAATCGGATCCCGAACGGATGCAGACCGTGCTGGCGACGCTCTACATCGTGATTGCGCAGCTGGCAGTGGCGATTTCGCCGGTGATTCCGGAATCGTCGGGCAAATTGCTCGATGCGATGGGCTTCGATCCGGCCTTGCGCACGCACGAGGGGGTCCAATCGCACTGGTATTCTCCGCTGGCGGAGAGCGAATTCCGGCTTGAACAGCCGGTTGGCCTGTTCCCGCGGCTCGAAATGCCGGCTGAGGAAGTGGCCTGATGCTGGTCGATAGCCACTGCCACCTCAATTACGAGGGACTCGCCGACCGCCAGCCCGAAGTTCTGGCCCGTGCGCGAATGGCCGGAATCACCGCCTTCCTCAACATCTCGACCCGGCGCAGCGAATGGGATGCCGTCGTCGCCACGGCAGAACGCGAGCCCGATGTATGGGCCAGCATCGGAATTCATCCCCACGAGGCGGAGCAGCACGCTGACCTGGGTGAGGGCGCCCTGCTCGAAGCCGCCGCGCATCCGCGGGTGATTGCGATCGGCGAAAGCGGGCTCGACTATTACTACGACAAGTCTGATCGCGCCGTGCAGCGCGACTTGTTCCGCACCCATATCGCCGTCGCGCGCCAGACCGGTTTGCCGCTGATCATCCATACGCGCGATGCCGACGAGGATACGGCCTCCATTCTGGCCGAGGAGATGGCAAAGGGCGTGTTCCCGGCGCTCATCCACTGCTTCACCGCCTCGGCCGAATTCGGGCGCAAGGTGCTCGAACTGGGCCTGACGATCTCCATCTCGGGCATCGTGACATTCAAGAACGCGCGCGACCTGCAGGAATTCGTGCCGACGATCCCCGCCGATCGCCTGTTGGTGGAGACGGACAGCCCGTTCCTCGCCCCGGTGCCATATCGTGGGAAGACTTGCGAGCCTGCCTATGTCCGTAGCACCGCCGAATTTGTCGCCAATTTGCGAGGCGAGCCAGTCGAAACGCTGGCGGCCAATACCACGCGCAATTTCTACGCGCTGTTTTCAAAGGCCGCGGCATGAAACTGGTCATGCTCGGCTCCGGCACCTCCACCGGCGTGCCGCGTATCGGCAATGACTGGGGTGAATGCGATCCCACGGAGCCGAAGAATCGCCGCACGCGGGTTTCCATCATGGTCGAGAGCAATGCCGGTGGGCGGCTGCTGGTCGATACCTCGACCGACTTACGCCAGCAGTTGCTGGCGAGCGGTATCGACAAGGTCGATGGTGTGTTCTGGACTCACGACCATGCCGATCACTGCCACGGGATCGATGACTTGCGGCCCATGCGTTATGATCGCACTTCGCCGGTGCCAGGGTTCGCTTCGGAAGTGACGGCGCGCAGCCTGCGTCAGCGGTTCAGTTACGTGTTTGCCGGGCGTTATGGCTATCCGACCATCTGCAAGCTCGAAACGCTTGAGCTGGTGAGGATCCATGCCGGGTTTGCGATTGATTCAGTTGAAATGCCGCACGGCCATGGTCTGAGTACCGGTTATCTGTTCGAAGCCGACGGAAAATCAATTGCTTACGCCACGGACTTCAGCGAAGTTACGGACGATATGGTGGCCTTGTTTTCCGGGGTCGATATCCTGGTGACGGACTGCCTGCGCCGCGAACCGCACCCGACGCATGCCAGCCTGGCAACGGCGGTGGCGCTGGGCCAGCGCTGCAAGGTCGGTACGACGGTGCTGACACATCTCGACAAGAGCATGGACTACGCGATGCTGTCGTCCGAAGTGCCGGCCGGTGTTGTGGTCGGGTACGACGGATTGGAGCTCATGGCGTGAACTCCGCCAGCTGGATCTCAATCGTTGCGTTGACCGGCTGGCTGGTACTGGCTGGCAGTGCGTTTCGCGCGCACCAGGTCGGCGCGAAGAAGACGTTGATTATGGCGCTGACGTGGGTAGCGATTTTCCTGCTGATTGCGGGGATATTCGCGGCGATAGGGCACTAATCGGTGACTGGAGCCACTCTTTCATTTAACATAATATATATTATCATCCTTAGATGACGGTACAGCTGGACCGCCTCCGCCGCGTGATGGCCACCCTGCGCGACCCGGTGAACGGGTGCGACTGGGACCGCACCCAGACATTCGAAACGATCGTGCCGCACACGATCGAGGAAGCGTACGAAGTGGCCGACGCCGTGGCGCGCGGAGATGCGGACGAGATCCGTGACGAACTGGGCGACTTGCTGTTCCAGGTGGTGTTCCAGGCGCGTATCGCCGAGGAAGCGGGTCTGTTCGCTTTTGAAGACGTTGCGCGGTCTATCTCGGACAAGCTCGAACTGCGCCACCCACACATCTTTGCTGGCGAAGCACCGCCGGGCGAAGCGCGTGACGAACGATGGGAAGCGCTCAAAGCAGCCGAACGCGCCCACAAAGGCGCCAAGAGCGCCCTCGATGGCGTCGCTCGGGCACTCCCGGCGCTGATGCGGGCGGAAAAACTGCAAAAGCGCGCGGCGCGTGAAGGATTCGATTGGCCAGATACCGCTGGTCCGACCGCCAAAGTCGTTGAGGAAATCGAAGAACTCGCCCAAGCTTCACCTGATAAGCAACTGGAAGAGGCCGGAGATTTGCTCTTCGCGGCGGTCAATCTGGTGCGCGCGTATGGGATCAAGGCGGAAGAGGCGTTGCGGGCGGCCAATGACAAGTTCGAACGCCGCTATCGCGCCATGGAGGACTTGGCTGCAGGGTCGTTCGCGACGTTGAGTTTGGACGAGCAGGAAGCGCTCTGGCAGCGCGTCAAGCAAGGCGAACCCCGCTAGGCTCTAGCTAGCCAGAGATTCAAAGCGCCCGAATTCTTTCTCGGTCAGGCGCACGTCCAGTGTTCGCATCGGGCCTCGCTCCCCTACCCCCGCATCTTCTTCGCCCAGAACTTCGCCGTGCGCATGGAGCCACGCAATGCGCGCGCCGTCCTGCGCGGGGATCGTTATGCGATGCCGCCGAGCGCCGCGGGTGAGCATTTCGCCCAGCTTGTCGCGCAGTTGTTCAACACCGAACCCGGTTTCGGCTGACAGTGGCAGGACATCGGGATCACCCGCCGCGTGCATCGCCAGGTCCTCGCGCCGATCGGCGTCGAGCAAGTCCCACTTGTTCCAGATCTCGAGGATCGGAAGTGCCTCGGCGCCATCTTCATCGCCCGTCACGCCCAGTTCGCTAAGGATATCGAGTACCTGCTGCTTTTGCGCGGCGCTGTCGGGATTGGCGATATCGCGCACGTGGAGCACCACATCAGCGGCGGTAACTTCCTCGAGCGTAGCTCGAAAGGCCGCAACCAGCTGGGTTGGCAAGTCCGAGATGAAGCCCACTGTATCCGACAGGATCGCCTTTTCGACACCCGGCAAGTCGATCGCCCGCATCGTCGGGTCGAGCGTGGCGAAAAGCAGGTCTTCGGCCATCACGTCGGCGCCGGTCATGCGGTTGAACAGCGTCGACTTGCCAGCGTTGGTATAGCCAACCAGCGCCACGATCGGCCACGGCGCCCTGCCCCGCCGCTGCCGATGCAGCGCACGAGTTTTCTTCACCTGTTCGAGATCGCGGCGCAGCTTGCCCATCCGGGCGCGGATCAGGCGCCTGTCGGCCTCGATCTGGGTTTCGCCCGGGCCGCCGAGGAAGCCGAAACCACCGCGTTGCCGCTCAAGGTGGGTCCAGCTGCGAACCAGGCGGCTCTGCTGGTAATCGAGGTGCGCCAGTTCGACTTGCAGCCGGCCTTCGGCAGTGGCCGCTCGCTCGCCGAAGATCTCCAGGATCAGCCCGGTGCGGTCGATCACCTTGCGCTTGAGCTTTTCTTCGAGGTTACGCTGCTGGATTGCCGTCAGTGCGCCATCGACGATGACCAGTTCTGCCTGCTCCTGCTCGCATTCGGTCAGAAGGCGCTCGATCTGGCCTTCACCGAACAACGTCGCGGCTCGCACCGTGCGCACCGGGAGGATCGAGGCAGCTGTCACGACGATGCCGATGGCCTGGGCCAGTCCGCGCGCTTCTTCGAGCCGGGCTTCTGGGTCCTGCTTCTGGCGCTTGCCGCGAAAATCCGGGCACACGACAACCGCCCGCGCACCGCGGGTGACTTCACCTTCGGCATCATCGACAATCAGGGTGTTTCGCCTTCTTCGTCACCGAATTCTGACGTCAGGTCCACCGGTGCGGCGGGCTGGATGGTCGAAACGGCGTGCTTGTAGGCCAATTGCACGAACCCTTCGCGCTCCAGCAACATGCAGAACAAATCGTACGAGGCGATGCGGCCCTGCAGCATCACGCCGTTGACCAGGAACATCGTCACCTGCACGCCAGCATCGCGCACGCGCGAAAGGAAGATGTCCTGCAGCAAGCGCTGCTTCTTGCCCGCGTCCGGCCCGGCAAACTGCGAGGCATCGATCGGATGGCCCGGCATGATGGTCGAGATCGCGTGCTTGTAGACCAACTGCGACTGGCCATCGCGGCGCAGAAGGATCGAGAAATTGTCGAACCAGGTCACTATTCCCTGCAACTTGACGCCCTTGACGAGGAACATCGTCACCGGGGTCTTGTCGCGGCGCAGGTAGTTGAGGAACAGGTCCTGCAGGTTGGCGCCCTTGGCTGGTGCACCGGCAGGCGGCGCGGGCGGCGCGGGTGCTGGCTCAGCCTTTGGGCGCGGGCGTGCGGATAGCGTCGGCTTGGTCATTCAACTGACTCCTTTTGTTGGCGGCCGCGATTGCGGTCCGCATTCTGGCAGCCGCTTGCGACAGGCAGGCGACAGCCGAATTCTTTGTCCAAACTTAAGAGCTACCCCAGGATTGCGCAAATACTGATTGCAAAAGGTGGCTTGCGGCCCTCACGCGCCCTCAGCGTCAGCCCGCTCACTCATGCCCAACAGCTTGAGTTTGCGGTGCAAGGCTGAGCGTTCCATGCCGATGAATCCGGCCGTCTTGGAGATATTGCCCGAGAAGCGCCGGATCTGGATGCGCAGGTATTCGCGCTCGAAACTCTCACGTGCTTCGCGCAAGGGGACACCCATCAGAGCTGAGATACCCGCCCCGCTGTCCGACGATCCGCCGGTGATTTCTGCGGGCAGCATGTCAGGCTCGATCCGCGCCATCCGGTCACGCGGGGCGAGGATAACGGTACGTTCGACTACGTTGCGCAGCTGGCGGACGTTGCCAGGCCAGTCATAGGCTTGCAGCGCTGCCAGCGCTTCGGGCGAAATCTCGGGCGGCGGCACGCCCTGTTCGCGCGCGTAACGGGTGAAGAAATGGTCGGCGAGCGCGGGAATGTCGTCCCGGCGCGCGGCCAGCGAGGGCACAGACACCGGAACCACGTTGAGCCGGTAGAACAAGTCCTCGCGAAAACGCTTTTCCTCGATTTCGTGCTCCAGGTCGCGGGCGGTGGACGATACCACGCGCACGTCTACGCCGATCTGGCGATTGCCCCCTGCCCTGACAAAGCTCTGGTCGGTCAGCACGCGCAGGATGCGGGCCTGGGTGTTGAGCGGCATGTCGGCGACTTCATCGAAGTACAGCGTGCCGCCGTCGGCCATTTCGAGCAGCCCTGCCCGCACCAGCTTGCCGTCGGCTTCTTCGCCGAACAGCTCCTGCTCGAAGCGTTCGGGCGTGATGCGGGCGGAGTTGACCGTTACGAAATCCTTGTCGGCGCGCGGGCTCCAGCTGTGCAGCAGCCGCGCGGCGACTTCCTTGCCCGATCCGGCGGGCCCGGTGATCAGCACCCGGCTGCCGGTATTGGCGACCCGCTTGAGCGTAGCGCGGGCATTGTTGATGGCGCTGGAATTGCCGTTGAATTCCTCGGCCGATCCAATCCCTTCGCGCAACCGGGCGTTTTCACGCCGCAGCCGCTCGGTCTCGGTCGCGCGCGCAACCAGCAGCAGCAGGCGCTCGGCTTCGAACGGCTTCTCGATGAAATCCACCGCGCCCCGGCTGACAGCAGAGACCGCGGTGTCGATGTTACCGTGGCCCGAGAAGATAATCACCGGCAGCTGCGGTTCGCGGGCCTTGATCGCGTCGAGCACTTCGAGCCCGTCCATCGCGCTGCCGTGAAGCCATACGTCGAGCAGGACCAGGCTCGGACGGCGCTCGTCAATCAGGCGTAGCGCGGTCGTGCTGTCGCCCGCCGTCCGGCATTCGTAGCCTTCATCGCTGAGCACGCCGGCAACCAGTTCGCGAATGTCGCGCTCGTCGTCGACCACGAGGATATCGAGCGCCATCAGTTAAACTCCAGTTTTAGTGTCATGCGGTTCATTCGGCGGCCTCGCTACGCGCGTTGGCCGCCATCGGTTCGCGCGAGAAACGCAGGCTGGCGCGCGTTCCGCCTTCGGGAACGGCGGCGAAAGTCAGGTCGCCGCCATGTTCTTCGACAATCTTCTTGACGATCGCGAGGCCAAGACCGGTGCCCTTCTCGCGGGTCGTGACATAAGGTTCGAGGATGCTCTGGCCGCCCTGCGGCAAGCCTACGCCATTATCGGTCACGGTCACCGTCAGATGGCGCGGGTCGGCTGCGACCGCCACGTCGATCCGGCCGCGGTAATCGGGTTCGCCGCTGCGGGCCTTGGGCTCGATCGCTTCGGCGGCGTTCTTGAGCACGTTGGTCATGGCCTGGCCGAATTGGTGCCGGTCGCACTCGATCGTGGGCATGTCCGCTTCCGCTGAGAACCCGTAATTGATCTGGGGATGCGCGACTTCCTGCAGGAACAGCGCCTGGCGCACGAGATCGACCGCGTCCTCTGCCCGAAACACCGGCTTGGGCAGGCGCGCGAACGACGAGAACTCGTCCACCATCTTCCGCAAGTCACCCACCTGACGGATGATGGTTGCGGTCAGTTCCTCGAACAGCTCACCGTCTTCAAGGATCTGCTTGCGATAGCGTCGCTTGAGGCGCTCGGTCGCAAGCTGGATCGGGGTCAGCGGGTTCTTGATCTCGTGCGCGATACGCCGGGCGACATCGGACCACGCCGCTTGCCGCTGGTCGAGCAACTGGCGGGTGATATCCTCGAACGTGATCACATGGCCATCGGCGGCTGGCGCGACCTTCACCGCCAGCGTCAAAAGTTCGCCAT
>JBDSDZ010000068.1:0-14241 GCA_039920345.1 Croceibacterium sp.
ATTGGGACAAGCGCCACGCTGGCAGCAACCGCAAGGCCGACTTCGATGCCCAAATGGGTGAGATCGGCGCGCTCGCGGCTCCGGCGCTCAAGCAATACCTTGCCGGGATTGCCAAGGACCAGCCCAAAGTCGCGACCCGCAAGGCGTCGGAGATGGCGCTTGGCCCACTGACCGAAACCCTGCCGCAGCTCATTGGCGGTTCGGCCGACCTGACCGGTTCGAACAATACCAAAACATCGGCCACCAAGCCGTTCTCGAAAAACGATTATTCGGGCCGGTACGTCTATTACGGCATCCGCGAATTCGGCATGGCGTCGGCAATGAACGGGATGGCGCTGCATGGCGGCGTGGTGCCTTACGGCGGCACGTTCCTGATCTTCAGCGACTATTGCCGCAACGCGATCCGCCTGTCGGCGTTGCAGCAGATCCGGGTGGTCTATGTCCTGACCCATGATTCGATTGGCCTTGGCGAAGATGGCCCGACGCACCAGCCGGTCGAGCAGGTGATGAGCCTGCGCCTGGTGCCCAACCTCAACGTGTTCCGCCCGGCTGACGCGGTCGAGACCGCAGAGTGCTGGGAATTGGCGCTGCAGACTCCCAAGACCCCGTCGATCCTCGCGCTGACCCGGCAGAACCTCGCCGCCGTGCGCGACGACGCAGGCGAGAATCGCTCGGCTCGCGGGGCGTACCTGCTGCGCGGGGCCAGTGCGGCCCGGCGGGTGGTGATTGTTGCCACGGGTTCTGAGGTTGGCGTCGCGCTGGCTTGCGCTGAACAGCTCGAGAGCGAAGGTGTGGGCGTAGACGTGGTCTCGATGCCGTGCATGGAGTTGTTTGCTGCGCAGGACAGCGCCTACCGCGCCGGCCTCCTGCCCGGTGATGTGCTCAAGGTTTCGATCGAAGCCGGGGTCACGCAGGGATGGGAACGCTTCATCGGGCAAGACGGCCTGGCCATCGGGCTCGACCGCTTCGGGGCCTCCGCCCCGGCCGAAGTCCTATTCAAGCACTTCGGCTTCACCGCCGAAGCGATCGTTCCGAAAATAAAAGCCAAACTAACTAGTTAACAGGAGGTCTTTACATGGCGACGAAAGTTGCGATCAATGGGTTCGGGCGTATCGGGCGGCTCGTCGCGCGGGCGATCCTCGAGCGTAGCGACCATGATTTCGAACTCGTCGCGATCAATGACCTGGCCGATCCCAAGTCCAACGCGCTGCTCTTCGCGTTCGATTCCACCCACGGGCGGTTCCCCGGCACGGTGACGTCGGACGGCGATTCGATCCAGGTCAACGGCAAGGACATCGCGGTCACCAAGGAACGCGACCCCGGCAAGCTGCCGCACAAGGCGATGGGCGTCGATCTGGTGCTGGAATGCACCGGCTTCTTCCAGTCGGTCGAGGCGAGCCGGCCGCACATCGATGCCGGCGCGCGGCGGGTGCTCATTTCGGCCCCCGCTACCGGCTCGCTCAAGACCATCGTCTTCGGGGTCAACCAGGGCACGCTGACCGCCGATGACGTCATCGTCTCCAACGCCAGTTGCACCACCAACTGCCTCGCGCCGGTGGCCAAGGTGCTGAACGATACGATCGGCATCGACCGCGGGTTCATGACCACGATCCACAGCTATACCAATGACCAGAAGATGCTCGATCAGATACACTCCGACCTGCGCCGTGCGCGCGGCGGGGCGCAGAACATGATCCCGACCACCACCGGCGCTGCCCGCGCCGTGGGGCTGGTTCTGCCCGAACTGAAAGGCAAGCTCGATGGCTCATCGGTGCGCGTGCCGACACCCAACGTCAGCTTGATCGACCTGGTGTTCACGCCATCGCGCGACACCACCAGGGAAGAGATCAACGCTGCGCTCAAGGCCGCGGCAGACGGGCCAATGAAGGGCGTGCTCGATTATACCGACCAGCCGCTCGTCAGCAGCGATTTCAACCATTACCCGGCCAGCTCGACCGTCGACAGCCTCGAAACCGCTGTGCTCGAAGGCAAGCTCGCCCGCGTGGTTAGCTGGTACGACAACGAATGGGGCTTCTCTAACCGCATGATCGATACCGCGGGCGTGATGGCCGGGTTGATGTGACCACAGGGATGACAGGTCGTCTCGCCGGGATTGCCCGCCACGCCGCGCCCAAGGGGCCGATGGAGACCGTACCGTCGGCCAGGGTGACCGAGGCCGAAGGTGTGCATGGTGATTTTCGCGGCGGTCTGGCGAGCACGAAACCCGGCCGCAAGCGGCAGGTTTCGCTGATTGAGAGCGAGTCCTGGGATGCGGCGCTCGCCGAAGCCCATACCGCGATCGACTGGTGGCACTCACGTCGCAACCTGCTGGTCGAGGGCCTGCGAATCCCGCGCGAGCCGGGCACGCGCATTGCCGTGGGGCAATCGCTGGTGATCGAACTTACAGTCGAATGCGATCCGTGTGAACGGATGGAAGGGCTGCACCCTGGCCTTCGCGCGGCGATGACGCCCGACTGGCGCGGGGGCTTCCTCGGTCGGGTGATCGAGGACGGCGAAATCGAGCCGGGCGACGAAGTGAGGATCCTGTGATGGCCACCTTCCGCACGCTCGACGATCTGGGCGATGTGCGCGGCAAGGTCGCGCTGGTGCGCGTCGATCTCAACCTGCCGATGAGCGGCGGGCGCGCGACCGACCTGACCCGCGCGCGCGCCGTTGCGCCAACCATCCTCGAACTGGCCGATGCCGGGGCCAAGGTGCTGTTGTTGGCCCATTTCGGGCGCCCCAGGGGCGAACGCCGTTCGACGCTTTCCACGAGCCTGATCCTCGACGATGTCGAAGACGTGCTCGGGCGCGAGGTGATGTATGTGTCCGAAGTGTCGGGCCCAGTGGTCGAACAGACCCTCGGCATCCTGCGCCCCGGCGACATCGCCCTGCTCGAAAACACCCGCTTCTGGCCGGGCGAGGAAGCTAACGATCCCGAGTTTGCCAAGGCGATCGCGGCCAACGGCGATTTCTACGTCAACGATGCCTTTTCCGCCGCGCACCGCGCCCATGCGACGACCGAGGGCCTGGCGCACCTGCTGCCGGCGTATGCGGGCCGGGCGATGGAAGGTGAGCTCAACGCGCTCGAACGGGCCCTCGGAAGCCCAGAGAAGCCCGTGGCAGCGGTTGTTGGCGGGGCCAAGGTCTCGACCAAGCTGGCCGTGCTCGAACATCTGGTGGCCAAGGTCGATCATCTGATCATCGGTGGCGGCATGGCCAACAGCTTCCTTGCCGCGCGCGGGGTCGATGTCGGCAAGAGCCTGTGCGAGCATGACCTGACGGGCAAAGTAGAAGCGATCATGGACGCCGCCGACGCGGGCGGCTGCACGGTGCACCTGCCGTATGACGTCGTGGTGGCGAAAGAGTTTGCCGCCAATCCGCCGAGCCTGCGCACCTGCAACGTGCACGAAGTCGCGGCCGACGAGATGATCCTCGACATTGGCCCGCAGGCGGTCGAGGCGCTGGCGGACGTGCTCAAGACCTGCCGCACGCTGGTATGGAACGGGCCGCTGGGTGCGTTCGAGACCCCGCCGTTCGATGCCGCCACGGTGGCATTGGCGAAAACCGCCGCGGCGCTGACTCGCGAAGGGTCGCTGGTCTCGGTGGCGGGCGGGGGTGATACCGTGGCGGCACTCAATCATGCGGGCGTGGCGGACGATTTCACTTATATTTCAACCGCTGGCGGAGCCTTCCTCGAATGGATGGAAGGTCGCGAGCTGCCCGGCGTTGCGGCGCTCGAAAAGTAGGAGAGTGGCATGACCGTTGACGAGATGACCGACCGGATCGCGCGCGGGCACGGGTTCATCGCTGCGCTCGACCAGTCGGGCGGATCCACCCCCAAGGCTTTGCGGGGGTACGGCGTGGCGGACGAGGCGTGGAGCGGGGACGCGGCGATGTATGCGCTGATCCACGACATGCGCTGCCGGATCGTCAAGGCGCCCAGCTTCAACGGTGACAAGGTCATCGGCGCGATCCTGTTCGAAAAGACGATGGATGGCGCGGTCGAGGGCGTGCCGGTGCCCGCCGCGCTGATCGCCAAAGGCGTGGTGCCGTTCCTGAAGATCGACAAGGGTTTGGAAGACGAGGCGCAGGGCGTCCAACTGATGAAGCCGATGCCGGGGCTGGATGCGCTGCTGGCGAGGGCCAAGGCGCTGGGGGTGTTCGGGACCAAGGAACGCTCGGTCATTAACCGGGCCGATCCTGCCGGTATCGCGGCTGTGGTAGCGCAGCAGTTCGAGGTAGCGCGGCAGGTCATCGCGGGCGGGTTGATGCCCATCCTCGAGCCCGAATACGCGATTACCGCGACCGACCGCGAAGCGGGTGAGGCAATCCTCAAGGCTGAAATACTCAAGCAGCTTGATGCCTTGCCCGAGGGGCGGCAGGTCATGCTCAAGCTGTCGTTGCCGGTTGCACCGGGCAGCTACCATGCGTTGGTCGAGCATCCCGGGGTGCTCAAGGTCGTGGCGCTATCGGGCGGCTATTCGCGCGACCAGGCCTGCGCTGAATTGGCCAGGAATCCAGGCGTGATCGCCAGCTTCAGCCGCGCCTTGCTCGACGGGCTGCGCGTGCAGATGAGCGACGGCGAATTCGACGCCGAACTGGGCGCAGCGATCGAGGCGATCCACTGCGCCAGCGTTGCCTGAGCGTTAGCGGCCGCCCTGGTAGGCGAAGCGATAGTCGCTCGGCTGCGTTTCTTGGTCGGTGCGCTTTTCCGGAAGGCCCGAGACCAGCGTGATCGACGTGCCGTGGGTGGAATAGGGCACGCCCAGCGTCAGCGGGGTCGTTTCGCGCCAGCCACTCCCGTCGATCTGGGTGTTCACGATCAGCTGTCCGGCCCAGATGCAAAGCGCGTTTTCGGGGCAGCGGCTGTCCTCGCTGACGGCTTCGGGAGTCGCATAGAGGCGGCCAACGACCACCGGCTGGTTGATGCCAACGCTCGATCCTTCCGGTGCGGCGGGGGCTTGGACCAGCGGCGTGACACAGGCGCTGACACTGGCGGCGAGCAGGAGCGGGGCGAGAATGGCGAGCTTATTGTTCATGCAAGCACTTTCCAAGCTGAACGCTGTCGCCGCGCTGAACGATCAGGCCTGCGGGTGGAAGACCAGCGTGAAGCGATAGTCCGCTGGCGCAATCGAGCCGCTGGCAGGCACTGCGGGGCGGACATCGGCCAGCTCGAGCGAACCGCCTGCGACCGTTTGCCTTTGGCCCAATGCCAGGACGCGCGACAGGCTTCCGTTTGGCGTGTCGAGCACGGCCCGCAGGCGCAAGCGGTCGGGCGCGGGGCAATCGCCGTGCTCGGGACAGCGATTGTCGTTGATGACTTCCTGCGGTGTCACCATCAGCGGCCCGACGGCGTAAGTCCGCGTGAGGCGCGCGATGACCTGTACGTCCGCGCCTTTGGGAGGCGCGGAGCCGCCCATCAGCAGCGGCGCGGCGAGCAAGGCACAAACGACAAAGGCGCGATCAGGCGTCATCAGACACGGACCATAGCACAGTTCGACCCTTGCAGTATCGCGGCTTGGCGGAAGCGGCGCGGCGCTCTAGGAGGCGCGCCATGCCTGCCGACACACCGTCCTGCCAGCTATACCTGATCTCGCCGCTCGATGTGACCGGCGGGTTCGTTGACAGGCTCGACCGCGCGCTGGCCGCCGGGCCGGTGGCGGCGTTCCAGTTCCGGGTCAAAGGTATCGACCAGCACGAAGCTGCGCGTTTGGCGGGTCCCTTGCAGGAAGTCTGCACCGCGCGCGATGTCGCGTTCATCGTCAATGACAGCGTCTCGCTGGCCAAGCGACTTCTCGCTGACGGTGTCCACCTGGGGCAGGGCGACGGCGATGTGCGCGAGGCACGCGAACAACTTGGCCGTGAAGCGCAGATCGGGGTGACTTGCCATGACAGCCGCCACCTGGCGATCGAGGCGGGGGAAAACGGCGCGGATTATGTCGCGTTCGGGGCATTCTTTCCCAGCACGACCAAGGCCAGCGAGCATCAACCCGAACCGGAGATGCTTGAGTGGTGGCAGGGCCTGATGGAAATCCCGTGCGTCGCCATTGGCGGGATTACCCCGGCGAACTGCCGCGAACTGGTGGAAGCCGGGGCGGATTTCCTTGCCGTCAGCGCGGCCGTGTGGGGCGGCGATGAAGTCGCGGCGGTCAAGGCGTTTCACGCGGCAATTTCCCGCAAGGGCTGACGCAAAGATCGCTTTGCTTCGCGCAACAATCGTGCGAATTCCCCGCCGGGGTTGAGCAGGGAGAGAGCGATGACCGCCACCATGAACGCACGCGAACTGACCTGGCGGGCGATCCTGCTCGGCGGTGCGCTGACTTTCCTGTTCACGGCGGCGAACGTCTATTTCGGACTGCGGGTCGGCCTGACCTTTTCAACTTCGCTTCCCGCCGCGGTCATTTCAATGGCGCTGCTGCGCAACTTTGCCGACAACTCGCTGGTCGAGAACAACATCACCCAGACGATCTGCAGCGCCGCCGGTGCGGTCGCGACGATCATCTTCGTGCTGCCCGGCCTGGTGATCGTCGGCTGGTGGACCAGCTTTCCTTACTGGACCACGGTCGGGGTGTGTTTCATCGGCGGTACGATGGGTGTGATGATGTCAGTCCCGTTGCGCCGCGCGCTGGTGGTCAATTCGGACCTGCCGTACCCTGAAGGCATTGCCGGGGCCGAAGTGCTCCGGGTCGGCGCCCGGGATCAGGAAGGCGCGGCGGAAAGCAAGTTTGGCCTGCGCACGATGGTGTTCGGCGCCGTCATCAGCGCTGGGCTCTCGCTGCTCGTCGCGCTGCAACTTGCGGCGGCCGAAATCGGCAAGAACTTCCGAGTCGGCGAGGGCGCTACCGGCATTGCCTCCACGACCTCGCTCGGGTTGATCGCCATCGGCCACCTGATCGGCCTTTCGGCGGGCATCGCGCTGCTGGTCGGCACGTTCATTTCGTGGGGCGTGCTGTTGCCCTGGCTGACCTCGCTCGCGCCCGCCGGTGCGGTGGATGACGTAGTCGGCACAGTCTTTTCGAGCGAAGTTCGCTTCATCGGCGCGGGCGCGATTGCGGTGGCAGCGATCTGGACGCTGCTCAAGCTGGTCAAGCCGATTGCCGAAGGCCTCGCCGGAATTGTTGCGGCGCAAAAGGCGCGGCGGGGAGGAGAAGTGCTTGCCCTGACCGAGCGCGACCTGCCCGGGCCGATCGTGTTCGGCACCCTGATCGTGGCGCTGATCCCGATTTCGTGGATGCTGTGGACGTTTTCGCAAGGCGGGCCGGTCGCCGTCAACTTCGGAATGGCGCTTACTGCCACGCTGATTTTCGTGATCGTGGTCGGCGCCGTAGTTGCTGCGGTGACGGGCTACATGGCGGGGCTGGTCGGCACCTCCAACAGCCCGGTTTCGGGCGTTGGCATTCTTTCGATCATCGTCGGCTCGGTGATGGTCGCACTGCTCTTTCCGGGCAAGCATTCGGTGGCCGACACACAGGCGCTGGTGGCCTTCGCGCTGTTCGCGACTTCGTTCGTGTTCGGCATCGCCCTGGTCGCCAATGACAACCTGCAGGATCTGAAGACCGGGCAACTGGTCGGCTCGACCCCGTGGAAGCAGCAGCTCGCGCTGATCATCGGCGTCGGCTGCGGCAGCCTGGTGATTCCGCCGATCCTTGACCTGCTGAACACCACGATGGGCTTCACCGGCGCGCCCAATGCCGGGCCCAATCCGCTGGCCGCGCCGCAGGCCTCGCTGATCTCGTCGCTGGCGCAAGGCGTGCTGGGCGGGACACTGCGCTGGGACCTGATCAGCTATGGCGCGATGATAATCGTCGTGGTGATCGCGATCGACGAATGGCTGGGTGCCCGGGCGAAGAAGGCGGGGCGCGGGCTGCGCTTGCCTCCGCTCGCGGTCGCGATGGGCATGTACCTGCCGATCTCGCTGATGCTGCCGACCGGGATCGGCGCTTTCATCGGCCATTACTGGGAAAAGCGCGCCGATCGCACCTCGCGCCCCGAATTCGTCAAGCGCAGCGGGGTGTTGCTGGCGACGGGCATGATCGTGGGCGAAAGCATGTTCGGCCTCGCCGTAACAGCGCTCGTGGGCGTGTTCGGAGAAAATCCGCTGGCCATCGTGGGCGATGAATTTGCCGTGCCGGCACAGTTCATCGGCCTTGCCGCGCTGGGCGGAATCCTGTGGTACGGTTATCGCTGGACGCGGGTCGAGTCCGATAAGGTCGCCTGAGCGTGGATATTTTGCGCCGCTAGGCCGTTACCTCTCCTCACACGGGGTGGGTCGCACCCCTTCAAGGGGAGTTTGATCCGCATGCGTATTGCCACCACCGTCGTCTCGATTCTGGCCCTCTCCGCTTGCGGAATGAACGGCACGGACCGGAACAAGGACCAGACCACCAGCCAGGCCGCCGCGCCGGCTCAGGACAATTCGGCCGAGATGGCCTCGCAGGATCCGGCAAACGGCCAGATGGCCCAGGCCGATATTCCCGATCCCGATCCGCGTCCGCTGATGCAAATGCAAGTCGTGCTCGATCGGCAGGGCTTCGGCCCCGGGGTGATCGACGGCAAGGAAGGGATCTCGACCGCCAACGCGCTCAAGGGATTCCAGGAAGCGCACGAGATCCAAGTCAGCGGCAAGTCCGACGATGCCACCAAGCAATTGCTGGCCCAGTGGAACAACATTCCCGCCACGCGCGTGGTGCGGATACCCGATAGCTGGGGCCAGGCCGACTACCACAAGGTGCCCGACGGTGCTGCCGCGCAGGCCAAGGAAACGACACTCGGTTACGAAAGTCTTGATGAGCGCCTGGCCGAACGATTCCACACCACCATCGACGTGCTCAAGCAGCTCAACCCGAACGGCCAACCAGCAGGGGCAACCGCCACCAACGCCAATCCCATGCCTTCCGGCACGCCGACGCCAATGGCCACGCCGTCCCCGACGGCTTCGGCAACCATGATGGCCGAAGCCTCGCCGGCCTCGACCTTCCGTGCCGGACAACTGGTTCGCGTGCCCAATATCGGCGCCGACCGCATCGCCTCGGGCACGGTGGATGATCCCAAATGGCAGCAGACGCTGGTCTCGCTTGGCGTCGGCACCGAGCAGCCCAAGGTGGCGCGGGTCGTGGTCGATAAGTCCGAAGGCTGGCTCAAGGGCTATGACGAGGCCGGCAAGCTGGTGACGATGTTCACAGTCACCTCGGGGTCGAGCCACGATCCGCTGCCGCTGGGTGACTGGAAGATTACCGGGGTCAGCAAGAACCCGCCGTTCCATTATAACCCGGACCTGTTCTGGGATGCCAAGGCAACCGATCAGGCAGCGACCTTGCCGCCCGGACCGAATGGCCCGGTTGGCGTGGTGTGGATCGACCTGACCAAAGAACATTACGGCATCCACGGCACCTCGGCGCCCGAATCGATCGGGCGCGCGCAAAGCCATGGCTGCGTGCGGCTGACCAATTGGGATGCGGCCCGGCTCGCCGGTATGGTCAGCAGTTCCACCAAAGTGCTATTCCAGGCCTGATGGCACTCAACCTGACAGATCGGCTGCTGACGGTGGTGGTGACCGCCACCTTGACCTCGGCGGCATGGGTCGTGGCCGGCAGCGGGCTTTCGCTGGGCACGCTGCCGACGGCCGGAGCGGCGCCCGGGTCACCGGCTGCGGCCGGGATTCCGACGGCGGCACCGGCCGCGCATCCGGTCGCCATCGATCCGCCTGCGGCGAGCCAGTCGGGTAGCCTGGTCATACCCGTCGCGGGCGTGACGGAAGCGCAGCTGACCGACACCTTCACCGATGCGCGCGGTGGCGGGGCGCGTCTTCATGAAGCGCTCGACATCATGGCGCCCGCGGGGACGAGCATCGTCGCGGCGGCACCCGGCACGGTGGAAAAGCTGTTCCTTTCGGACGCGGGTGGCAACACGATCTATGTCCGTTCGCAGGACCGCTCGACGATCTATTATTACGCCCACTTGCGCGATTATGCCCCCGGTCTGGTCGAAGGGCAGCAGGTTACCCAAGGGCAGGCGCTCGGAACCGTGGGTTCGACGGGCGACGCCAGTCCGGATGCACCGCACCTCCACTTCGCCATCATGCGCACGACTCCCGAGGCAAAATGGTGGGATCCGGCCTCGGCCATCAACCCCTACCCTTTGTTAAGGGTTCGTACACCGGGTGTGCACTAGGGGATTGCTACCTATCTGATAGGAATACGGATTGTGTCTGGGGGCGCCTTGTGACAAAGGCTCACAGCGAATCAAGTGAAGGGAAGCAACCATGAAGTTCAGCAAGTTCCTCGCCTCGTCGGCGGTGGCCATTTCGCTGGTGAGTGCACCGGTTATTGCGCAGGCGGCGACAGCCACCCGCGCCAGTTCGTCGGTTGATGGTGAAGAATTGGGCGGGGGCTTTCTGCTTCCGCTGCTCGCCGCCATTGCCGTCGGCCTCGCCATCTGGGCCATTACCAGTAACGGTGATGAAGTCCTGCCGACCAGCCCGTAATTCGGGTCAGGTTGGGTTCTGAATACAGGAAGGGCGGGCCTCGCGGTCCGCCCTTCTTGATTCGCTGGTGGCCAGAAACCGATGGCTGAAGTTTGAACGCCAGCCGATCAGGTACTGCGCCGAACGCAGCGCATCTTGCCCGGCTTGCCCGCCTCGATCTTGCGCAGGAACCCGGGCGAAACGACCGCGTAGCTTTCACCAAGACGGGGGCCGCTGGTAAGCGTCATGACGTCCCCCCGGCGCAGGTATGTCCCGCCGCCTTGCGGGCTCTGATAACGCGAGGCGCCGATGATGGTGAAAGCCATGTCCGGTTGGGCGATTCCGGCGCTGCCGGCCGCGGTGCCGGGCAATTCGCACGCGTAGGCGCCCCGTTCCATGGTTCCGATGGAGCCTTGGGCAAATGCGGGAGCAGCGACAAGCGCAAGCAGTGAAGAGGCGATCATGAGGCTTTTCATGGGCTCCGATATAGCGCGCAGCGGCTTGCATTGCCATGAACGCCCCAACCGGCTAGGGCGCGGCCTCATTTTCCCAGACAATTGGCTCGAAAGCATTCCGATGAAAATCAGCGGCGTGGACATCCGTCCCGGCAACATTATCGAATATGAGCGCGGCATCTGGAAGGTTGCCAAGATCCAGCATACGCAGCCCGGCAAGGGCGGCGCATACATGCAGGTCGAGATGAAGAACCTGCAGGACGGGCGCAAGACCAACGTCCGCTTTCGCAGCGCCGACACGATCGAGCGCGTCCGGCTCGACCAGAAAGAATACCAGTACTTGTATGCCGATGGCGACATGCTGGTGTTCATGGACAACGACACTTACGAGCAGATTCAGCTTCCGGCCGATTTGCTCGGTGATGCCGCCGCGTTCCTGCAGGACGGGATGGAAGTCAGCCTGGAACTGTGGGACGAGAAGCCGATCAGCGTGGCCCTGCCCGACCAGGTCGAAGCCACAATCGTCGAGGCTGATGCGGTGGTCAAAGGCCAGACCGCATCGTCCAGTTTCAAGCCCGCGATCCTCGACAACGGCGTGCGCGTGATGGTCCCGCCGCACATCGGGAGCGGCACGCGCATCATCGTCGATGTTTACGAGCGCACCTACGTCAGCAAGGTGGGTTAAGCCTCAATGCCAGCCCTTTCCGGCATAATTCGCGTGATGGAACGCGCGGCGCGCAAGGCAGGTAGCCGCCTGCGCCGCGATTTCGGCGAAATCGAGCACCTGCAGGTAAGCCGCAAAGGCCCGGCAGACTTTGTTTCGAAGGCCGACCAGATGTCCGAGCGGACGCTGTGGGACGAACTGCGCGTGGCGCGGCCCGATTGGGGCTTCGAACTTGAAGAAGGCGGCACGATCGAAGGCGATCCGGGCAAGCCGCGCTTCATCATCGACCCGCTCGATGGCACCAGCAACTTCCTTCACGGCTTGCCGCACTTCGCGATCTCGATTGCGGTGCAGGAACCCAAGCTCGACGGATCGGGTTGGGGCGAGGTTTCGGCCGGCCTGGTTTACCAGCCGACCACCGATGAAAGTTTCTGGGCGGAAAAAAACCGCGGCGCCTGGCTGCACGATGGCCGCTTGCGTGTCTCCAGCCGCCGCACCCTGTCCGAAGCGCTCCTCGCCACCGGCATTCCCTACCAGGGCCATGGCGATTTCGCCGAGTGGACCAAAATTCTCTCGGCGGTCGGCCCGCAAGTGGCAGGCATCCGCCGCTTCGGTTCCGCCGCGCTTGATCTGGCATGGGTTGCAGCGGGCCGGTTCGACGGGTTCTGGGAAAGCGACCTCAACGTGTGGGACACCGCGGCGGGCTGCCTGCTGGTGCGCGAGGCAGGCGGATTCGTGACCGACTATCGCGGGCGGTCAACGCCGATCGCAGCAGACCAGATCGTGGCCGGCAACGATGTGGTGCACTCACGGTTGCACAAGGCGATCGTGGAAGCTTTAAAGGGCTGATTGCCCAAGCTCGCTTGAACCGGCGCGCTTGCCTCGCTAAGCGGCGTGCGCTGGTTGGCCCCTGTGGCGGAATGGTAGACGCGATCGACTCAAAAACTTTTGAATATCAAAAAATCCTTGCAAATATGTCGGTTTTAAGCCATATTTCTCGCCACATGCACTAGCACACCGCTAGCACAAATTGGCATCGGATGGCGCGATGACGACACGGCACTCGCTGCTGGACAATAAGGTTCAGCTCTACATGCGGCCCAACAGTCCGCACTGGCAATGCGCCTGTTCGATTGCCGGAAAGCAGCGCCGAACTTCGACCAAAGAGGAAAGCCTGTCACGCGCCAAGGATGTCGCGCGCGACTGGTATCTCGGCTTGATGGGAAAATACCGTGCCGGTGAGTTGAAGGAAGGCGTGACCTTCCGCACGGCGGCGGAGCATTTCGTCAAGGAGTTCGAGGTCATCACCGAGGGCGAGCGCAGCAAGGAATATATCAAGAGTTTGTCGATCTCGCTGAACGTCCACCTGTTGCCCTTCATGGGCGACCGCGTGGTCACCGACATTACCCCCGGACTCGTGCAGGAGTATCGCGTCCACCGGATGACGTCGCGGATCGACAAGAAGACCGGTCTGCCCAAGCGGCCATCGCGGTCAACGATGCACCACGAGATCATCGCCATGCGGCACGTCCTCAAAACCGCGAACCGCCACGGCTGGCTTCCCTATCTGCCGGACATTTCGGCACCCTATAAAATGTCCGGCAAGATCGCCCATCGGGCTTGGTTTTCGCCCGAGGAGTATAAGGCATTCTACAAGGCAACCGGCGAGCGCGCCAAAAACCCGAAGAAGGAACGCTGGCGGTCGGCCTGCGAAGACCTGCACGACTATGTGCTGTTCATGGTCAACAGCGGCCTTCGCCCCGATGAGGCCAAGCGTATCGAGATACGCGACATCGACATTGTTGCCGATGGGCCGGGGCAGGAGGAGATTCTGCACATCGCCGTGCGCGGCAAACGCGGGGTCGGGTATTGCAAGACCATGCCTGGCGCGGTGATACCGTTCAAGAGGATGAAGGAGCGACACAGCCTTGCGCCGAACCAGCTCTTGTTTCCGAAAATCCAGCGGGAGCTATTCAACACGCTGCTCGACGAACTCGGCATGAAGCACGACCGCGAAGGTAACCCCCGCACCAGCTATAGCTTGCGGCACACCTATATCTGTTTTCGGCTCATGGAGGGAGCCGACATTTATCAGATTGCCAAAAACTGCCGCACAAGTGTCGAGATGATCGAGAAATACTATGCGTCGCATATCAAGAACATGCTCGATGCTTCGGCAATCAATGTGAGGCGCGTCAGATAGGCCGAGCATTCGTATGGCCGACCCTTTTGTGGCAATAGTCCATCAAATCAGTTGGCTAAAATTTTTTCCGCGTCTATGGGTTTTGCTCGCGTGCCCCCGTGGTGGAACTGGTAGACGCGCCGCACTCAAAATGCGGTTCCGAAAGGAGTGCCCGTTCGATTCGGGCCGGGGGCACCATCTTAACATGAGCCAAAATTTGGCCCAGAACCGGGCTTTGGATCATGTTTGAACGGGGTGAAATGCACCGAACGGGCATCACCCCAAACCCGCGAAATGACAGCCGAACGCCTGTCATGCTGGCCACCAGAATCCCGGACGGGATTCGGCCATCGCCACTGAATGAAACCCGCGCAGCGTGGCTTACGCTCCGCCTGTATTCCGATACGCCGCTGGCGATCCAAAAGTGGGGGCGCGCAACCTCCACCAACCCTCAATATCATCCCGAGTTTACGCG
>JBDSDZ010000069.1:0-7472 GCA_039920345.1 Croceibacterium sp.
CATCCGCCAACTTGAATGCCTTCTCGCCGGCCTTGGCGTTTCGAATCGTCACATCAGTCAAAGCCACGGGCTGCTCGCCTCTCCGGGAGCCATGCCCCCAATATACCCCCAAGCGTGGGGGTATTAAGTTTGCCGTTTTGCTGATACCCCCCAATCATACCCCCAGCGGATGGGGGCTGGAGACGGACGCGGGTGAACGCTAGCGGTTTGATAACCGCTGAATACCAAGGATTTTGGGGATTTGTCTAGACGCTCACGGACATAGGCGAACGTGAAAATGGAGCGGGTAGCGGGAATCGAACCCGCATAGCCAGCTTGGAAGGCTGGTGCTTTACCACTAAGCTATACCCGCTCACTGGGGGCGCGATTGCCACCGGCAGACACCGCCCGTCAAGCGTATCAGTGTCCGGCGAAGTCGAACAGCGCGGTCGGCTCAATCCCCTGGGCCCGCAGCAACGCGCCGCCGCCAAGGTCGGGCAAGTCGATGACGAACAGCGCATGGTCGACGGTGGCACCCGCCTGCCGCAACAATTGCGCACCGGCCAGGGCGGTCCCGCCCGTCGCCAGCAAATCATCGACCACCAGCACCCGCTCGCCGGAATCGATGACATCGGGATCGAGCTCGATCCGGGCGGTGCCGTACTCGAGGGCGTAATCGATGCCGATGGCCGGCACCGGCAATTTGCCGGCCTTGCGGATGGGCACGAAGCCGAGGCCCATGCGAGCGGCAATAGCAGCGCCGAAGATAAAGCCGCGCGCCTCGATCCCCGCCACCGCTTGCGGGCGTGCCTCGCTGGCGCGTGCAACCAACAGGTCGATCGTTGCTGCCAGCCCTTCGCCGTGCGCGATGAGCGTGGTGATGTCGCGGAACTGGATCCCGGCCGAGGGGAAATCCGGAACGGTCCGGATCAGCCCCTTGAGCTCGGCCGGGCTCAAGCCTTCTTGCGCCGCTTCGGCTTGACCGTGGACCACACGCTCTTCTTGGCGAAGTAGGCGAGGATCGTGGCGAACAGCAGGAAGCCGAGCACCGCCCAACCGGTTTGGGTGCGCTTTACCTTCGATGGCTCGGCGGTCCACACCAGGTAAGCGGCGACGTCGGTCGCCATCTGGTCGATCGTGGCCGGGGTGCCATCGGCATACGTGACCTGGCCATCGGTCGTGAGCGGCGGCGGCATCGCCAGGTTGAGGTTAGCGAAGTAGGGGTTGAAATAGAGGCCCGTCGGGGTCGTGAAGTCAGGAAATTCCTGCTTCAGCTTCTTGCCTTCGGCACCAAACGTGTTCGGATCACGGTACCCGGTAATCAGCGAGTGCACATAGGCAGCGCCGCCTTCGCGGGCCTTGGTGATCAGCGAAAGGTCTGGCGGCACGGCGTTGTTGTTGGCAGCGCGCGCGGCAATCTCGTTGGGATAGGGCGAGGGGAAGTAATCGGTCGGCACGCCCTTGCGGGTGTCCACTTCGCCGGTGTTGGGATCGATGCCCGGCACGGTCCATTCGGCGGCGGCGGCCTTTACTTCGGCTTCAGTGTAGCTGAGCTGCGAAAGGTCGCGAAAGGCCACGTACTTCATCGAGTGGCAGGCCGAGCAGACTTCCTTGTACACCTGATAGCCGCGTTGCAACTGGGCGTAGTCCCACGTGCCGAGCGGTCCGTCGCTCTGCAGATGCAGGGGTCGCGGCTCGACGTGAAACAGCTTCTCCGCAGTTTCGGGCGTCGGATCGGTCGCAGCCGTGTAGGCGCCGGTGCCAAATGCCCACAGGGCCATGGCGGCGAAGAAGAGGCCAATGAGGCTGCCGAAGAGGCGGATCATGATAGTCTTTCCCCTATTCCGCGCTCAGCTGGCCAGCTTCGCTGTGTCACCGGGCACGTCGTCGTCGCCCAGCACGGCCTCGGTAATTGAGAACGGCAGCGGCTCGGGGCGCTCGATCATCGAAATGAGCGGCAGGATGACCAGGAAGTGCAGGAAGTAATAAGCCGAGGCGATCTGGCTCATCATCAAATACGGCTCTTCAGCGTGGCTGCCGCCGCAATATCCGAGCACCAGGACATCGATGACCAGCACGTAGAAGAATTTGCGGAACAGCGGCCGATAATGACCCGAGCGCACCGGTGACTTGTCGAGCCAGGGCATGAAGAACCAGACCAGGATCGAGGCGAACATGGCCATCACGCCAAGCAGCTTTGCCGGGATGATCACAATCTGCGTGAACGGGATCGCCAGATCGTGGGTGAAGGCGCGCAGGATCGCGTAGAACGGCCAGAAATACCATTCGGGGACGATCAGCGCCGGGGTCGAAAGCGGGTTCGCCGGGATGTAATTATCCGCGTGCCCCAGCGCATTCGGCATGAAAAACAACAACAGGCAGTAGAAGAACAGCGCCACGCCCAGCCCGAAGCCGTCCTTGGCCGTATAATACGGATGGAACGGCACGGTATCGCTCTCGCTCTTCACTTCGACCCCGGTCGGGTTCGAGGAACCGGGGATGTGCAGCGCCCAGATGTGCAGGATGACCACGCCGGCAATCACGAACGGCAGCAGGTAATGCAGCGAGAAGAAGCGATTGAGCGCCGCGTCGTCAGGCGCATAACCACCCAGCAGCCAAATCTGCAGCGGTTCGCCAATCAGCGGGATCGCGCCGAACAGGCCGGTGATGACCTTGGCACCCCAGAAGCTCATCTGGCCCCACGGCAGCACATAGCCCATGAAACCGGTCGCCATCAGCAACAGGAAGATGACCACACCGAGCAGCCAGACCATCTCGCGCGGGGCCTTGTACGAACTGTAGAAGAAGCCGCGGAACAGATGGAGGTAGATCACCACGAAGAAGAAGCTGGCGCCGTTGGCGTGGGCATAGCGGATCAGCCAGCCCCAGTTGACGTCGCGCATGATGTGCTCGACCGAACTGAAGGCGACGCTGGAACTGGCGGCATAATGCATCGCCAGGATAACCCCGGTGACGATCTGCAGCACCAGGCAGAAGCCGGCGAGGACGCCGAAGTTCCACATGTAATTGAGGTTGCGCGGCACCGGATAGCCGGCGCCGAGTGAATTATAGACCAGCCGCGGCAGGGGCAGCTTTTCGTCCAGGTACCGCATGAACGGTGCCTTGGGTTCGTAATGTCGGGCCCAGGGGAAGCTCATCGTTCTGTCTCCCCGCTCAACCGACGACGACTTTGGTGTCGGTGGTGAATTCATAGTCCGGCACTTCGAGGTTCTTCGGCGCCGGGCCTTTGCGAATACGCGCTGCGGTATCGTAGACCGAACCGTGGCAGGGGCAGAAATAACCGCCGAACTCGCCGCGAATTTCGCCTTCGCCCGCGCCCAGCGGGACACAGCCGAGATGGGTGCACACGCCCATCGTGATCAGCCAGTTCTCGTGGCCTGCTTTGGTCCGTTCCTGCAGCGTCTGCGGATCGCGCAGGCTGCTGAGCGGCACTGCATTGGCCGCCGCGATTTCTGTCTGGGTCAGGTTGCGCACGAACAGCGGCTGTTTGCGGAATACCGCCTTGATCGCCATGCCTGGCTCAATCGTGGATACGTCGAGTTCGGTCGTGGAATCGGCCAGCACGTCCTTCGACGGGGCCATCTGGCTGACCAGCGGGTACAGAGTTGCCAGCGCACCGACGCCTGCTGCCGAAACGGCGGCGATCTCGATGAAATCACGCCGGCGAACGCCGTCCCCGGCGGCCAGCGCTGCGGGTTCCGCGGTGCCTGTGGTGGTTGCCATTACCTTGCCTTGCCTGCCAATTCCGGAAGGTTGGAGCCCCTGTCCGAAATCGAAGAAATTCGACCTGCCGCGCCCAATCCGAGGCCCCCGGGGATGCGGCTTGGCGCGGCTGATAGACGAGCGCGTGGCCCATGCCAACAGGCATTTTGGCGAGATTGTGACGCGCTTATAGCGGCAACCCGATGAGCGAGAACTGGCGGCCGTAGTTCGGTTCGCCGCGATGGGTCGCCCGGCGATAGGAAAAGAACCGCGCGTCGTCGGAATAGGTATCGAGGCCGAGCCGGTCGATTGTGCCCACCCCGGCATCGCGCAGGCGCTGCGCGGCATAGCCTTCGAGGTCGAATTGCCAGTGCCCGGGCTTTCCGGGGGCGAAAAAGCGCTCGTCGGCGGGGGTGAAGTTGTCATGAAACCGGGCGTCGACTTCATAGCTTGGCTGGGCGATCGCGGGCCCAATCGCCGCAGCCATGCGGGAAGCCCTGGCACCCAACCGTTCCATCCCGGCGACTGTCGCTTCGAGCACACCGCCATGTGCGCCCCGCCAACCGGCATGCGCTGCGCCGATAACGCCAGCCGCGCGGTCGGCCAGCAGGACCGGCGCGCAATCGGCGGTGACGATCCCGAGCAGCAGACCTGGCCGGTCGGTGACCATGCCATCGGCGCGGGGGCGTTCTTCTTGCGGCCACGGCTGGGTCACTTCGACCACGCCTGGCGAATGGACCTGGTAGACCGTGGCCAGTGCTGCGCCGGGCAAGACGGCGGCAACCGCGCGGCGGCGATTTTCTGCGACCGCATCGTTGTCATCCTCGGCTCCGTGGCCGATGTTGAGCCCGGCGATCAGACCTTGCGACACCCCGCCCCGCCGGCCGAGGAAGCCATGCGGAATTCCGGCCAGCGCGCCTGACGGGATAACCTCGACGGAATCACTCAAGGCTGCGCGAGACCTGTTCGGCGGTGTCGCGGCTGAGCCCCGGTGCAGCAGCGATTCGCTCGAGCTGCTTGCGCATCAGCGCCGCGCGGCCCGGTTCGATCCGCCGCCAGCGGCCCAGCGGCGAGACGAACCGCGCCGCGGTCTGCGGGTTGAGCGGGTCGAGCGCCAGGATCAGGTCGGCGATCAGGCGGTAGCCCTCACCGCTCGCGGCATGGAACCCGACCGGACTGCCCGTGAAGGCCATGTACAGCGAACGCACCCGGTTGGGGTTCTTGAGCGTGAAGTCCGGATGCCCGGCCAGCGCCTTGACGTGTTCGAGAACGCTGGGGTGGAGCGACTGCGCCTGCAGCGCGAACCACTTGTCGATTACCAGCGCATTGCCGCGATAGCGGTTGTAGAAATCGAGCAGCTTGTGCGTCCGCTCGGGCGACTTTAGCCCGGCAAGCACCATCAGCGCGCCCTGCCGGTCGGTCATGTTGTCAGCCGCATCGTATTGCGCCGCCGCCATCCGCGCCGCGAGATCGGTCGAGGCGGCAGCCAGGTAGATCAGCGCCTGCGTCTTCAGCTTGCGCGCGCCGCGCGCCTTGGCATCGAGGCTGTAGCGAACCGCGCTGGCCCGCTCGTGCATCGCCACCAGTTCGGCTTCGAGTTCGCCGCCTAGCCAGCTTTTGAGCGCCTCGCGCTCGCGGTGAATGGCGGCCGGATCGGCCACCAGCATCTGTTCCGACAGGTAAGCCTGGCCCGGCAGGATCATCAGTTCGCCGCGCATCTGGTCATCGAGCGCCGGATCGACGAGCACCGCCGCAAAAGCCGCACGGATCGCCTGGCGCCCCGCTGCCCGGTCCGCGTCGCCAAGGGCGCCGGTGGCCGCATCGCGCAAATGGGCGACGATTAGATCCTGCATCGCCTCGTAACGGGCAAACGGATCGTCATCATGCGCGGCAAGGAACACCAAGTCCTCGAGCGCCGTCTGGCGTTCGATCGCGACCGGCGCGGAGTAACCGCGATTGACCGACAGCACCGGCGGCTGGCTGAACCCCGCGACCGACAGGCTCGCTTGCGCCTCGTCGAGCACGAACAGCTGCTCGCCGCGGTGCTGGCCGGTTTCGCGGTCGAACAGCGCGAAGCAGAGCGGGATTGGCATCGGCTGCTTGTCCGGCTGGCCCGGCGTGGCCGGCACCTCCTGGCTGAACTGCAGGGTGGCGGTATCGCCATCGTGCTCGAGGGTGATCGAAACCTTGGGCGTGCCCGCTTGTTCATACCAGCGGCGGAACTTGCGCAAGTCGAGCTCGGCCCCGTCCTCGATCGCGGTGATGAAATCTTCGCAGGTCGCGGCTTGCCCGTCATGCCGCTCGAAATACAGATCGGTCCCGGCGCGAAAGCGCTCCGGCCCGGCCATCGTGCGCATCATGCGGATCACTTCGGCGCCCTTGTTGTAGACGGTCGAAGTGTAGAAGTTGGAGATTTCGCGATAGCTATCGGGCCGGATCGCGTGCGCCAGCGGCCCGCTGTCTTCGGGAAACTGGACGGCGCGCAAAACCCGCACATCCTCGATCCGCTTGACCGGCGCGCTGCCCATGTCCTGGCTGAACAACTGGTCGCGCAGCACGGTGAAGCCTTCCTTGAGGCTGAGCTGGAACCAGTCGCGGCAGGTCACGCGGTTGCCCGACCAGTTGTGGAAGTATTCGTGCCCGATCACCCCTTCGATGGCGTCGTAATCGCCGTCGGTGGCGGTTTCGACATCGGCCAGCACATACTTGGTGTTGAACACGTTGAGGCCCTTGTTCTCCATCGCCCCGGCGTTGAAATCGCTCACCGCCACGATGTTGAACACGTTGAGATCGTATTCGCGGCCGAAGGTGTCCTCGTCCCACTTCATCGAATGCTTGAGCGAATCCATCGCGTGCTGGGTACGCGCCAGGTCGTCCTCGCGAACCCAGATCGCCAGTTCGACTTCGCGCCCGTTGGTGGTGGTGAAGCTGTCGCGATTGGCCACCAGGTCGCCCGCCACCAGCGCGAAAAGGTATGACGGCTTGGGCCAGGGATCGTGCCATTCGGCCCAGTGCGTGCCGTCATCGCCTTCGCCCGACGAATCGAGGTTGCCGTTGGACAGCAGCACCGGAAATTCTGCCTTCGAGCCCGACATGTGGACCTTGTAGGTCGACAGCACATCGGGCCGGTCGGGGAAGAAGGTGATTCGCCGAAAGCCTTCGGCTTCGCACTGGGTGCAAAGCATCCCGCCAGTGGCATAGAGGCCTTGCAGCTTGGTGTTCTTGGCCGGATCCACTTCGGTTTCGAGGCCGATTTCATGCCGCTCGCCGGGCAGGGTGATGAACAGGTCGTCGCCGTCCATCGTCCAGCTGTTCGACAACTCGCCATCGATCCACACGCCGCGCGGCTCCAACCCGTCGCTGTTAAGGCGCAATACCGAAGTCGGGTCGGTATCGGGATTGCGCTCGACCACCAGCTTGGCCTGAACTTTGGTCCGGTTGGTGCCGAGCGTGAAGCGCAGCTCGATCTCGGGCACATGCCACGGGAACGGCGCGTAATCCTTGCGCTGGACGAGCTCCGGCTTTGCGGGAGGGACGGCGGCATCGGCCATTTCAGGGTTGCCGTCGGGGGTCGAGGGGGTGCGGGCAATATCCATGGTTTGGGTTTTAGGTGCTTTCGTTGCGGCGTCCAGCCGATAGAACGCGCGGGTGGCACATCTGTTCATCTTCGGCCTCGGCTATTCGGCCAAGCGCATTCGCACCGCGATGGAAGCGGCAGGTTGGCGCGTGACCGCCACCGGCAGCGCGGGCGAGCTTGCGTTCGACGATGA
>JBDSDZ010000070.1:0-2586 GCA_039920345.1 Croceibacterium sp.
TGGGACCCGCAGATCCGTTTCCTGACCGAGCTGCCGTCCAAGACCAACCCGTACGAAGTGCTGATGATCTGCGGCATGGCGATGGGCCTCAGCTTCCTTGCCACGCTCTACCCGTCATACCGCGCGGCGGGCACCGATCCGGTGCAGGTGCTACGTTATGAGTGACGGCGGCGTAAACCCGATTGTTCGCCTGGCGGGCCTGACCCGTTCGTTCGAACAGGGCGGCGTGCGGATCGACGTGCTGCGCGGGGTCGACCTGGTGATCCAGCCGGGCGAGATCGTGGCCCTGCTCGGGCCTTCGGGCACCGGTAAATCGACCATGCTCCAGGCGGTCGGCCTGCTCGAAGGCGGCTTTGGCGGCAGCATCGAGATGGCCGGGATCGACGCCACCAACCTTTCGTCGAGCGAACGCACCACGCTGCGCCGTAACTACCTCGGCTTCGTCTATCAGTTCCACCACCTGCTGCCTGACTTCTCCGCCGAAGAAAACGTCATCCTGCCGCAGATGGTCAGCGGGGCAACGCGCACGGCCGCGGCCGAACGCGCGCGCAGCCTGCTGGCCTCGCTCGGCCTCGGGCACCGGTTGACGCACCGGCCCAGCCAGCTTTCGGGCGGCGAGCAGCAACGCGTGGCCGTCGCCCGCGCGCTGGCCAACAAGCCGCTGCTGGTGCTGGCGGACGAGCCAACGGGCAACCTCGACGAAGTGACGTCGGACAAGGTCCTAGCCGAATTCCTCGAACTGGTGCGCGGGCAGGGCAGCGCCGCGCTCGTCGCCACGCACAACGAGCGGCTGGCACAGCGGATGGACCGGATCGTCCGCATCCACGACGGCGTGTTGAGCTAAGGTAACTCCGCCCCCGGTCGAAGCGACAGGGGAGTTGGTCGAGCCGGGGGTTGTCGCGCCAAGCCGATCGGTCAGTCTCGCTGGAGGGAGTCCAGCCATGATCCATCTTGTCGCATCGCTACTCGCCGCGCAGGCATCGGCCGCATCTGCCACTCCGCCACCAGCCCCTCCGCCGCCGTGCGCCAGCGAAGCGCATGCCGCATTCGATTTCTGGGTCGGCGATTGGGACGTCTACCCGCAGGGCAGCGAAACCATCGTCGCGCACAGCAAGATCGAGCGGCTCTATGCCGGCTGCGCCATTCGCGAAAACTGGATGCCCTTGCGCGGGCCGGGTGGTGGCAGCCTGAGCAACCGCGATCCGTCCAATGGCCACTGGCACCAGACCTGGATCGGCGCGTCACCGGGCCGGGTCGAATTCGATGGCGGCCTGGTCAACGGCGCAATGGTGCTGACCGGTTTCTGGCAGAACGTTGGCGGCCCGGGCAAGGACGGGCTGGTGCGGATGACCTACACCGCTGAAGACGGCGGCGCCGTGCGCCAACACGGGCTGGTGTCGTACGATTACGGGGTCAGCTGGGAAGAAAGCTTCGACTTCCTGTACCGGCCGCACAAATCGGCCGAGTGATCTGGGCAAAAGGGCCGCAAATCCCTTCCGATTTGCGCATCGATCCCTAATCTGTGAGCATGAAATTTGCTCCGTTCGTCCCCTTGCGAGTCCTGTCGAGCTATTCGATGCTCGAAGGCGCGATCGATCCCAAGGCGATTGCCAAGCTGGCCAAGGAACGCGGCTTTCCTGCCATCGCGATTTGCGACCGTAATGGCCTTTACGGCGCTCCCGCGTTTGCTGCGGCGTGCCGCAACGAAGGCGTCCAGCCGATTGTCGGCGCGCTGCTGGGCGTGGCGCGGGGCGAGGATGGCCCAATCGATTACCTGCCATTGCTGGTTCAGGACGAAGCGGGTTGGCAAAACCTGTGTTTCCTCGTCAGCCGCGCGCATCTCGACCGGCCGCTGGAACTGGACCCGCATGTTGCGTTGAGCGAACTGCACGGCCGGACCGAAGGGCTTATCGCCCTGACTGGCGGAGGCGAAGGCGCCGTCGCGCGGTTGATCGCTGACGGAAAAGTCGCGCAAGCGCGGGATTGGCTCGAAGTACTGGCGGAACTGTTCCCGCTGCGGCTCTATGTCGAATTGGCGCGACGCGGCGATGCGATCGAGATCGCGGCGGAAGATGAGCTGGTCGCGCTCGCCTATCAGCTCGACTTGCCGCTGGTGGCAACCAACCCGGCAAACTTCGGCGATCCGCACATGCATTCGGCGCATGATGCGATGCTCTGCATTGCCCATTCGACGCATCTCGACAGCGCCGACCGCAAGCGTTCGAATCCCGAGGCCTTCATCAAATCCGCGCCGATGATGGAGGAATTGTTCCCCGACCTTCCTGAAGCGACCGCGAACACGCTGGTGGTCGCGCAGCGCTGTGCGTTCGCGCCGCCGCGCCGTCAGCCGATCCTGCCTAGCCTGGCGGGCGATCTGGAAGGCGAAGCGCGGGCGCTGGCTGAAGATGCGCGCGCCGGGCTTGCTGTGCGATTGGAGCGCTATCCCGAGCTCACTTCGGAACAGCGCAAGGTTTACGAGGACCGGCTCGAGTTCGAGATCGACGTCATCGCCGGGATGGGCTTTCCCGGATACTTCCTGATCGTGGCCGACTTCATCAAGTGGGCCAAGGGGCAGGGCATACCGGT
>JBDSDZ010000071.1:0-7134 GCA_039920345.1 Croceibacterium sp.
TGGTGGCGAACAGGTCCTTCATCCCGATCGGGACACCGGCCATCGTGCCCAGCGGCTTGCCCGCTGCGCGGTCCGCATCGACCTTGTCGGCCGAAGCCAGCGCATGGTCGGGCGTGGTGACGATGAACGCGTTGAGCGCCGATGCGGCGGCAACTTGCGCGTTGAACGCGCTGGCCACTTCGCGCGCGGAAAATTCGCCGCCGGCCACGCCGTCGCGCAGTGCCTTGACGCCCAGTTGGGTGATCTCGGTCATCATTCGATCACCTTGGGCACGCCGTAGAAGCCGTGTTCGGCCGCCGGGGCATTGGCCAGCACCTCGGCCTGCACGCCGCCGCCGGTCAGCGGGTCGGCATCGACCACGTCATCGCTCAGCCGCTGGGCCATCGGAATGACCGCCATCATCGGCTCGACGCCGGTGCAATCGACCTCGCCGAGCTGTTCGATCCAGGCAAGGATGCCGTTCAATTCGGGCACCATCCGGTCGAGCGCATCTTCGCCCATCTGGATGCGCGCCAGGGAGGCGATTTTCGCCACGGTTTCGCGGGTAACTGACATGGCGGCGGCGTTAGCGGGCAGCTTTGCCCCCGTCTAGTCGATGGGCGAGTCGATAGGCGACCCGACAACCTTGCCGTCAATCGTAATGACCCGCACCTCGCTGGCTTCGACGGCCGAATCGGGACCGAGCCTGACAGTCGGCCACGGCTTTTCGGGTGCCACCACAAGGGCTGCACCGGGCCTGAGCAGCAATTCCTGGTAATCGCCCGACTGCACTACCGCGATGCGCCTGCCGCCGCCTGTCGCTTCCCCGATGTCGAGCGCAACGCAACGATCCGCGCACAGTTCGGGATGGGAAATCAGGAAATCGAGTACCCGCTGCCTGACGTCCGGATCATCGGGTTGGACGCGCAGCTTGAAGTCGCTGCGGGTGAAGTTCTGGTTGCCAAACGTGGCATATGCCCGCTCGGTCTGCGCCTCAGCTGCCTTGGCCAGCTCGGCTATCCTGGCATTGTCGCTCTGTGCCAGCCGGGCAAGCGCGCGGCGGCCGTGCGGCCCGAAATCCCATCGGAGCGCAGCGAAGTCGAACTTGTCCGGGCTGACTTTGCCCGATTCGAGCCGGTGTAACTGGTTGCCAGCGGAAATCCGCGCGAAGTCGAGGATCGGCAGCGCGAGGAACAGCGCCAGCGCGCAGGTGCCGAGCGCGAGGTTGAAGTTGGCCGCGCGCAATTGCCGAGCCCAGCCGCTCTTGCGGCCGCGCAGCAAGGCGACCCAGTAACCCAGCCCCCAGGCGCAGGCGACAATGATCGCAACGAGGCCCCACAACCGCTCGGGCGCAAGGCCGTACTGGTCCAGCCGCAAACCCATCGAGAAGGCCGCGAACACCGCCAGCGGCAGGATCACCGCCGCCAGCACCAGCGCGGCGCCCTGCATCACCCGGCTGCGGGTCATCGCCGCATCGTCCTGCCGCAGGATCGCGCTGGCGAGCACGAACGCCCCGGCGGCGCAGGCCAGCAGCGTGGGCGTGGCGCTGCGCGTGGCGTCCCACAGCACCTGCGGGCCGGACACTGCCGTCGCTAGCAGGAACAGCGCCAGCCCAACCGCCAGCGGGACCGCCAGCAACGAGGCCACCAGCAGCACCACCGTCTGCAGCGTGGCAAGCACCTTCAGCTGGTTGCGAATCGTACCCAGCGCCGCGCCGAAGGCCAGGCCGGAGTAAGTCCAGCCGAACCAGCCATCGTTCATCACATCGCGCAAAATGTCGATCTTGAGCAGGTGGAACAACTGCGCCATCACCGCCAGCACCGCCCACGCAATTCCGGTAAAGGCGAGCGCGCCCGCGGCGCTGATCGCGTCCGTCCACAGGTGTTGGTAAACCTCGCCATAGGGCGTGCGCAGGCGGGTTTTCAGGAACCCGGCCTGGAACAGCGGCAGGGCCAGCGCGGTGGCCACGACGCCGGCGGCAAAGCCGTACTGTTCGTCGGGCACGCTGTCGCCGTACCGCACGGCGCGCCAGGCGAGCCCGGCCATGACCAGCCCAATCACCAGCGCAAACAGCGCAGGTTGCTTCCAGCGCTGCTCGTCCAGCGTGAAAGCGGCGGCAATCGCGCCAAAGAACAGGAACGCCGCGGTGGCCATTTGCCAGGGCACTTCGCTGTGTTCGTGCGTGACCAGGTGGATCAGCAATCCGGCCAGCCCGAGCAGGCCCGCCAGCAGCCACGGGCGCAGCGCCCAGTCAACCGCGCCCTGATAGTCGCTCGATGCTTGCAGCTCGCCAGTGGTCATATCGCCTCCCGCCTTGTTGGCCCGGTAATGGACGAACCGGCACGCGAAATCATGAGCAAACCGTGAGCAAGTGCTGAAAAGCAAAACGCCGCCGGAGTGACCCGGCGGCGCTGTGTGCCTTTACCCGATTTGCGTCGCTTACTGCGCCGGAGCTGGTGCCGGAGCAGTCGGAGCGGGCCCAGGGGCAGGGGCAGCCGCGCCACCCGGAGCAGTCTGACCTGCGGGAGCCTGCTGTGCCATCATCTGCTGCAGCCGCTGGAAGCGCTGTTCGGCTTCGGCCATCGGCATGAAATCGACCAGTTCGATGTCGAACGTCAGATCGGCATTAGGCGGAATCGGCGAACCCGGAGGCGGGCTGGCACCATAGGCCATCGAAGCCGGGATCTTGGCGACGTATTTGCCGCCCTTCTGCATCTTCACCAGCGCATCGCGGAAACCGGGAAGCATGTTCTCCAGCGGCAACGGCGTGCCTTCGGGCAGCACGCCCGCGATCGGCAGGTTCAGGTCCTGCGACTTGTCGAACTCGGTGCCGTCCTTGAGCTTGCCGGTATAGTGCACGAACACCACGTCGGTCGGCTTGGGGTGGTCGCCGGTGCCAGCCGTGACCGTGCTGACGCTGACGCGCGGGACGTTCCACCAGGCGTAGCCGGCCGACAGTGCGACACCGATGGCGATCCCGAGGACGAGCATCAGGATCGATCCCATCGAAATCGGCTTGAGGGGAACGCGGGTAACTTCGGCCATGGCTTTATCCTGGATGAGAAAAGGGCGCAGGAGACGATGTCCGTCCCCGCGCCCCTTTGGCTTAGCAGTAGGAGGGTGGCAAGCGGCGCCTACTTGCCGCCGTCGCGCTCGACCCGCTTGCGTTCGAGCTTGCGTGCACGGCGAACAGCAGCGGCCTTTTCACGGGCGCGCTTCTCGCTCGGCTTCTCGTAATGGCGACGCAGCTTCATTTCGCGATACACGCCTTCACGCTGCAGCTTCTTCTTGAGCGCGCGGAGGGCCTGCTCGACATTGTTGTCGCGAACCATGATCTGCATAAACTTAAGCCACCTCGTTAGAATTCAAATCGGGAGAGCCCGCGAGCGATCGGCGCGGGATGCACCATCTGTAACCAATGAAATACGGGCCGAATCCAATCCGGATCGGCTCGAACGGACGCGCCCTTAAGTGAAATTGGCGGGCATGGCAAGGTTCACAGCGGCAAATAGCGCGGCGCAAAGGTTGGCTTGCGCGCGCCAACCCGTCTAAGGGCCGCCTCCATGACTGCGCCATCCAATTTTATCGCCACGTCCTATGTCGCGCTCGGCGGCGCGATCGGCGCTGTGCTGCGTTACCAGACCGGCCGCGGGCTGACTCACTGGCTGGGCGCGCAAGTGGTCACCGCCTTCCCGTGGGCCACGCTCACCGTGAACGTGCTGGGCAGCCTCGCGATGGGCCTCTTGGCCGGTTTCCTGGCCCGCCACGGAACTGGCGGCGAGCAATGGCGGCTGTTCATTGGCGTGGGTGTGCTCGGCGGGTTCACGACGTTTTCGGCCTTCAGCCTCGAGATGATGCTATTGATCGAACGCGGGCAGGCTTCGCAAGCCGTGCTCTATGGGGCGATCTCGCTGCTGGCGGGGCTGTCCGCGCTGTATATCGGCCTCATCGCCATGCGGCTCGCCGCATGAACGCCGCGCCCGACAATGCCGCCGTGCGCCAGTTCACCGTCGAGGCGGACGACGATGGCATCCGCGTCGACCGCTGGTTCAAGCGCCACGTGCCGCAAGTCGGTTTTGCCACCGTCTCGCGCTGGGCGCGCACGGGCCAGGTGCGGGTGGATGGCAAACGGGTGAAGCCGGAAGATCGCCTCAGCACCGGGCAGGTCGTGCGCGTGCCGCCGGGCGGCGACGCCGATAAACCCGCCCCCATGAAGCGCGAACTGACCGCCGAGCAACTCGAGCAGGCCCAATCGATGCTGATCGAGCGGACCGAGGCGGCGCTGGTGCTCAACAAGCCGCCGGGCCTCGCCACCCAGGGCGGCACCGGCACGCACCACCACGTCGACGGGCTGCTCGATGCCTATGCCGAAGATGGCGCGCCGCGCCCGCGTCTGGTCCACCGGCTCGACAAGGATACCAGCGGCGTGCTGCTGGTCGCGCGCACCCCGGGCAGCGCGGCGTTTTTCTCCAAGCGCTTTGCCGGCCGTTCGGCGAAAAAGATCTACTGGGCGCTGGTGGTCGGCGTGCCCGATGTGGGCGACGGGATGATCGAGGCCGCGCTGTCCAAGCAGCCCGGCAGCGGCGGCGAAAAGATGCACGTCGATGACGAGAACGGCCAGCCCGCGCGCACCCGCTACCGGGTGATTGACCGCGCCGGCAACAGCACCTCGTGGGTCGAACTGCAGCCGCTGACCGGGCGCACGCACCAGTTGCGTGTGCACATGGCCGCCATTGGTCACCCGATCGTGGGCGACGGCAAGTACGGCGGGCAGGACGCTTTCCTGACCGGATCGATCAGCCGCAAGATGCACCTCCATGCACGCCGCCTGATCATCGACGCGCCCAAGAACGCCGACGGCAGCGGCGGGTCGATCGACGTCACCGCCGAACTGCCCGAACACTTTGCCGCCAGCATGGAACAGCTCGGGTTCGAAACCGCCAGCAGCAAGGCCGTGCCCGAAAAAGGCCCGCCCCCACCCGGCAAAGCGCAGAAGAAGCTGGCCGCCAAGGCGCACGCCAAGACCTATCGCAAGGAACGCCGCGGCGAGCGCCGCTCGCGCCGGGGCGCGACCGGCGGCAAGGGCAGCGGCAAGACCGGCAGCAAAGCCTGATGCATCCCAATCCGCTGTTCCGCCATGAAGAGCGCGAAACCCTTGAAGCGCTGATTGCCGAAGTCGGCTTCGGGATGATCTTCTCGCAGACCCCCGACGGGCCGCGCGTGGCGCACGTGCCGATCATTTCGACCCGGGAAGGCACCATCCGGTTCCATCTCGCGCGCGGCAATGCCCTGACTAAGGTCCTTGCCGGCGGAACCGCGCTGGCGGTCATCAACGGGCCGGACGCCTACATCAGCCCGCGCTGGTATGGCGAACCGGGGCAAGTGCCGACGTGGAACTACCTCGCGCTCGAACTGGAAGGCCCGGTCCGCATGCTGGACGAAGCCGAGCTGGCGGCCTTGCTCGGCCAGATCGGCGAGGCGAACGAATCGCGCATCGCCGAGGGCGAGCCGTGGGTGCCCGAACACGTGGCGCCGGATTACTGGGCCAAACTGATGCGCGGCATCGTCGGTTTCGAACTCGAAGCGCACGCCTGGCGACCGACCTTCAAGCTTTCGCAGAACAAACCGCCCGACGAACGCGAGCGCATTGCCGCTGCCCTGAAGGGCGCAGGTTCACCAGCCATGGGCGCGCTGATGCGAAGGCTCGCCCCGTGAGCGTGCGCCTCGCCGTCTTCGACTGCGACGGCACGCTGGTCGATGGGCAAGCGGCGGTCTGCGGGGCGATGGTGGAAGCCTTTGCCGACAGCCCGCATCCCGCCCCGGCCAACGCCGCCATTCGCCGCATCGTCGGCCTCAGCCTGCCGGTCGCCATGCGCAAGCTCGCGCCGCACGCGACCGACAACGAACTGGAAGCACTCGTTGCCGCTTACCGGGCTGCGTTCTTCAAGGCGCGCACCCAAGGCCGCGTTTCGGAGCCGCTCTATCCCGGCATTCGCGACCTGCTCGAAAAGCTCCACGGCCAGGGCTGGCGTCTTGGCGTCGCCACCGGCAAATCCGATCGCGGGCTCACCGGCTGCCTGACCAACCATGCGGTCATTGGCCTGTTCACCACCCTGCAAACCGCCGATCGCCACCCGTCCAAGCCGCATCCTTCGATGCTGGTCACGGCCATGGCCGAAGCCGGCGCGGAGCGTAGCGAGACGGTGATGATCGGCGACACGGTGTACGATATCGAGCTGGCGCACGCGGCGGGTTGCCGGGCGATCGGCGTCGCGTGGGGCTATCACGCACCCGAAGAACTGCTCGCCGCCGGGGCCGAAGCGGTGGCCGAGACGGCCGAACAACTGGGAGACCTGCTCGATGCCTGATCCGATGGACGACGATAAGGCTCGCAATCGCTGGATGGCGATCGTGTTCTTGCGCCTTGGCGGCGCGGCGATGATCATCATCGGGCTGCTGATCGTGCGCGGGCGGTTCTCTGCCGATCCGATTTTCGGCTGGTTCCTGCTCGCGGTCGGACTGGTCGATTTCCTGCTGATGCCGACGTTCCTTGCCCGCAAGTGGCGCTCGCCCAGGCCGTGAAGCGATTTTGGCAGGACGTTTCGGTCGAGCCGGCCGGGGATGGCTGGCAGGTCACGCTCGATGGCCGCCCGATCCTGACGCAAGGCAGCGGCGCACCGCAAATCGTGCCAACACAGGCGCTGGCAGAAGCCTTGTCAGAGGAATGGCGTGCCCAAGGCGCTCAGGTCGATCCACGCGGCTTTATCCTGCGCGATCTTGCCGATTACGCGATTGATGTGGTCCGCCCCGACCGCGCCGCCGCGGCCGACAAGTTGCTGCCGTATGCCGAGACCGACACCCTGTGCTACCGCGCCGACCCGGACGAGGCGCTTTACCGCCGCCAGCGCGAACTGTGGGAGCCGATGCTGGCTGCGTTCGAAGCGCGCCACGGGGTCAGGCTGGAACGTGTGAGCGGGGTCGTCCATCGTCCCCACCCACCGGCAACGGCCGCACGGCTGCGCGGCGTAGTGCTGGCGAAAGACGAATTCACCCTCGCCGCGCTGCACACCCTGGCACCGCTAGGCGCTTCGCTCAGCGTCGCGCTCGAAGCGCTCGAGGCGGGTTTTGATGCGGTGCAATTGTTCGCCATCGCCA
>JBDSDZ010000072.1:0-21408 GCA_039920345.1 Croceibacterium sp.
GGATGAACAATAGTCTTTATATTACAATGAGTTATACCACATGTAGCCCGACTCAAAATCGATTGTCGAGAGACGTGCCCGTTCGAGTCGGGCCAGGGGTACCAGCGTTCCAGAACATTGCGATCAAAGCTGCGGCAAAGCGCTGTGGCTGGTGCCTTGCGCTGTCTTGAATTGGGAAGGCGTTAAGCAACAGAATCAGCCTCTTCGGAACCACCATCGGCCAAGGTCCGTTGGGGGCATCACAACAGAGGAGGATTTGCTGTGACTGAAGAACGCATCACGGAAGTCGAAACCCCAACGGGCAATACCCATACCCACACCACCGTCGTTACCGATGGTGACAATAGCAGCGGCGGCGGCGCCACCTGGATTATCGTGCTGTTGCTGATCGTCGTTGCCGGCGTCGCGCTGTACTTTTTCTCGGGCATGAGCAATTCGGAATCGGCCAAGGACAACGCTGTTGCGGCGGCTGCCAATGACGTGGGCGATGCCGCCCAGCAGGTTGGCGACGCGGCCCAGAATGCGGCTGACAACGTCACACATTAAGTTGCCTTTCACTTTGAAGTGTAAAATTTACCGACGCTTCATGAGTTGTGTTTAACCGGTCCATGTTCGGCATTTTGCCGGGCATGGCCGGTTAGAACGATGCACCGTCTCGTCGAACTATGTGATGCGATTGCGCCCGCTTGTGCGGTCTCGCACCGCGTCGCGGGCGGGGCCGGGCAATGATCGCGTTCTGGTCGCTCCTTATCGGAATCAGTTATCTGCTCTGCGCCGGTTTCTCGCTTGCGCTGGGCGGATGGATTCTCTCGCGCACGAGCGCGCGCGGTGCGGCGGCCACGGCCGAGGCGAGCGCCCTGGTGCTCACGTCGTGCTGGGCGCTTGCGCATCTTGGCCTGGGCGAGGCATCGATTGCCACGCTCGCGCTGCTCAGCCTCACCCAGCTGGCCTGGCTGTGGACACTCTACCGCCTGTTTGCCTACGATGCGCGCGACAAAAGCGTTGGCCTGGTGCGCCCAGTCGTACTGGCGCTGGCGTTTGTCGAACTCATGCAACTGGCGCTGCTTGCCGCCCACTTCGAGTATGCCCAGTCTGCGGCGACTATCGCCACGATTGCAAACTTCGGCCTGACTTTCAGGCTGCTGTTCTGTGTCGGGGCGCTGGTGCTGGTGCACAATCTCTATGCCGGGGCTTCGCAGATCGCCCGGCAAGCGCTTGGCTGGCCCGCCGCCGCGCTCGCGGTCATGTGGCTCTATGACCTCAATCTGGCGACCATAGCGTATCTGGGTGATGGGCCGTCCGACTTGTTCGAGATGCTGCGCGGACCCGCCATGGTGCTGGTCGGCGTGATGCTGGCGATCGGCGCACTGCGGCATAACAGCAATCTGAAGTTCGGACCGTCGCGCTCATTTGCCTTCCAGTCCGCTTCGCTGATCGTCATCGGCGCGTACCTCGGGGGCATGTTGCTGGTCTCGCAGGGTCTCGCCTATGTCGGCGGCGATCTCGCGCGGGTCATGCAGGCGGCGTTCCTGGCGCTGGCCGGCGCGCTCGCCGTGGCGGTACTGCCTTCGCGCCGGCTGCGCGGATGGCTGCGGGTCACGTTGACCAAGCACTTGTTCCAGCACCGTTACGATTATCGCGCCGAATGGCTGCGCTTCACCGGCACGATGGGCCGGGCCGGCCCGTCGACCACGTCGCTGGGTGAGCGGATCGTGCAAGCGGTGGCTGACATTACCGACAGCCAGGCGGGGTGCCTGCTCACCGCGCGCGACGATGGCAGCCTGACGCTCGAAGCGTGCTGGCAATGGTCCGATCTTTACGTGCCGGGAGAAGCGCTCTCGCCTGCCGGTGCGCAGTATTTCGAGCAGAGTGAATTCATCGTCGACCTCGACACAATTCGCCGCGAACCGGCCAACGGCGTGCCCGCCAACGTGGTGCCGGACTGGCTGATGCACGAACTGTCGGCATGGGCGATGGTGCCGCTGCTGCACTACGACCGCCTGGTCGGGATTGTCTTGCTGACGCGTCCGGTAGTCGCGCGCCGGCTCGACTGGGAGGACTTCGACCTGCTGCGCGTGGTCGGCCGCCAGCTCGCCAGTTACCTGGCCGAACAGTCGAGCCAGGATGCCCTGAGCGAAGCGCAGCGGTTCGACGAGTTCAATCGCCGGATCGCGTTCGTGATGCACGACATCAAGAACCTGGCGAGCCAGCTATCGCTGCTGGCGAGCAATGCCGAAAAGCATGCCGACAAGCCGGAATTCCGCGTCGATATGCTGGTCACGCTGCGTAACAGCGCCGACAAGTTGCAGGGGCTGCTGTCCCGGCTCGATCGCTACGGGGCGCACGGCCGCGATGTCCTGCAGCCGGTCGCGCTCGATCAGGTCGCCCACCGCGTGGCGGCCCGCTACAAAGGCCAGCACGATGTCATCGTGATCGACCGCCCGGGCTGCGTCGCGCAGGCCGAGCCGGAGAACCTCGAGCAGGCACTCGTCCACCTGGTCCAGAACGCGATCGAAGCCAGCGCGCCCAAATCGCCGGTCTTCATCGACTTGCGCACCGAGTATTCGCAGGCGGTCATCGAAGTGACCGATTCCGGAACCGGCATGAGCCCCGAGTTCGTCCGCAACCAACTGTTCAAGCCGTTCCATTCCTCGAAACAGGGGGGGTTCGGGATCGGCGCCTTTGAAGCGCGTGAACTGGTGCGGGCGATGGACGGCCGGCTCGAGGTCGAATCGCGCGTAGACCTGGGGACGCGCTTCGTCCTGCGGCTCAAACTGGCGGCGCCAGATGCGGTGGCACAATTCATCCAGACACGGGGAACCGGAAAATCATGACCGCCGAAGCCAAACCCAAGCTGCTCATTGTCGAGGATGACAAGGGCCTGCAGGCACAGCTCAAATGGGCCTATGACGATTTCGAGGTCGTGATCGTGGGTGACCGCGCATCGGCCATCGCGGCCCTGCGCGCCGACGAACCGCCCGTCGTTACGCTCGACCTCGGCCTGCCGCCAGACCCGGACGGGACCAGCGAAGGGTTCGCGGTGCTCGACGAGATCATGGCGCTCAAGCCCGATACCAAGGTCATCGTCGCTTCCGGTCACGGTGCGCGCGAAAGTGCGCTGACGGCAATCGAACGCGGGGCGTACGATTTTTACCGCAAGCCGGTTGATATCGAACAGCTCGGCCTGATTGTTCGCCGGGCGCTCAACCTGCATCGGATCGAAAGTGAAAACCGCGCGCTGGCCGAAAAGACCGGCGACGGTAACCGCGTGCTCGGCGGGTTGATCACCGGCGCGCCCGAAATGGTCAAGGTCGCTCGCACGATCGAGCGCGTGGCCAATACCAATGTCTCGGTGATGCTGCTGGGCGCAAGCGGTACCGGCAAGGAGCTGCTGGCTCGCGGGTTGCACGACGCGAGCAATCGCAAGAACGGCACGTTCGTGGCGATCAACTGCGCGGCGATTCCTGAAAACCTGCTCGAAAGCGAGCTGTTCGGGCACGAAAAAGGCGCTTTTACCGGTGCGGTGAAAACCACCGAAGGCAAGATCGAACTGGCCAATGGCGGCACCCTGTTCCTTGACGAGGTGGGCGACATCCCGCTCCAGTTGCAGGTCAAACTGCTGCGCTTCCTGCAGGAGCGCCAGATCGAACGCATTGGCGGACGCAAGGCAATCGATGTCGATACCCGCATCGTCTGCGCCACGCACCAGGACCTGGAAGCGATGATCGGCGATGGCCGGTTTCGCGAGGACTTGTTCTACCGGCTGGCCGAGGTGGTGGTGAAAATCCCCTCGCTGGCCGAGCGCGCGGGCGATGCCACGCTGCTGGCAAAGGTGTTTCTCAAGCGCTTTGCCAGCGAAATGAACCCGCATGTGACAGGATTTGCGCCCGACGCACTGGCCGCGATCGACGCCTGGGGTTGGCCGGGCAACGTCCGGGAGCTGGAAAACCGCGTCAAGCGCGCGGCGATCATGGCCGATGGAAAACTGGTCACCGCAGCCGATCTCGACTTGCAGGAAGGCGCCGAGGACGACCCCGACGTGCTCAACCTCAAGTCGGCGCGCGAACGGGCCGACCGCAAGGTCATCCGTCATGCGCTGGCGCGGAGCGAGGGCAACATTTCGAATACCGCACGCTTGCTCGGGATCAGCCGGCCGACGTTGTACGATCTGCTCAAGCACTACAGCCTGCAGGCCTGAGCTAGACAGCGTCAGGCGCTGCGGGCAGGGCGGGCGCGTGCCCGTGCTTCGGTTCCTTGGGGGGGTGGACCCGCTCGTGCGCCTGCTCGCGCTGGCAATCGCGCTGGCCTCGTTCCTGCCGGTGACGGCGCCTTATCGCCCGGCGGCACAGTGGGTCTCCAATGCGGCGATTTTCCTGCTGTTCCTGCTCAACGGCCTGCGCCTACCGCGCCACGAAGTGATCCGCGGGCTTCGCCACGGGCGCTTCCTGTTGCCGCTGACGCTGTGGTGCTTTGGCGTCATGAGCCTGGCCGGTTGGCTGCTGGGTAAAGTGGGAAGCGCCGCATTGCCGCCGCAAGTTGCGCTCGGGCTGCTGTTCCTCGGCACGCTGCCGTCGACCGTGCAGTCGGCCACCGCCTACGCCTCGCTCGCGGGCGGCAATGTGGCGGTCTCGGTGGTCGCGGCGGCCCTGCTCAACATCCTCGGCGTGTTCCTGACCGCACCGCTGTTCTCGTTGCTAGCGGGGAGCGCGGCAACTTCGTTCGACCTGAGCGCGCTTGAGCGAGTTGCGCTGATCCTGCTGCTGCCGTTCCTGCTCGGTCAGTTGGCGCAAGACAAGCTGGGCCACCTGGTGCGCGATCATCGCCGGCTGGCGACCTGGTTTGACCGGTCGGCGATCTCGATTGCTGTTTATGTCGCGTTCTCGGGCGCGGTCGAACAGGGGCTGTGGCAGAAAGTGGGGCTGGCCGACTGGGCGGTGCTGCTGGCGCTGGTCGGCGTGTTCCTGGCGCTCGGATTTGGCGGTGCGTGGCAGCTTGGCGGCATGTTGCGCCTGCGCCGGGATGACCGGATCGCGTTCCTGTTTGCCGGCGCGCAGAAAAGCATTGCCCTGGGCGCGCCGCTCGCCGCGTTGCTGTTCCCGCCTGCCGTCGCCGGACTGCTATTGCTGCCGGTGCTGACGTATCACTTGCTGCAGCTGGTCATCTCGGCCCCGTTGGCTAACCGGCTGGCTCGCTCGCCGGTGCAGTAGCCCCATGCTTGCGGTTGTGCCGTACCGACCACCACAGCGACATCCCGATAAAAACCGCGCCGATCAGCCCGGTGAAGGTTTCAGGGATCTCGAACCGGGCCGATAGCAGCATGACCACAGACAGCGCGAGGATGGCCCAGAACGCACCGTGTTCGAGGAACTGGTATTCCGCCAGCGTGCCCTTGCGCACCAGCAGCACGGTCAGCGAGCGCACGAACATCGCCCCGATCGACAGGCCCAGTGCAATCACCACCATGTTGTTCGACAGCGCGAAAGCGCCGATCACCGCGTCAAAACTGAACGAGGCGTCGAGCACGTTGAGGTAGATGAACCCGCCCAGGCCGCGCTGGATCATCGTCCCGGCCGCCTTGAGCCGCTCATCACGGTCGGCCAGCACCTTGCCCAGCCCATCGACCGCCACGAACGCAGCGATGCCAAGCAGCCCGGCCTTGAGGAAGCTCAGCGCGTGGGCGGCATCCAGCATACCGGACAGGAACCACAGCGACAGCAACATGATCGCGATTTCGATCGCCGGCAGGGTGCCGAAATGCGATAGCTGGCGCTCGATCAGCTCGATCCAGTGAACGTCCTTTTCCTCCGAGAAAAAGAACTTGAGCCCGACCATGCCCAGAAAGGCGCCGCCGAATCCGGCGATGCTGACATGCGCGGAAGAGACAATCCGCTCGTATTGCAGCGGGTCGGTCAGCGACAGTCGCACGGTCTCGATCGGCCCCAGCCCAGCTGCCAGCGCGACGATGGCGAGCGGGAAAATGATGTACATCCCATAAACCGCGATCACCATGCCCCAGGTGAGAAAGCGGCGCTGCCAGATCTCGTCCATGTCTTTCAGCACGGTGGCGTTGACCACGGCGTTATCGAAGCTGAGCGAGACCTCGAGCACCGACAGGACCATCACGATCGACAGCGCCCGCATCATGCTGGCGGCGGTGTGATCCTGCGACCAGCCGTAAAATGCCGCCAGCGCGAAGCAGACGATCGCAAACAGGATGGACCCGCGGAAGTGGCGCAGCATCCGGGCTTACCGTGCGGAAATGGAAGCGAGAGAGATCATGCCGTCAGCGGTGCCACGACAGACAGGCTGTAGGAAAGCGTTTTCAGCGCCGCCTAGTCGGGCTGGTAAGTCTGTTCCGGACCGGGAAAGGTCCGGGCGCGAACTTCGCTGGCGTAACGCTCGGCGGCGCGGGAGATGGTTTCCGCGATGTTTTCGAACCGCTTGACGAACCGGGGCACGCGCTCGAACATGCCAAGCATGTCCTCGGTCACCAGCACTTGCCCGTCGCAGCGGGCCGATCCGCCAATGCCGATGGTGGGGCAGGCGACCGCTTCGGTAACGGCGATGGCGATGGGTTCGACCACCCCTTCGATCACGATGGCAAACGCACCCGCTTCGCACAGCGCCTTGGCATCGCCGACAATCTTGGCCGCCTCGGCATCGCTGCGTCCGCGCGCGCCGTAGCCGCCGAGCACGTTGACGGCCTGCGGGGTCAGCCCGACGTGGCCCATCACCGGGATCCCGCGCTGGATCAGGAAGCGCACCGTTTCCGCCATCGCTTCGCCGCCTTCGAGCTTCACCGCCGCCGCGCCGCTCGCCTTGAGCAGTTGCGCTGCGCTGTCGAATGCGCGTTCGGGCGAGGCTTCGTACGATCCGAACGGCATGTCGACCACGACCACCGCGTGATAGCTGCCGCGCACTACGGCGGCGGCATGGTTCGCCATCATCTCCATCGTCACCGGCACCGTTGAGGGCAACCCGTAGATCACTTGCCCCAGCGAATCCCCGACCAGCAGCACATCGCAATGCGGATCGAGCAATTGCGCCTGCGGTGCGGTGTAGGCGGTCAGCATCACAATTGGCTCGGCAGTCACGCCATCCTGCTTGCGTTTGCGAATGGCGGGCACCGTCAGCCGCCGCATCGGTTGCGGCGTGGGATTGGCCCGGCTGGTGGCGGTATCGAGCTGGAAGGTGGTGGACATGGGTGGGACATTAGTCGGGCGGCGTGACCGGGGAAAGCCCGCAGATACGCCTTGCCATGTTGCTTTGCGGCGCTAGCTTCCCTGCCATGATGGAGGCAGGCCGCAACTGGCCGCCTAATGAGGGAACCTCGCATGATCCTCGACCGCGTTAAACCGCTCGATCAAATTCTCGCCGTGGCGCAGAAAAAGTCACTCAAGCGCACACTTGGCTGGTTCCAGTTGATGCTGTTCGGCATCGGCTGCGTCATCGGCACCGGCATCTTCGTGCTCACCGCCGTGGGCGCGCAAAAGGCCGGACCGGGCCTGATGCTGGCGTTCGCCATTGCCGGCGTGGTCTGCATCGTGGCCGCGCTCTGCTATGCCGAAATTGCCTCGATGATCCCTGTCGCGGGCAGCGCCTATACGTACAGCTACGCCACGATGGGCGAGTTTCTCGCCTGGACCGTGGGCTGGGCACTGATCATGGAATACGCGATTGCCGCCTCGGCGGTTTCGGTCGGTTGGTCGGGCTATTTCAGTGGGACGATCCTGGGCGGCCTTGGGGTTCATTTACCCGCCTGGCTGAGTGGCGGCCCGCTGGCTTTCGGCGGGATTGCGGGCGGGTTTATCAACTTGCCGGCGCTGGTAATCGCGCTGCTGGTGACCGGCCTGCTGGTCATCGGCACCAGCGAAAGCGCGAAGTTCAACGCCGTGCTGGTCCTGATCAAGGTGGCCGCCCTGACGGCGTTTGTTGCCATCACGCTGACGAGTCCTGAATTCAGCGCTGAACGCTTCAACCCCTTCCTGCCTGCCGGGGTGTTCGGTGGCTTTGGCACCGGTGTCGGAGCTGTCGGTGCGGCGGCGACGATGTTCTTCGCTTATGTTGGGTTCGATGCGGTTTCGACCGCAGCGGAAGAAACCAAGAACCCGCAGCGTAACGTACCGATCGGCCTGGTCGGCTCGCTGCTGTTCTGCACCGTGTTCTACATCCTCGTCGCTGCCGGTGCGATCGGCACGATCGGCGGACAGCCGATCATGGATATGGTCGGTAACTTCCCGGTCGAAGCCGGTTCGGCCGAGCTCGCCCGGCAGTGCGCCATGCCGCAATATGCCGACGCGCTGGTTTGTTCGAAAGAGCCGCTTGCGCATGTGCTCAAGATGCTTGGCTATTCGTGGCTGGGGAACGCGATCGGCATCGCGGCCATCCTGGCTTTGCCGTCGGTCATCCTGGTGCTGATCTTCGGCCAGACCCGCATCTTCTTCGTGATGAGCCGTGACGGGCTGCTGCCCGAGCGGCTCAGCCGCGTGCACCCCAAGTTCCGGACCCCGCATATCGTGACCATGATCACCGGTTTTGCGGTGGCTATCGCGGCGGCTTTCTTCCCGGTTGGGGCCTTGGCTGACATTTCCAATGCTGGCACGCTTTACGCCTTCCTGATGGTTGCCATCGCGGTGTTGATGCTGCGCCGGTCCGAGCCGGGCCGCGCGCGCGGGTTCAAGGTGCCGGCGGTGTGGATCATCGCCCCGATAACGGTGCTTGGCTGTGTCTTCCTGTTCCTCAACTTGCCGACTGGCGCGATGTTGTTCCTGCCGATCTGGAGCGTGATCGGGGTCGTGGTCTATTTCACCTACAGCCGCAGCCGCAGCCATCTGGGCCGGGGAATCGTGGAAGTGGTGGATGATATCGACGGGTCCGAACATGGCTTCCCGATCGATACACCGGAAAGCCACAGCTAGCGGGCAAGCCTTCAATTAGGAGGGGCCGCTTCTCCGGTGGAGAGGCGGCCCCTTTGCGTTGGGCGTTATTATACTTGACATACCCAAGGTCGGAACGTAGGGTGAATCCACGTTCAGGAGCCATGTCATGTCGAACCTTTCCGCCGCCCACTTTCACAACGAAGAAGCAGCCTACGCTTACGTTGAGGAACGGCTTTGGCCGCACGGCGCTGTGTGCCCGCATTGCGGCGGCGTGGACCGTGTCGGCAAGCTGAAGGGCAAGACCACCCGTGCGGGGCTGTGGAAGTGCTATCAGTGCCGCAAGCCCTTTACCGTGAAGATCGGCACCATCTTCGAAGACAGCAAGGTTCCGATGAACGTCTGGCTTCAGGCGATGTATCTGATCGCCGGTTCAAAGAAGGGCATGTCCAGCAACCAGCTCCATCGCATTCTGGGCGTCACCCTCAAAACCGCTTGGTTTATGTCTCACCGTATCCGCGAAGCGATGCAGGAAACCGAAACTTGGCCCATGGGCGGACTTGGCGCGACTGTGGAAGCCGACGAGACTTTCATTGGCCGGGAGCCGGGTTCGAGCGTTCAGCGCGGCGCATGGCACAAGATGAAGGTTCTGGCGCTGGTCGAACGCGGCGGCCGCTCGCGGGCCATGGTGGTCGATCATATTGGCATCCCGCAAATCCGGTCGTTTCTGACCGAAAATGTGCATCGCCTGACCAAACTGAACACCGACGAAGCGGGCGTTTACACCAAGGTTGGCCGCTACTTCTACCAGCACCATGTGGTGAACCACCGCTCTGGCGAGTATGTCCGCGACAAGGCGCACACCAACACTATTGAGGGTTATTTCAGCATCTTCAAGCGGGGCATGAAGGGCGTTTATCAGCATTGCGCCAAGCAGCATCTTCATCGGTATGTGGCCGAGTTCAACTTCCGCTACAGCAACCGCGTCGCGCTTGGCATTGGCGATACCGAGCGCAGCGACCTTTTGCTGCGCGGAGTGATCGGCAAGCGCCTCACCTATCAAACAGCTAGTGCGAGGGCGTGATGCCGAAGAAATTGCACAAAGAGACGCCCGAAGAGCAGAGCGCCAGGTTCAAGGCGGAAGTCGAAAGGCTAATAGCCGCTGGCGAACTAAGCCCCGAGGCCGCCGAGGAGGCTCTGGATAAGTTGGTACGCACCGCCGCATCATAACATGCGCCGTTCTCGCCAGCTTTTCCAATCCTCAAACAGTCGCCCAGCCCTCAGATTTCTGCCTGCTTTTGGCGGCGGAGGAGGCGAAATTGTCCGCCTCAGGCGGGCAGTGAAAGCCTCCACGTCTAGAAAGTAGTTTGGATATGCCTCCCTTAGGTCGGCTACCTTATCGACCTCCACGAAGACCGTATTGATCTGAGTGTTTCGTTCGGCATCTGCATATTGCTCGGAACCTAAGCGCGCCGCACGGAACGGCCGAACGTTCACCTCCCGCCGGATGCTGTCATATTGGATGAGATAATATGGCGCTGAGCCGATGAAGCCCTCCATGTGCCGTATTGCACTATTGTAGCCAGCTAGCGCCCGCAGCGCCCCGAGGCGACCGTTAAGGTCGATCAATTCTTGGCGTCTTTCTGGTGCCTCAACACTAACACTGGGAACCGGAGCTGTACCTTCGTCTTCGGCCATCTCCCCTGCCATTAACTGGAAAAGGCGGAGCCAGTCGGCATTGCCTCCCCCGCCTTTCAAATCTTCTCCTCTTACCAAACCGACTGCTTCGACTGCAGTGGCCCAGTAGTGCTGTAATCTGGTGCGGAATTGCACTTCAATAAAGTGACGGTCGAAGTCGCTTCTACCATGCAGTTCATTGAATTTGAGGGTCAAATGTCGCCCGCGATAACCAGTGTCATGACGCGGCAACGCGATGCGGTCGTCGTCTCGAACGATTGCGTGGGGGGTGTCACCAACAACATATCGCTCAACCAACCGATCTAACTCGGCTTGATTGCTAATGATGGCCCGGCACCCCCCCAAATCCTGCATTTGATAGAGTGTTAGCGGGCTAGTCCTGAGCTTCTTTCGAATCGATACCATTCGCTTGAGGCGGGCCGCTGTTATCGCATCCGCCTTGATTGCTCTGATCTTGCCGGTCAGTTCGTGCCGCACTCGCCGCATGGGATACAAATTGGCAAGTCGCCAACTATGCGCGATGCGGAAGGTCTCTAGGATATCTGGAAGAGCCGTTTGGTCATAGACAATATTGCCCGCCAACGCTTTTCCAGCGCCTACAATCTCACGTTTCGAATGAGGACATGCGGTGTAGTCTGCCATGTCCCATCGAGGTTCGAGTGGCTCAAGTGTGGTCAGCACTTAGCACCCCCTGCCCGGGGAGTCTGCAAGCGGGTATGCATTGTATAATAACGTCTTGCGTTGCGTCTCTTCCGATGTTGGAACATAAAGCGAACATAGGAGTCGATTCGTCATGGATATGTCCGCTTTTCCCAAGGCCGGTGCGCTAGTGCCGATCGGCCTGCGCGCGCCTGGCTGGAGCCCGGGGCTGGCGGGCGCCCGGCACAGCGAGGTTTTCGCTGCGGGTAACGAGGCGAGCGGGGCCGCGGCGGCGCTGGCCCTTATGCTGGATGGAATGCAGCAGGAGGAAGCGGCAGACCGGCGCAACGTGCTGTGGGTGCAGGATGCGGCCTCGGTGCGGCTGACCGGGCATCCCTACCGCCCGGGCTTGCCGGTTCAGCTGCGCGGGCGGGTGATCCATGTTCTCGCGCGCAAACCCGAAGACGCGCTGTTCGCGCTCGAAGAAGGCGTCTGTTGCCGCGACCTTGCCGGTGTGATCGGGGAAATTGCCGGAAATCCCCGCGCGCTCGACTTCACTGCCTCGCGCCGGCTGACGCTGGCGGCGGAAAGGCACGGCGTGCCGCTGTTCCTCGTCCGGCTCGATGCCGCGCGCGATCTCAGTTCGGCGCGGATGCGCTGGCAGGTCCGCGCGGTGCCCTCGCTGTCCCCGCGCTGGAACGCGGCGGCGCCCGGCCATCCGGCGTGGCAGGCCGAGCTGTTCCGTTCCCGCGGCCACACTCCGGGAGAGTGGGTGTTGGAAGGAGGGGCGAAACTTGCAGCGCGCCCGTGGATCCTTCGACAAGCTCAGGATGAGCGGGACTCAGGAGGAGCGGGGGCAGGAGCGACCCATAACCAAGCCCGTTCAGCCTGAGCTTGTCGAAGGCCGCGCACAACCATGCCCCGCGATATTCCCCCGCGCCGGATCATGGCGATCTGGCTGCCGCGACTGGCGGTTGATCGCTGGCGCCAGGCGCAAGGCTGCGCGGCGGGGGAAGGCGCGGACGCAGAGGCAGTCGCGCTGGTCACCGAAACCGCGCATGGCCCGCGGATCGATGCCGCCAATGCCGCTGCGCTGGCAGTAGGCGCGCAGGCCGGCATGCGAGTGGCCGATGCACGGGCGCTGTGCCCGGCACTCAAGGTCATGCCGAGCGACAAGGCGGGCGATCTTGCCTTCCTCGAGCGGCTGGCGCTGTGGGCCCAGCGCTGGGGCCCGTGGACCGCGCTCGATGCGCCCGACGGGCTGCTGGTCGATGTCAGCGCCGTGGCGCACCTGTTCGGCGGCGAGGCGCGGTTGCTGGCCGATGCGCAAGACCGGTTTGCGGCGCAGGGGCTGGCCGCGCGGCTCGCCATCGCGCCCACCGCCGGGGCCGCCTGGGCGCTGGCGCATCACGGGCCGGGGCAGGCGATCCTGCCCCCGGGCGACCACGCTGAAACGCGGCTGGCCGCGCTGCCCGTGGCGGCCTTGCGGCTCGATGCCGATGTGCTGCTGGTGCTGCGCCGCCTCGGTCTCAAGCGGCTGGGCGATGTGTCCGGGATTGGCCGCGATGCGCTGCAACGACGGTTCCGCAAGCAGCGTTCGCCCGCTGCCAATCCGCTGCTGCGGATGGACCAGTTGCTTGGCCGCGTGGCCGAACCCTTGCTGCCGGTGGTCGCTGCAATGCCTGCTGTGGTGCGGCGCGGTTTGCTCGAGCCGATCCGCCACCGCGAACTGCTCGACCAGGTGGTGGCCGATCTTGCGGCCGACATGGCGCGCGAACTGGAGCGGCGCGGGGAGGGGGCCCGGCGGCTCCAGCTCGGGCTGTGGCGGGTCGATGGCGACGTGGTCGTGCGCGATCTTGAACTGGCCGCCGCGACGCGCAATCCGGCGCACATCGCCCGCCTGTTCGCCGCCCGGCTCGATCACGTCGAAGCCGGTTTCGGGATCGAGCTGGTGCAGATGCGCGCCGCCTGGGCGGAACCGCTGGCCTTGGCGCAGGCCGACCTGGAGGCGGCGGCGGAGGTGCAGGGTACTTCGCTGGCCGACTGCATCGACCGGCTGAACGTGCGCCTTGGCGCGGATGCGGTGCGGCGCCCGGTGGCCTTTGCCAGCCACATCCCCGAGCGCGCGCAACGCTGGCAGGCACCGCTCGCGCCCGAACCCGCCTCGCAAGGCGAACTCATGTTCCATACCCGCCCGCTCAAGCTGCTGGCGCGGGCCGAGCCCATCGCGGTGCTCTATGCCACGCCCGACGGTTATCCGCGCCAGTTCCGCTGGCGCGGCGGCGTGCACGAAGTCGTCCGCGTCGAAGGGCCAGAACGGATCGCACCCGAATGGTGGCGCGAGAAGGGCACCGCGCGGCTACGCGATTACTACCGGATCGAGGACAGTCTTGGCCGCCGCTACTGGATCTACCGCGCCGGGCTGGCCGGCGACGGACGCGGCGGCCCGCCCGACTGGTTCCTGCAGGGGCTGTGCGGCTGAGAAGCGGGCATCGGCGAGGCCCATGATCGGCGCGGCTGACGGGCATTTCGGCCACGTCGTTGCTCGGCCACTACCGCGCAGGTCGGGATCGCAATCAGGCTAGGCAAGGGGAGGGTTAGAACATATAAGGAACAAATGATTCGCCCCAGCCCGATTGAATTGCAGGGGGCATAAGGGCGATGCCCGAAGGCCCGCTCACCCCTGAAAAGCGCCGCATTACGGTTGATCCCGCGACGATAGAGCCACCGCCGCGCGCGGCTTTTGTCGAACTCGGGCTGGTGTCGTGCTTTTCGTTCCTGCGCGGTGCGTCGGAAGCGGTCGACCTGGTGCTGACGGCGCGCGCGCTGGGATACGATGCGGTCGCGCTTGCTGACGTCAACTCGATGGCCGGGGTCGTGCGGCTGCACAGCGAAGCAAAAACGCTTAAATTAAAGCCGCTTATCGGCTGCAGATTGGAAACGATCGAAGGACTGGCGCTGCTTGCCTATCCCACCGACCGGGCCGCTTATGGCCGGCTGTGCCAGCTGATCTCGGCCGGGCGGATGGGCACGATCGACGGCGAATGGCAGGCCAAGGGGGCGTGCGATGTAAGCCTGGCGATGCTGGCGGCGCATAGCGAGGGGGTGCAACTGGTGCTGCTGCCGCCGGACGATCTTGGGCAGCGCTTCACCGTGGCGGGGTGGGCCAGCAACGTGGTCGCCCTGGATGGTGCGGCGGTGCCGGCTGATGTGAGCGGGACACTGGCGGAGATCCTGCCGCACCTCCTCGGTCGCTTGCCGACCCTGCGCCACCTTGCTGCCAGCTACCTCTACCGCGGCGATGACATAGCCCGGATCGACCGGATCGAGGCCTTGGCGCGGGCCAACGGGCTGGGGCTGCTGGCGACCAACGATGTCCACTACCACGCCCCCGACCGGCGGCCGTTGCAGGACGTGATGACCGCCATCCGCCACAAGACCACGGTCGCCAGCGCGGGCCACAAGCTCCACGCCAATGCCGAACGGCATCTCAAAAGCCCCGCGGAGATGCTCAACCTGTTCGAGCGGTGGCCGCACGCTATCACGGCGTCACGCGAACTGGCCGATGCCTGCCGCTTCAGTCTGGACGAGCTGCGTTACGAGTATCCCAAGCGCACGTATCCCGGCGGAGTGACGTCGCAGGAACACCTTGCCCAGCAGACATGGGAGGGCGCAAAATGGCGCTATCCCGAGGGTTTACGTAGCGATATTCGCAAGACACTTGAGAAAGAACTGGCGCTGATCGGCAAACTGGCGATTGCTCCCTATTTCCTCACCATCAAGGAGATCGTCGACTTCGCACGCAGTCGCGAACCGCCGATCCTGTGCCAGGGGCGGGGATCGGCGGCTAATTCGGCGGTCTGTTTCTGCCTCGGGATCACCGAGGTCGATCCGGCCGAGCACCAGTTGTTGTTCGACCGGTTCATTTCCGAAGAACGGACCGAGCCGCCCGACATCGACGTCGATTTCGAGCACGAGCGGCGCGAGGAAGTGATCCAGCACATCTACCGCGAGTACGGCCGCCACCACGCGGGACTGTGCGCCACGGTGATCCATTACCGCCCGCGCATGGCGATCCGCGAAGTGGGCAAGGTGATGGGGCTGAGCGAGGATGTCACCTCGGTCCTCGCGCGTACCGTATGGGGCGGTCACGGGCAGGAAATAGACGAGCGCCACGTGCTGGATGAAACCGGGCTCGACTTGTCTGATCCGCATTTGCGCCGGGTGCTCAAGCTGACCGGGCAGATGATCGGCATGCCGCGCCATCTGGGGCAGCACGTCGGCGGCTTCATCCTGACCGAAGGCGCGCTGACCGAGACGGTGCCGATCGGCAATGGCGCGATGCCAGAACGCAGCTTCATCGAATGGGACAAGGACGACATCGACGACCTCGGCATCCTCAAGGTCGACGTGCTCGCGCTGGGGATGCTGACCTGTATCAGGAAAGCCCTCCACCTGCTTGAAAACCATAATGATCTGCCATTGACGCTGGCCACGGTGCCGCAGGAAGATCCGGCGGTTTACGACATGCTGTGCAAGGGGGATTCGGTCGGCGTGTTCCAGGTCGAGAGCCGCGCGCAGATGAACATGCTGCCGCGCCTGCGGCCGCGCAAGTTCTATGACCTGGTGGTGGAAGTGGCGATTGTGCGGCCCGGCCCGATCCAGGGCGACATGGTCCATCCGTACTTGAAGCAGCGCAAGGCGGAGCGCGAGGGCAAGGCCGATTTCCACTTGCCCGGTCCCGCACCCGAACATGGCCCGCCCGACGAGCTTTCGCTGATCCTGAAGCGGACTTACGGGGTGCCGATCTTCCAGGAACAGGCGATGAAGATCGCGCTCGATGCCGCCAAGTTCAGTCCGGCCGAGGCCAACCGGCTGCGTAAGGCGATGGCCACCTTCCGCAGCCGCGGGATGGTCCACGAACTGCAGGACCTGATGGTCGGCCGGATGGTCGCGCGCGGCTACGATCCGGAATTTGCCCAGCGCTGCTTCAACCAGATCAAGGGTTTCGGCGAATACGGCTTTCCGGAAAGCCATGCCGCCAGCTTCGCGCACCTGGTTTACGTCTCGAGCTGGCTGAAGTGCCATTACCCGGCGGCGTTCGCCTGCGCCTTGCTCAATTCGCAGCCGATGGGCTTTTACGCCCCGGCGCAGATCGTGCGTGATGCGACCGAGCACGCGGTCACGGTGCTGCCGGTCGACGTCAATCATTCGGACTGGGACTGCACGCTGGAGCCGGTGGATGGCCAATCGGCGCTGCGGCTTGGCCTGCGCCAGGTCGATGGCCTGCCCGAACATGTCGCCGCCAAACTGGTCGCCGCGCGGCAGGCTGGCGGGCGCTTTGCCGACGTGCTGAGCCTGCGCGACCAGGCCGGGCTGGGGCCGGGCGCGATCGAGCGCCTGGCTGCGGCGGACTGCTTTTCCTCGCTCGCGCTGCCGCGCCGGCAGGCCTTGTGGCAGGCGCGCACGCTGGTGGGGGCAGCCGAGCTGCCGCTGTTCGCCGCCGCCCGTCAGCGCGGCGAGGGGGCGGAAAAGGGTGTCACCCGGCTGCCAGTGATGCCGCTGTCGGAGGAAGTGATCGCCGATTACCAGACCCAGCGGCTGAGCCTGAAGGCGCATCCGATGAGCTTCCTGCGCGCCTCGCTCGCCGAACGCGGGTTCGTGCCTGCCAGCGAGCTGCGGCAGCGCAAGTACCGCTCGACGGTCACTATCGCCGGGGTGGTGCTGATCCGCCAGCGGCCGGGATCGGCCAAGGGCGTGTGCTTCATCACGCTGGAGGATGAAACCGGGGTCGCCAACCTCGTCATCTGGCCCGACATGATGGAACGCTATCGCAAGGTGGTGATGGGCGCGCGGCTGATCGAAGTGCGCGGGCGGGTCGAATGCGACGAGGACGTGATCCACGTGATCGCGACCCAGCTGACCGACGCCACCCACCGCCTGCACAGCCTGTCGGAAGACCTGCTGCAACCGGCCATTGCCCGCGGCGATCATTGCGGCCCACTCGGCCCGGCGCAAGTCGTGGTCCCGCCGTTCGAGCCGCCGCCGCCTGAAGACCGCAGCGGCGGCTTCCATCCCGGCCATCCGCGCAATGTGCGCATCATCCCCAAGTCGCGCGATTTCCATTGACCACGCGGCCCGCCAAATCGAGGGACAGCGCGTGATCGAACCCGAACGCCTGGCTGCCTTTGTCCTCGTCACCGCGACGACCAGCCTGCTGCCGGGCCCCTCGATGCTGTTCGTGATGAACCAGGCAATCTGGCGCGGACCGCGTTCCGGCGTGGTGGCGCTGGCCGGGATGCAACTCGGCTATATCGCGTGGTGGGTCATGGCGGGGCTAGGCCTCGGCACACTCGCCGCCGCGTTCCCGCTGGCGTTTCGGCTGCTCGCACTGGCGGGCGCCTTGTACCTCGGATGGCTCGGCCTGCAGGCGCTGCGGCATAGCGGCGCGGCCGCCCCTGCAGATGCCGCCGCGCCCGCTCGCAAGCCCTCCAACCACGCGATGCGTGACGGGATCATGGTGGCCATCGGCAACCCCAAGGCGCTGGTCTACATCGTCGCCCTGCTGCCGCCGTTCGTCGATGCCCAGCAGCCGGTTGCGCCGCAATTGCTGCTGCTCGCGGTGATTGCCATGGTGATCGATGTCCTGTCAGGATCGCTCTACATTGCTGCCGGGGGCAGGCTGTCGGCCGCGATGAGCCGACCCGCAGCCCGCCGAAAGCTCGATATCGCCGTGGGCGCGCTGTTCATGGCCATCGCGGCGGGCATTATCATCGAACAGTTCGCATGAAGCGCGCGGCCTTCGGCAGCGCATGCCGGTGATCGGTTAGACCGGTTCGAGCGCGTATCCGGCGGAGCGGACGGTGCGAATCGGATCGCGCGAGTTTTCCAGCGTGAGCGCCTGGCGCAAGCGGCGGATGTGGACGTCGACCGTGCGTTCCTCGATCTCGCTGCCGCTGCCCCAGACCGCGTCGAGCAGCTGGTTGCGGCTGAACACCCGGCGCGGATGCTCCATAAAGAACTTGAGCAGCCGGTATTCGGTGGGGCCGACCTGCAGCGGGCGGCCGCGGCGTTCGACCCGGTGGGCCACCGGATCGAGCTTCATGTCGCCCGCTTCGATCGTTTCACCCGCCAGCGCCGGGCGCACGCGGCGCAACACGGCGGAAACGCGGGCGAGCAGTTCGCGCGGGGAGAACGGCTTGGTGATGTAGTCATCGGCGCCGGTTTCGAGCCCGCGCACCCGGTCATCCTCAGCCTCGCGCGCGGTCAGCATGATGATCGGCACGTGGGCGGTGCCCTTGTCGCGGCGCAACCGGCGGCAAACCTCGATCCCGCTGGTGCCTTCGATCATCCAGTCGAGGATGACGAGGTCGGGCGCGTCTTCGGACGCCATGACCAATGCCTCGTCCCCATCAGCGGTGACGCGCACGTCATACCCTTCGCTCTCGAAGCGGTATTCGAGCAGTTCGGCGAGCGCGATATCGTCTTCGACGAGAAGCAACTTGGGAGATGACACGGCTTGGTCCCCTTCACCGCTGCCTAAGCACTGTCATATTACACTATTGCGACTGCGGTGTGTCAGCGTTCGATATCTTCTGGATAAGTGCCCACCGCAGCGAAATGAACCATTTCGGCCACGTTGGTCGCGTGGTCACCGATGCGCTCGAGGTTACGCGCAACAAACAGCAGTTCGGCCGCGCTGCTGATGGTGGCCGGGTTTTCGACCATGTAGCTGACCAGGTTGCGGAAGATGCTGTCGTAGAAAGCATCGACCTTCGCATCGCGCTCGATCACTTCACGCGCCAGCACCGGGTCGCGCGCGGCGAACGCGGTCAGCACGTCATGCACCATACCGGCGGCCAGTTCGGCCATCGCCGGAAGCAGGGTGAGCGGCTCAAACCGGCTGCGGCCCTCGATGCGCGGGGCGCGCTTGGCGATGTTCTTGGCGTAATCTCCGATCCGTTCGACCACGCCGCCGATTTTCAGCGCGGCGATGATCTCGCGCAAATCGTCGGCCATCGGCGCGCGCAGGGCAATGGTGCGGATGGCCATCGCATCGACTTCGCTTTCGAGTGCGTCGAGCTTCTTGTCGCGCTTGATTACCGCCTTGGCCAGCTCTTCATCACCGGTAATCAGCGCCTGCATGGCTTCGCTGATGGCAACTTCCGCCAGGCCGCCCATTTCGGCGATCAGCCCGCGCAGGCGCGTGATGTCTTCGTCGAAGGCCTTGACTGTATGCTCAACCATTAGCCGTACCGTCCTGTGATGTAGTCCTTGGTCCGCTCTTCGCGCGGATTGGTGAAGATGTCCGACGTGTGACCGTATTCGACCATCTTTCCAAGGTGGAAGAAAGCCGTACGCTGCGAGACCCGTGCCGCCTGCTGCATCGAGTGAGTGACGATCACGATGGCATAGCGGCCGCGCAGTTCGTCGATCAGTTCTTCGATCTTGGCGGTGGCGATGGGATCAAGCGCCGAACACGGCTCGTCCATCAGGATCACTTCGGGCTGGACCGCAATGGCGCGCGCGATGCACAGGCGCTGCTGCTGGCCGCCCGATAGTGCAGTGCCGGAATCGGTCAGCCGGTCCTTCACTTCCTCCCACAGGCCCGCTCGGCGGAGCGATTTCTCGACGATTGTATCGAGGTCGGCCTTGGCATCGGCGAGGCCGTGGATGCGCGGGCCATAGGCGATGTTCTCGTAAATGGTCTTGGGGAACGGATTGGGCTTCTGGAACACCATGCCGACCCGGGCGCGGAGTTGCACCACGTCCATCTTCGAGCGGTAGATGTCTTCGCCGTCTAGTTCGATGCAGCCTTCCACCCGCGCGCTGGCGATGGTGTCATTCATCCGGTTGAGCGCGCGCAAGAAGGTGGACTTCCCGCAGCCGGACGGGCCGATGAACGAAGTCACATACTCGGTATGGATGTCGAGCGAGACCGAATCGACCGCTTGCTTCGCGCCGTAATAGACGGAAACATCTTCGGCTCGCATCTTGGGCATGTCGTTGGAAGTCAGATCGTTCACCAGGTTTTCTCGAAGCGATTGCGCAAGTAGATGGCGACGCCGTTCATCACCAGCAGGAACACCAGCAGGACGATGATAGCCGCGCTGGTCCGTTCGACGAAGCCGCGATCAATCTCGTCAGACCACAGAAATATCTGCACCGGCAGCACCGTGGCGGGCGAGGTGAAGCCGTCCGGCGGGGTGGCGACGAATGCGCGCATCCCGATCATCAACAGCGGCGCGGTTTCGCCCAGCGCGCGCGCCATGCCGATGATCGTACCGGTCAGGATTCCGGGCAGCGCCAAGGGGAGGACGTGGTGGAACACGACCTGCACCGGCGATGCGCCCAGTGCCATTGCGCCGTCACGGATCGAGGGCGGGACCGCCTTGATGGCATTGCGGCCAGAGATCACGATCACCGGCATCGTCATCAACGCCAGCGTCATGCCGCCGATCAGCGGCGCCGAACGCATGTGCGGGAACGCGGCGAGGAAAACCGCCAGACCGAGCAACCCGAAGATGATCGACGGGACCGCAGCCAGGTTGTTGATCGACACCTCGATCAGGTCGGTCCAGCGGTTCCGCTTGGCGTATTCCTCGAGGTAAAGCGCGGCAAACACGCCGATCGGAAAGGCCAGCACCAGCGTGATGAACATCGTCAGCATCGAGCCCTTGAGCGCTCCCCAGATGCCTACTTGCTGCGGGTCGGTCGCGTCGGATCGGGCGAGGAAACCGAGGTCGAGCTCATCCGAAAGCTTGCCTTCGGCAACCAGGCGGCGGGCGAGCGGCTGGAGATCGGCTTGACCATCCCCGCCGAAAGCCGAAGCCAGTTTTTCCGTGGCGGGGAGCGAAAACGTCTGCGTCCGGCGCAGCATCGACGGATCGTCAACCACTTGCTCGGCCACGGCGCGCCAGGAATCGGCACCGATCTGGGCCGCGCCGTCTTCTCCCAGTGCATTTTGGGCGCTGAACTGGACGAGATCGGGCAGGCCCTGGCCTTCAAGCGCGCGCACGGCCGAGGCCTTGTCCGGCAGGCCGCTGGGTATGGATAACCCGACCGAGGTGAAATCGATCGGCACCTTCAATTCCGCGCGCTGGAACCCGCCGATGCCGTTGATGGTCATCGACACCAGCAGGAACAGCAGCACCGCCACCGAAAACAGGATCGCGCCGAGGCCGGCGTACTTGAA
>JBDSDZ010000073.1:0-10001 GCA_039920345.1 Croceibacterium sp.
GAAACGGATGGTGGAATTGCCTTGTCCGAGGTCCAACATTAGGGAGCGCCCATCCCGTTCTCGCAAAAGGTTCTAACCGCCATGGCCCAGTTCTCCGAATCCGATCCGATCGTCATCCTGTCGTATGCGCGTACCCCGATGGGCGGCATGCAGGGTGCGCTTGCGGATGTGTCGGCGACGGAGCTGGGCGCAACGGCGGTCAAGGCCGCGGTCGAACGCGCTGGCGTGAGCGGCGATGACATCGACCGGATCTACATGGGCTGCGTGCTCCCCGCCGGCCTCGGCCAGGCTCCGGCGCGCCAGGCCGCGCTCAAAGCCGGGCTGCCCAAGTCGGTCCAGGCAACCACAGTCAACAAGGTGTGTGGGAGCGGGATGCAGACCGTGATCATGGGCGCCGAAGCGCTCGCCTCGGGTTCGGCGGACCTGATCGTGGCGGGCGGCATGGAGAGCATGACCAACGCGCCCTACCTGCTCAAAAAGCACCGCTCTGGCGCGCGCATCGGGCATGACACGGCTTACGACCACATGTTCCTCGACGGACTCGAAGACGCGTACGAAGAAGGCAAGGCGATGGGCAGCTTCGCCCAGTGCACGGCGGATGATTACCAGCTGACCCGGCAGGACATGGACGACTACTCGATCGAATCGCTGGCCCGCGCCAGCGCCGCGATTGAAAGCGGGGCTTTTGCCGACGAAGTGGTGCCGGTGACCGTCAAGACCCGCAAGGGCGAAGTCACCGTTGATACCGACGAACAACCGGGCAAGGGCAACCCCAAGAAGATCCCCGAACTGCGTGCCGCCTTCGCCAAGGAAGGCACGATCACGGCCGCCACGTCGAGCTCGATTTCCGACGGCGCAGCCGCGCTGGTGATTACTCGCGCGAGCGTAGCCAAGGCGCAAGGCAAGACCCCGGTCGCGCGGATCGTGGCGATGGCCGCGCACGCGCAGGAACCCAAGGATTTCACCACCGCCCCGGTCGGCGCCATCCGCAAGGTGCTCGACAAGGCCGGCTGGTCGGCTGCGGACGTGGACTTGTGGGAAGTGAACGAAGCGTTCGCCTGCGTCGCCATGTTCGCGATGAAGGACATCGGCATCCCGCATGACAAGATCAACATTCACGGCGGCGCCACCGCGCTCGGTCATCCGATCGGCGCCAGCGGCGCACGTATCCTCGTGACGTTGATCAACGCGCTCAAGCAAAAAGGCAAAAAGCGCGGCGTTGCCAGCCTGTGCATCGGCGGCGGCGAAGGAACCGCGCTGGCACTTGAGTTAATGTGATCGATTAGTCGCCGATCATGGCTATCTTGGCACCTTTGTGGGAAGAAGCCGATGGAGCGTTGGAGTTCGGAGATGGAAGCCATGAAAAAGACTATTCTCGTCATTGCCCTTGCCTCGCTGGGGGCCTGCAACCAGGCCGCACCTGACACTGCGGCCACAACTGACCCGAATGTCGAAGCCTCGGTTAATACGGCCGACGCCGGGTTCGAAGCTGTCGCTCCCGGTAATTATGACATCGTCCACGCTGACGGTAAGGTCGACAAGCTGGTGGTCCATCCCGGCCTGACCTGGTCGATGGTCGCGGCCGACAACTCGCCTTCAGGCGGGACGATCTTCAACCAGGACGGCAAGGTCTGCTTTGTCACCGAAGGTGTCGACGGGCATCGCTGCTTCGCGGGCGAACCGCCAGCCGACGATGGCAGCATTGCAGTGACCGGTGACGACGGCTCAAAGGCAACCGTCAAGCCTACCGCCGCCTGACCCGCGCGGGCACACAGCCCGCAGCTTGGATCAGCTCCCCAAATTGCGCGCCCGCGATCGGACGTTTGAGCCCTTTCGCTCAGATTCCGCGCTCAGGCGGCATCTGAGCGGGAGTATCCTGCTTTGTCGGGTTCGGCTTGTTGTTCAATTTTGCCGAGCAGCACCTTCAGGTCTTCCGCCGTGCTCGGTACGCCAAGATGGAAGCCTTGCAGGTAATCGCAGCCGACCAGTTGCAGGAAGCGGGCCTGCCATTCGCTTTCAACCCCTTCCATGATCACCGACATGCCCAGGCTGTGGCTGAAATCGATCATCGAGCGGATGATCTGCTTGGCCTTCTCCTGCTTGCCCAACTGCATCATGAACGATCGATCGAGTTTCAGTCCGTCGAGATCGAAGTTCTGGACGTAGCTGAGCGACGAGTAGCCGGTGCCAAAATCGTCAAGGTAAACCTTGATGCCCACTTCGCGCAGCTGGCCAATCGATTCGCGGGCGCTTTCGAGATTGGAAATCAGCACGCCTTCAGTCACTTCGATAATCAGCGAGCTGGGCTTGCCGTTCATGGCCAGCAACTTGTCCACCACCCGATCGGCGAAATTCATCCCGCGGAAATAGGCTGGCGAGATGTTGACCGCGACCGTGAGGTCGAGGGTTTTCGAAGCCGCAATGGCGGTTTCGAGCGTCCATTCGGTCAGGTCGGCGATTTGCCCGCTATCCTCCGCGATCGCGACCATCAACGATGGCGAAATCCCGGACATAACCTCCGAACGTGAACGCAGGAGCGCTTCGGCCTTCGCGATTTTTCCGGTCCGTGCGTCGAAGATCGGCTGGTAATGCATTTCGAACTGCTTCGCCGCGAGCGGCCCGTCCAATTGCGCGCGAATAACCTTCTCGCGGCTGCGGCGCTTGGACAGCATGTCATCGAACACGTGGAGCGAGCCGCGGCCCGAGCCCTTGGCTTCGTACATCGCCAGATCCGCCCGGCGCAGCAGCTCTGCGCCGCCCTGGATACCGGGATCGCCGATGGCAACGCCGACCGATGCGCTGACTTCCACCGCCCGCTCGTCAAGCTTGAACGGGGCGGCCATCGCCTTGACGATCGCGTCGCCCAGTTCGCGCGCGTCATTCTCATCCGTCCACGGAACGATCGCGGCAAATTCATCACCGCCAAGGCGCGCGATGGCGGGCGCTGCCTGCAGGACCTGGGCCGTGCGCTTGGCCACGCCGACCAGCAGCATGTCACCGACGCTGTGGCCCAGCGTATCGTTGACTTCCTTGAACCGGTTGAGATCGAAGAAGATCAGCATGATCATGCCGCCGTCCTGCTCATCGGCGGCCATGGCATCGAGCACGTGCATGAAGGCCGTGCGATTCAGCAGCCCGGTCAATGGATCCCGCCCGAGCTGCTGCTCCAGGTCGGCGCAGCGGCTTGCCGACACCATCGCCTGCTCGGCAATGTTTCGTACCGCGAACAGCTGATGGCAGCCGATGACCATGGCGAAGCCGATGGCAATGGCCGACAGCACGATGACGACCGGTGCGTCGGTTGCCACGGCCGATGCCAAGCCTACCCCGGCGACGAAGGCGAGTACCGGAACGGCGATGGCGATCTTCGCCACCACCCGGCCTGAACTGAAATACGCGCGCAGGGACATCGTCAGTTCGCGGCAAGCCGCGAAAACAATTCGCGCGTCTGGGCGTTGAGCCGGCGTTTGGCTTCGGCCTTTTCGTCGACCAGGGCCGCGACCGTGTCGGACTGTGAGAGATGGGCTTTCATCCGTGCGCGCAGGATCGGCAGGCTGAACGGCTTGGTCACATAATCGTTCGCGCCTTCGGAAATGGCATCGACGACATATTCCTCCTCGCCCACCGCGGTGCACATGATCACCGGAAGGACCGAGGCAGAGTAGGACTGGCGAATGATGCGCAGCGTTTCGATGCCCGACAGGCCGGGCATCATCCAGTCGAGCAGGATGATATCGGGAACCTTGCTCGAAAGGTAAGCCAGGGCGCTCTGGCCGTCTTCAACACTGATCGTGATCAGGCCGTTGGCCGCAAGCGCCCGCTCGAGCAGGACCCGGTTGTCCTCGATGTCGTCGACGATCAGGACGGTTTTGGGGGCGACGTCGGTCATGCGACGAGCGCCTTCAAGGTCTCGACAATTTCACGCGGCGCCGAACTGCCCTTGCTGAAATAGTGACAGCCCGACGCAACCAGCGTGTTGTGCTGCCCGCGCGATAGCTGCTGAGCGGAAACGACGACCACTGGAACTGACGACAACTGCTTTTCTCGCGCCAGCATTTCGAGAAACGCGAACCCGTCGAAGCGCGGCATGTGCAGGTCGAGCAGGATCGCGCTCGGCCGGCTGGCCAGCGCCATTTTCATGCCTTCGCCGCCATCGATGGCGCGCCGCGGTTCAAAACCCAATCGCTTGAGATTGCGGCACATCAGATCGGCCGCCACATCGTCGTCATCGATCACCAGTATGTCGCCCTTGGCTTCAGAGCCGTAGGTCGACACGACCGCACGAAGCTGCGATTCCGAGACTGGCTTACGAATGAAATCGGAAGCACCGGCACCAAGGCCGCGTAGACGATCATCGTCCACCGTGATCAACAGCACTGGCGTATCGCTCAGCGCTTCATCGCTGCGCATCTCGTCCAGCACGTCGTAACCGGTCCTGCCGGGCATCAACGCGTCAAGCAGGATGAGGTCAGGCTCATGGGCGCGCGCAAGCTCTAGCCCCGTTTCGCCATTGGTCGCCTTGAGCACGGTATAGCCGCACCGCAGCATCCAGCGCTCAAGCAGTTCCAGCGCGGCTCGGTCATCGTCGATGATCAGGACACTGCGTTGACGCGGTGCCGGAAAATCTTCACCCAGCCGGGCGCTGGACACGGTATCAGACTCTTCTATATCGGATGCCATTGCTAAGGCTTCCGCGGCAGTCATCTTTCCTTCCACGGTGTCATCGATCAAAGCGTGATGCGCGCCATCTTCCCCGTTGATGGAAACGGTGAGCACGATTTCGGCACCCGAGCTTACGTCGGCGCGGGCAAAGCAATCGCCGCCGATGTTGCGGGCTATGTTGCGGACCAGCGTCAGGCCGATGGACGCGCGGCCTGATGCGGCGTGGAGATCCTTGCTCGGGCCCTCGAAGATTCGCTCGCATTCTTCGGGCGCAATCGCGGGGCCGTCGTCGTGAACGGTCAATTCGATCAGCCCGGCAGGATGATTCTGCTTCCAGCTTAGCCGGACCGTGCCGCCTTTCGACTGGTCGAGCGCTGCCTCGATCAGAGTCCTGACACAACGACCGACTTTCTGCCGGTCGTTGATGACGACCACATTTTCGCCTTCGTCGACGATCTGGATACCAGAAGCGCTAGCGCCCCGCTCGGCCAGCGTGTGCGCCACGACCTGGCGAAGTGCCTCGTCGAACGAGAAGATCACGCGATCGCGCTCGACCCTGCCTTCCGCCAGGCCGGAAAGCTCAAGCAAATCGTCAATCAGGGTCATCAGGCGGCGTCCGGCCAGGTGGATCTTCTGCAAGTCCCCAAAGGCGACCGATTCATCCTGCACATCGGCATCTTCAAGCAGGAGCGTGGCATAGCCGAGGATGGCATTGAGCGGCGTGCGCAATTCGTGGCTCATGGCCGCGAAGAACTGAACTTTGGCCTGATCATGTTTCGCCGCCAATTCGCGCGAGCGTTCGCGTTCGTGGGTCAGGTTTCGGGCGCCGCGCGTGAGCGCGTTGAGCGTGCGCCGCAAGCGGTCGAACTTATGTTCGAGCGATTTTTCGCCCGGTTCGAGCCCAAAATTGCGCTCGGTGCCATGGGCTGCAGATACCAGCTCAGTCGCCGCAGCTTCCGCCGCCAGCAACGAGGAATCGAGATGCCGGTTGAGCGCCTTGCCCGACCGATAGGCCGGGATGCCTGCAAGCAATGCCGACGCAAACAGGACCAGAGCGATCGCCAGTGTCAGCTGGTGAATTGCGGCGAGCGCGATGGCGGCAGAGAGCGGCGCGATAATTGCGAGGCTGGCAATCCGCACGGCCTTGAGCCGACCGCGGCCAATCTCCGGCGGGCGGATGGGCGCTACGTCGATTTCGGTCATCATGTTCATGCGGCCCGATCCCGTTCGGATGACGCGGCGAGCGAAACGGGGATCTTGATCGTGAAGCTCGAACCCAGGCCGTACTCCGAGCGCACCCAGATTGAACCACCCATCATTTCACAGAAACGCTTGGTCAGCGTGAGGCCGATACCGGTCCCGCCATAGCGGGCCTTGGTATTGCTTTCAGCCTGGCCGAAATGTTCGAAGACCTTCTCCAGCGCCTCGGTCCGAATGCCGATCCCGTTGTCCGTCACCTCGAAAGACAGGTAATCGCCGTTTTCCTCTTCGCGGCGCATGACGGTCAGCATGATCACACCCTTGGTGGTGAACTTGGCCGCATTGCTGATGAGGTTAAGCAGCGACTGGCGCAGCTTAAGCGCATCGATTTCGAAGATGCCGAGATCCTCGGGCATGTTAACCAATAGCTTGTTGTTACGCTTCGCAGTCAGCGGGGAAGCGGTTGCCACCACTTCCTCGACTAGCTTGGAAATCAAAACTGGGCCGGCGGTCAGCTCGAAACGGTTGGTCTCGATGGACGACAGGTCGATGACGTTGTTGACCAGTTCGAGCAGGTGACGCCCGGCGGTATGGATCCGCTCGAGGTCTTTCGCCTTGCGGTCGTTTTCACCGCGTTCTTCCCAGTTCTCCTTGAGCATTTCCGAGTAGCCAATCACCGCGTTGAGCGGGGTGCGCAGTTCGTGGCTCATCTTGGCGAGGAAGATCGATTTGCGCTTGCTCGAGGTTTCGGCGCTTTGCATCGCGTCGCGCAGGATCTCGAGATTGCTGCGCTGGTCGATAGTCTGCTGCTCGAGCCGCAGGCTGACACGCATGACCTTTTCGTAGAACAGGCACAGCATGGTCATGTACGTCAGCGCCGCACCGATCGAAAAGACGTTGGCGACGATTAGGTCGGACGCCTGGATAAGCGACGGAAAACTGCCGACCAAGATGCGCATGGCAACGAAGATGGCCAGCTGTCCGGCAATGCCGAGCAGGACCTGTCCGATGGCATCGGCAAGATAGAAGAAGCCCAGCACCATCGCGATCAGGAACCAAGGCAGCAGCGGCGAACTGATCCCTCCGAAGTAGAACGATCCGAACAGGCTCAGCCCGACCAGCAACTGCACGCTGACCGTCGCGGCCAGTCGCATGCTGCCGGAAAATCGCATCAGAAGAGGAACGAAGAAAAACGCCGCAACGCAAACTTCGGTCACCCAGAACTGCCACGTGTCATGCGGCAATTTCAGCCATAGGAAGATCGTAACGGAGTGCCCCATGAGCGGCCCGAGGAGATGCAACAACACGAATATGCGCGTCATCAGCAGGTCGGATTCCGTCGCCCGGATGTGGGCCGGAATAAACCAGTCGATCGCGCGGTACGCCAATCTTTGCATTCTGGCCCCCCAATGCGGACGGCTCGGGACCTAGGGGTTGTTTGTTAAAGACTGCTAAATGAAGCCTTTACTATATCTAAAGCGCACCTGCCGTATGTGAGCCGCCGTTTGGAGGGCGTGCTACTCGCCCAGCCCAGGGGAGTTCCACATGGCGTTGCTCAATGCCAAGGCGGGGTGGTCGGTCAGTTCGCTGCTCGATTTCTTTATTCCACGCCAGATGATTGCCGATACCGAGCAGCACCGCCGTGCGCGCATGTTCATGCTGAGCCACGTGTTTGGTCCGATCCTGGGCAACACCTTGCCAATCTATATCTACGCCATGGATATCGTCCGTGATTACCGGGTCACGGTATTCTTCTTCTCCATCCTGGCGTTCTGGATCTATCCGTTCCTGCTGCGTTGGACCGGCCGCTATCGCCTGCTGACGTTCCTTTCGATCCAGAACCTGAGCTTTTGCGTGCTGTGGGCGTGCTATTCATTTGGCGGCCTCGCTTCGCCATTCCTGTCGTGGGTACTGATCTTCCCGCTGCTCTCATTCCTGTACCTGCCGCCAGTTGGCTGGGTGCGAAACCTGCTGCTGGTGCAGATCTTCGGCAGCACTGCCTTACTGATGTGGATCTGCCTCGGCCCAATCGGACTACCGCCGATCGAACTCGATAAGCTGCAGGTCATCGGGATGATCTCGATGGCCTCGGTGGCGATCTATTTCGCGATGATGTCGCTCTACTTCGCCAAGATGTTCCGCGAACAGCGCGAATTCAGCCGCGAACTTAATGCGCTGGTTTCCATCTCCGACAACTTGCGCAACCTGACTTCGGCCGCCGAGCACGCTGGCAATGCCAAGGCGAACTTCATCGCCAGCATGAGTCACGAGCTGCGCACACCGCTCAACGCCATCATCGGCTACAGCCACCTGCTGCTGGAAGAAGCAGCGGAAGAAGGCGACGAGCAGAGCACCAAGGACCTGACTCACGTGCACAACTCGGGCACGGACCTGTTGTACCTGATTGACCACATCCTCGATTATTCGCGGATCGAGGCCAATCGGATGCCGGTCGAGCGGTCGTACGGCCTGCTTTCGGCAAAGTTCTCGCAGTGGCAGGCTTCAGCCAGGAAGTCGGGCTATCTGCTGACGATCGATCTGAATCGCTATCTCGACCAGCCGGTGTGCACCGATTGGGGTGTGCTCGGCTCGATCATCGAGAACCTTGTCGCCGGCCTGTCTGCAAGCGGCGACTCAAGCCGATTGCACATTGTCGCCAGATGCCGCGATTCACAGATGGTGCTGCAGTTCCAGAGCCTCGATGCCGAAGGGGTCACCAAACCGATCAACCTGAGGCAGGAAATGTTCGAAACGGACGAGGACATTTCGCCCACAAAATATGGCTCTACAGGCATCGAACTGGCGCTCGCCGCCAAGTTCGCCACGCTGCTTGATGGGCAAATCGAAGATAGCATCCTTGGCGATGGGTCGCCGTGCACTTTCCTGCGGTTCCAGATCGCGCATCACGCGGAAACGCTTCCACCGATCGCAGCCTGACAATCGTTCACGCGCAAATTTAGGAACTAGCCGGTGCCGTTAATACTGATCGTTGAGGATAACGAGATGAACCGTGACATGCTCTCGCGCCGCCTGGCGCGCAAGGGCCTGGAGGTCATTTGCGCGGTCGATGGACCGAGTGGCATTGCAGCGACGATCGAACACAAGCCCGACATCCTGCTGATGGACGTCGCGCTGGGCGAAATGGACGGCTGGGAAGCGACCCGCCTGATCAAGGCCAACCCCGCGACAGCCCATATCCCGATCATCGCGCTCACCGCCCATGCGCTGGAAAGCGATCGCCGCAAGTCGATCGAGGCCGGTTGCGTCGACTTTGAAACCAAGCCGATCGACCTCGATAAACTGGTCGAGAAGATCAACAAATATACAAATTAACCATAGGCATTTTTCCTAAGGTCACACCGACTCTCTATGCGAAGCCCAGACGATTTTCGCGAGGAATTCTTCATGTCTTCGAATACGGTTGCCGGTCCTGATCCGCTCTCCGGGAGCATGAAGGATTTCAAGCACCTTCCTGGCGCCAATTTGATTAATCGCGTCGAGGCATTTTACCGGTGGCAGCAGGCGCGCCGGGCCGCAGGCGTGTGGCCGCTCGGCCGCTCGACCGAACATGGCGCCTTCAGCCGCTGCACTGCGCGCACTGACGAAGGCGACTTGTTCTCCGGCGTGAACTTCGCCAGCCAGGACTATCTCAGCCTCAACTCGCACCCGGCAATTCTCGAAGCCGCTATCGAAACGATGAAGAAGCACGGCGTGCACAGCGCGGGCTCGCCGGCGCTAGTGGGTAACTCATCGCTGTCGATCGCGCTCGAACGCAAGATCGCCGAATTCCTTGGCTACGATCATGTCGCGCTTTACCCCACTGGCTGGGCGGCCGGTTTCGGCGTCATCAAGGGGCTGGTCAGGCCGTCCGACCACATCGTGATGGATGCGCTCAGCCACGCCTGCCTGCAGGAAGGCGCGCAAGCTGCCACTCGCAATATTCACCTCTACCGCCACAACCGGCTCGATCATGCGCGCGAAAAGCTCACCGCGATCCGCGCCCGCGATACCGAAAACGGCATCCTGGTCGTGACCGAAAGCCTGTTCTCGATGGATTCCGACACGCCCGACATCGCCGGGCTGCAGGACCTCGCGCACGAATTCAACGCCACCCTGGTGGTCGACGTGGCGCACGATCT
>JBDSDZ010000074.1:0-11735 GCA_039920345.1 Croceibacterium sp.
TCCGCAGGACAGCTTCCTGTGGGAATTCATGGCTTATTGTGCGGGCACCGGCGGCTCGATCCTGATCATCGGTTCAGCCGCCGGCGTGGCTGCGATGGGCATCGAGCGGATCGATTTCCTGTGGTACCTGCGCCGGTTCAGCGCGCTGGCGCTGGCAGGCTATGTGGCGGGCGGGGTGATCTACATCCTGCAGAACGAAGTGCTGGGCTAGATTGCTTCGGGCTGCCTCGCGAGCCGCAGCACTGTGTAGCCGAGCACGACCGAAACCAACGTGCCCGCAAGCACCCCGATCTTGGCCTGCTCATACAGTGCGTCGTACCCGGCAAATCCCATCGTGCCGATGAACAGGCTCATGGTGAAACCGATCCCGCACAGGATCGAAATGCCCCACACTTGCAGCCAGCTTGACCCTGCCGGACGGCTGGCAATGCCCAGCGCGCTGGCCAGCAGGACGGCACCAAACACCCCCACTTGTTTGCCCACCACCAGCCCGGCGGCAACCGCTAGCGGCAGCGGCTGGGTGACAACGTCGAGCCCGACCCCGCGCAAGTCGACCCCGGCGTTGGCAAAGCCGAACAGCGGCACCACCAGGTAGGCGTTCCAACCGACCAGCGAATGTTCGACCGGTTCGAGCAGCTTGCTGCCGTCGCGCTTCAGCATCGGCACCGCCAGCGCGGCAATCACCCCGGCGATCGTGGCGTGGACGCCGGAGTGCAGCACGCAGACCCACAGCACCACGGCGGCCGCGATGTAAGCGGCGACCCGGTCAACTCTAAGCCAGTTCATCAGCACCATTCCGGCGGCGACCAGCACCGAGGCGAACAGCCACACCAGCTGGACTTTCGCGGTGTAGAAAAAGGCGATGATCAGCACCGCGCCGATGTCGTCGACAATCGCCACGGTCAGCAGGAACAGCCGTAACGCTGGCGGCACCCGGCGGCCGAGCAGCCCGATCACGCCCATCGCAAAGGCGATGTCGGTCGCGGCCGGAATGGCCCAGCCCCGGTCGAGCTGCGGGTTATCGCCGACAAACGCGATATAGATCGCCGCTGGCACGGCCATGCCCGCAAACGCGGCCATCACCGGCAGTTTCAACTGCTTGGGATCGGACAAGTCGCCGGCCACGATTTCGCGTTTCACTTCGAGGCCAACGACGAAGAAAAACACCGCCATCACCGCGTCGTTGATCCACAAATGTAGCGTATCGAGCTTCGGAATCGGACTCCACGGCAGCGCCGCGTGGAACAGCGCATGATAGGCGTCGCCCAGCGGTGAACTGGCCACCAGCATTGCTGCAATCGCGATCCCGATCAGCAGCAGCCCTTCGAAGGCATCGCTGACAAACAGGGCGCGAAAGGGCTTTGCAGCAGCGGCGAGCAGGGTAGGGGCAGCCATGGCTAACCCTCCCGAATTTGCCGGGCCGATGCAACGTGTATCAGAACGTTTGCCTTTTCGCTTTGACGGTTTACCAACGCTATCAAGGGAATAGGATACCCGAAAGGGGGCAAGTGTTGGGTCCATGGTCGCCGCTCGAGTGGCTGGCGCTCGTCGAGCATGAGCTTTTGCTGTTCGCCGGGGTGTTCTTCCTGGTCGGCGCGATTGACGAACTCGCGATCGATGTCGCCTGGGTGTGGCTCAAGCTGACCGGCCGCGCGAAGACGCTGCGCATCCGCACGCGCGAAGCCCGTTCGCGCCCGCTGGCGGGTCCGGCAGCGGTGCTGATCCCGGCATGGCATGAAGCGCCGGTCATCGAATTCACTGTCGCCCATGCGTTGGCCGCCTGGCCGCAGGCCGAACTGCGGATTTACGTCGGCTGCTATCTCAACGATCCGGACACGCTGGAGGCCGTGATGCGCGGTTCCGGCGGCGATCGCCGCGTGCGGGTGGTGGTTCACGGCCGCACCGGGCCGACGACCAAGGCGGACTGTCTCAACCGGCTCTACGCGGCCTTGGAGGACGATGAAGATCGGCTTGGCCGCGAGGTCCGGCTGGTGGTGCTGCACGATGCTGAAGACATGGTCGATCCGGCCGCGCTGGCGCTGCTCGATTCGCAGATTTCAACCGAGGATTTCGTGCAGTTGCCGGTCCTGCCCGAACCGCAGCGCTATTCGCGCTGGGTCGGCAGTCATTATTGCGAAGAATTTGCCGAAGCCCATGGCAAGGCGATGGTCGTGCGCGATGCATTGGCTGCGGCAATTCCGGCGGCGGGTGTCGGTTGCGGCTTTGCCCGCACGATGCTGGGCCAGTTGGCGCGGGAAAGTGGCGCTGCCGGGCCGTTCGCAGTCGAATCGCTGACCGAGGATTACGAGCTGGGCTTGCGCGTCCGCGCCGCCGGCGGCCGTTCACGCTTCCTGCGGATCCGCGGCGAGGACGGACAGCTGGTGGCGACGCGCGCCTGCTTCCCGGCGCGGATCGATCACGCGGTGCGGCAAAAGGCGCGCTGGGTCCACGGCATTTCGCTGCAGGGCTGGGACCGGATGGGCTGGGCCGGGGGCGTCGGAGAATGGTGGATGCGCCTGCGCGACCGGCGCGGGCCGCTCACTGCGCTGGTGTTGTTCACGGGCTACTTGATGGTCGCGCTGGGGCTGGTGCTATTCGCGGCGGGCGGACTGGGGTTGGTGCGCCCGTGGCTGGCCGATCCCTGGCTCGACGCGCTGCTGAGCTTCAACCTGGCTGCTTTTGCCTGGCGCGCGCTGGTTCGCTTTGCTTTCACGGCGCGAGAATATGGCTGGCGCGAGGGGCTGTTCGCGGTGGCGCGGATCCCGCTTGCCAACGTCATTGCGATCATGGCCGGGCGGCGCGCGCTGGTGGCCTATGTCGCCTCGCTGTTCGGCGCCCAGCCGCAGTGGGACAAGACGTATCACCACGCCCATCCAGCGGCGCTGCCTGTGCGGCAACTGGCATGACCGGCCGGGCCTCCTTTCGCGGCCAGCCGCTGCTGGTGCTCGGCGCGCTGCTGGTCGGCTGGACGGGGTTGCGCGTGCTCACCTGGCAGCCACCGTTCGAGCTCGCCGGGCAAGTTGAGCGCCTCGTTGCCGCTGTCACCGTCGCCCGGGAAGAAACGTTGAGTCCGCAGACCGGAGCCAAATCGCCCGGCGAAGCTGCGAGCGCCCGCTCATCCGTCCGCCGCGGGGAAGCGCCAGATCTGTTCCAGCCGCAACCGACCCTGGCGTCGCCGTGGCTGGACGGGGTTGCCGTGGATGAGCCGGTAACCGGCGCAATGCCGGTCCAGACCTTGCCGGGCTTTGCCGCACCCGCGACGCCGCCCGCGACGCCGCCGGCACCGCCGTTCGATTCGCCGCGAGTGGCTATCGGCAACAATCTCCTGCTCCTCGCGGGGCTGTCGCAGATGCAGATTCCGGCGGTCCTGCTCGCTTACTTGCCCGGCGCGGGTGTGCCGGCGGCGGCGGCGATGCCGGTCCCGCCTGTCAGCCAGCCGCGTCTGGCCGCGATGTCGCGCTGGTCGGCCGACAGCTGGCTGCTGCTGCGCCGCGATACGACCACGCCGATCCTCTCGGGCCGGCCGAGTTATGGCCGCAGCCAGGCGGGCGCGGTTGTACGCTATCGCCTCGCGCCCGGTAGCGGGCTGCAACCGCAAGCGCACCTGCGCGCCAGCCGCGCACTCGCCGGACCGCGCGAACAGGAACTGGCGGCAGGCTTGTCGCTGCGCCCGCTGGCGGGCGTGCCAGTGCGGATTGTGGCCGAAGGGCGCGTCACCGACACCGCGCGCGGCACGCGCGTCAGCCCGGCGGCTTATGCGGTTAGCGAATTTCCGCCGCTCAAACTCCCGCTGGGGACGCACGCCGAAGCCTATGTCCAGGCAGGCTATGTCGGCGGCCGGTATGCGACCGCGTTTGTCGATGGTCAGGCCCGGGTGGAGCGTCCGCTGGCCCGGTCTGGCGAAACCGACCTGAGCGCTGGAGCGGGTGCGTGGGGCGGGGCGCAGAAGGGCGCATCGCGGCTCGATGTCGGGCCTACGGCGACGGTCAACTTCCGGCTTGGGCAGGCGCGCGGACGGGTGGCAGCGGACTACCGCTTCCGCGTGGCGGGTGAGGCGGAGCCCTCGAGCGGACCGGCGTTGACTGTTTCTGCGGGTTTCTAGGCCCAGCGCCCTTCATTAGCCCGCGCGCATGGGGTAGGCGGCGACATGGACGTCTACCTTCCCATCGCGAACCTTGCGGTCAACGGGCTGGTCATTGTCCTGCTCGGCGCGGCCACCGGGCTGCTATCCGGGATTTTCGGCGTTGGCGGGGGGTTCCTGACCACCCCGCTGTTGATCTTCTATGGCGTGCCGCCAACCGTTGCCGCCGCGTCCGCCGCCAGCCAGGTAACCGGCGCCAGCGTCTCGGGCGTGTTCGCGCATACCAAGCGCGGCGGGGTCGACTACCAGATGGGCGCGGTTACCGTGGTTGGCGGGGTGATGGGTGCGGCGGTCGGCGCGGTGCTGTTCCGCCTGCTCCAGTCGCTCGGCCAGATCGATACCGTCATCAACATCCTCTACGTCTTGTTGCTGGGCGGGGTCGGGGCGCTGATGGGCCGCGAGAGCATCGAATCGCTGCGTGCCAAGCCGGGGGCCAAGCCGCGCGCGGCCAAGCGCCGCCATCACCCGATCGTGGCCAGCCTGCCGATGCGCTGGCGGTTCTATCGCTCAGGCCTGTACATCTCGCCGTTGGCGCCGCTGCTGCTCGGCTTCGTCACCGGCATCCTGACCATGGTGATGGGTGTCGGCGGCGGCTTCATCCTCGTGCCCGCGATGCTCTACATCCTCGGTATGAGCGCCAACGTGGTCGTCGGCACATCGCTGTTCCAGATCCTGTTCGTGACCATGGTGACCACCATGATGCACGCGCTGACCACGCATGCAGTGGACATGGTGCTGGCCGGGCTGTTGCTGCTCGGATCGGTCACCGGGGCGCAGATCGGCTCTCGCCTCGCGCTGACGATCAAGCCGGAATACTTGCGTCTCGCGCTGGCCGCGATCGTGCTGGCGGTGGCGCTGCGCATGGCCTTCGGGCTGGGGGTGCGGCCGGACGAGGTTTACACCGTGGTGCAGCAGTGACCCGCTCGCAGGCCGCCGCGCGGGCGCTGTTCGCGGTGCTCGCCCTGCTGTCGCTCTCGGCCCAGCGCGATCCGATCCTGGTGCCCGAAGTCTCGCAGCACGAAGTGCAGGTGCGCCAGGGCTTCACCGGCACCGAACTGCTGCTCTACGGCGCGATCCTCGACCCCGATGGCCGCCGCGCGCGCCAGCCGTATGACATCGTGGTCGTGCTCAAGGGGCCGACAACACCCATCCTCCTACGCGAGAAGGAGAAGAAGTTCGGCATCTGGCTCAACGCCCAAAACACCTCGTTCCGCTCCGCCCCGTCGTTCTTCGCCGTGGCCAGTTCGCGCCCGGTGGCTGATATTGTCGATGATCGCACCGCGGCTATTTACGAACTGGGGCTCAATTTCCTGCAGCTTTCGCCCAGCGGCGCGATCGATCCTGCCGAACAAGCGCGTTTTACCGCCGGGCTGGTCGATTTGCGCCGCCGCGAAGGGCTCTACAAGGAAGACGGCACCGGGGTGAAGATCAACAACGGGGTGCTCTACCAGGCGCGCATTGCGCTCCCCTCGCAAGTGGTGACGGGACGCTACACCGCCGAAACCTTTGCCATCACCCGCGGGCGGGTGATTTCCTCGGCGATTGCCGAAGTCGACGTGCGCAAACTGGGGTTCGAACGCTTCGTGGCTGAACAAGCCGACAAGTCCGCCATCCTCTACGGCTTGTTCGCGGTTGCCCTGTCGTTGTTCATGGGCTGGCTGGCCGGGCGCGTGTTTGCCTTGGTTTGAGCGGATTTTCGCAGCAACCTTGACCCGATTTTAACCTCGTTCGCGGTATTCGGGCGGCACGTTTTTACAAGCGAGCCCTTCCGCATGACCGATATGTCCAAGCAGACCTTCCAGACCTTCAATCCGGCCGACGAGCCAGGGGCGGTCGACATTACCGCGCGCCAAACCAAGCCGGACTCGGTCGATAACGCGAACCAGCCGATCGGCGTGGTGCTGGAAATCGCCGGTTCGGGCTCGCAAGTGGCGCTCGACCTGCAGCGGCTCAACGATTGCATGGACGATGGCGATCCCTCGATTGCGCTCGCCGGCCAAGTCGGTAGCCAAGTCAAGATCAAGACCAGCGACGGCTGGCTGCTGGCCAGTGTCCGCAACCAGCGGCAGGACCGGCGCAGCGACGGTGTGCTCGCCAACATCGACTTCATGGGCGAAGGCCGCGAGGAAAAGCTGACCGGCCGCATTCACAGTTTCCGCCGCGGTGTGACCCGTTACCCGGTCCCCGGCGCGCTGGTCTTTCCGGCCACGACCGAGGACTTGCGCCAGATCTACGCCGCCGACGGGCGAAGTTCGATCGAGATCGGCACCGTCTATCCCACCACCGACATTCGCGCCGGCCTCTATGTCGACGCCATGCTCGGCAAGCATTTCGCGCTGCTCGGCTCGACCGGCACCGGCAAGTCGACCAGCGCGGCGCTGATCCTGCACCGGATCTGCGAAGCGGCGCCCAACGGCCACATCGTGATGATCGATCCGCACGGCGAATATTCGGCCGCGTTCAAGAGCACCGGGATTATCTTTGACGTTGGCAACTTGCAGATGCCCTACTGGCTGATGAATTTCGAAGAGCACTGCGAAGTGTTCCTGACGTCCAACGGCAACGACCTGCAGGAAGATGCCGACATTCTTGCCAAGTGTCTGCTCAAGGCGCGGAGCAAGAACCGGCTGGCCGAAGGGCTGGGCAAGATCACCGTCGATTCGCCGATCCCGTATCTGCTGAGCGACCTGACCAACACCATCCAGGATGAGATGGGCAAGCTCGACAAGGCGACCTCGAGCGCGCCGTTCATGCGCATCAAGACCAAGATCGAGGAGATCAAGAGCGACCCCCGCTATCAGTTCATGTTCTCCGGCATGCTGGTGGGCGACACGATGGCCGACTTCATCAGCCGCATCTTCCGCATGCCAAGCGACGGCAAGCCGATCTCGATCATCGACGTTTCGGGCGTGCCGTCGGACATCACCAGCACGGTGGTGGCGGTGCTCAGCCGGATGGTGTTCGACTTTGCGATCTGGGCGCGTGAGGAAAACACCCGGCCGATCCTGTTGGTGTGCGAAGAAGCGCACCGCTACGTGCCGAGCGAGAAGTATGCCGATGGCTCGTCGGTCGGCCGTATCCTCAGCCGCATCGCCAAGGAAGGCCGCAAGTACGGCATTTCACTGGGCCTGATTACCCAGCGCCCGTCCGATCTGGCCGAAGGCGTGCTCTCGCAGTGCGGCACGATCATTTCGATGCGCCTCAACAACGACCGCGACCAGGCGTTTGTGAAGGCTGCCATGCCCGAAGGCGCGCGCGGCTTCCTCGATTCTATCCCGGCACTGCGCAACCGCGAATGCATCATCTGCGGCGAAGGCGTGGCGATCCCGATCCGCGTCTCGTTCGACAATCTCGACGAAGCCAAGCGGCCGGCATCGGAAGATCCCAGCTTCACCGACCTGTGGCGCCAGAGCGGCGGCGAAGAAGAACGCGTCCAGCGCACCGTCCAGCGCTGGCGCGCACAAGGGAAATAAGCCTAGATTTCCGGTGCGTAGCGGCCTGCGGGTTCGCCTTCGGACTGGACCTGCTCGCGCGCGGTTTCGGCGGTTTCGGCCAGCGCGTGCTTGCGCCAGTTGGAATAGCGGTAGAACCACCAGCCCAGCGCCAGTCCGGCGACCGAGCCAACGGTGAAGGACCACCAGATCGCATCGGCGCCAAGCCGGTCGTAGAACAGGAAATAGAACCCCAGCCGAACCGGGTAGAGCGCGACCGCGATGATGATCAGCGGCACGATCACTGCCCCGCCAGCGCGCATCGTGGCCGAAAAGACCATCGTCACGCCAAACAGCATGAAGCTCCACACCGCGAGCATTTGGATGTGCTGCGCCTTGGGCACCGCCGGGCTGTCAGGCCCGAGGAACAGCACCAGCGCCGCATGGTCGAACGTCAGCAGCACCGCAGTCAGCACGCCGGTCATCAGGAAGTTCACTGTCACACCGGCGCGGGTAATCTTGTCGAGCTGGTCCCACTTCTTGGCGCCGATGAACTGCGCCGCCATCGCGCTCACCGCGCCGCCAATCGCCATCGCCGGCATCTGGATGTAGGTGAACAACTGCATCGCGGCGGCATAGGCGGCCGTCATGACCAGCCCCTCGCGGTTGACCAGGCCGACGATGATGATCCCCGCCGCGCTCATCACCAGCATCTGCGCACCCATCGGCAGGCCCTTGGTGATGATGAAGCGCAGTTCCTCGCGCCGCGGCCTGAGATAGCCAAGCTCCGGCCCGCGCAGGCGCAGCGGCAGGTCCTTGGCATAGACATAGGCGATCATCGCAAAGAACGAGACCAGGCTGGCAACGATGGTCGAAGTGGCCGACCCGGCGATGCCCATCTTCGGAAACGGCCCGAAACCGGAAATCAGCATCGGGTTGAGGATGGTGTCGATCGCCACCGTCACGCCCATGAAAATCAGCGGCGTGCGCGCATCGCCGGTGCCGCGCAGCCCCATGGTCAGGATCACCGAGACCATCATGAACGGCATCGAGACGAACATCAGGCGGATGTAAGTGAGCGCCAGCGGATAGGCGCCGCCGGGCGTTTTCAGCGCGGTCAGCAGCGCCGGCGCAATCAGCCAGCCGAGCAGCGCGATTGCCGCCATCAGGACCGACGAGAAACCCACCACCGTGCCGAATGTGCGCCGCGCACCGTCGACATCGCGCGCGCCGAAGCGCTGCCCAATCTTGACCGTGCCGGCCATGCCGAACCCGAACGCGGCCCCGGCTACCAGGAACATGATGATGTTGGCATTGGCGGTGGCGGCCAGCGCTTCCTCGCCAATCAGCCGCCCGACCCAGATCGAATTGATCGTTCCGGAAAGCGACTGCAGGATGCTGCTCATCAAGGTGGGCACGCTGAACAACAGCAGCGTGCGCAGGATCGGGCCTTCGGTGAGGTTACCCTTCATGGCGGGTGGAGGCCGTGTGCTCATGATTGCCTCAAGTCCCCCTGCTGTCGCCGAACAGGTCGATGTGCAACCTCTTGGACAGAGTCAACCTTTCGCGAATGCATAGCGGTGCAAGCCATTGTTCGCGCGCGGCAAGGGTCGCGGAATCGGTGCCTTCGGCCATCAGCCACACGCGTTCGCGGGGAATAGAAAATCGGCTTGCCAGTTCAAGCACTTCGGCGACATCGGCAGGCTCGGCGACGACGAACTTGAATACCGCGCGGGGCTCCGCCGCCCACTGTTCCAGCCGCTCGGGGACCAGCGCCAGTTCGGCCGCGTTGCCCGAGTGCGCCAGTTTGGGGCTGACATTGTACTGCGCCACCAGCGCGTCGAGCGCGGGCGGCGGGGCCACGGTGCCGTTGGTTTCGATCTCCACGATCGCGTCCGGCAGCAGCGCCAGCATTCGCGCCAGCGCCGGGGCCTGCAGCAACGGCTCACCCCCGGTCACCACCAGCCGCGGCTGGCCCAGGGCGGCAATGCACATCGCGACATCGTCTTCGTCGAGCGTGAACTGGTTGGCCACGCGCGGGTAAGTCACGCCGCCGCGGTGCGGCCGATCGTCGCCGCCGAAATGCCAGGTGTAGGGCGTATCGCACCACACGCAGGCCAGGTTGCAGCGCGACAGGCGCACGAACGCGCACGGCTTGCCTTGCGAGGGGCCTTCGCCCTGCAACGAGGCGAAGATTTCCGGCCCCCCGGTATCGTCGGTGGCAAGGACTAGCGCCATCGCGCGATTCGGGCCGCCCAGGGTGACACAGTGTCACCCACCCTGTTGCGCGTAAGCACTTTGAAAAATAAGGCAAAAGTGCCCCAAAAACCGGGTGACACTTTCACGGTGTCAAAAACGAAAACGAAGGGTGGCATCGGGACGGGCATGGCGGGCACGCTGGCAAACCGGGCCCCTGTAGGAAAGCAAAATCCGCTCCCGCCTGTCACCCCAGTCGCGCCAGCGCCGCTTCGAGCCGCTCGGCCTCGGCCGCATGGTGCGCATGATCGGCGCGCGCCTTGTCGACCGCCTCTGGCTTGGCCTTCTCGACAAATGCCGGGTTCTCAAGCCGCTTGGCGAGCGAGTCGCGTTCTTTCAGCGAGGCTTCGCGGGCTTTGGTCAGGCGGGACTTTTCGGCCTCGGTATCGACCACGCCTTCGAGCGGGATGACGAACAGGTCGTCGCCCGCCGAAACCTGCATTGCAGCCCCGGCAGGTGCCGGATCGAAATGAACCGCTGACAGGCGCGCCAGTCGTTCGATGGCCGGCATGGAGCGTTCGATCGCGCTGCGGGCAGCAGCCGATGGCTCGGCCAGATAGGCCGGCAGCTTGGCGCCGGGTGAAATGCCGAGCTCGTTCTTCGCGCCCCGGACCGCCGATGTCAGCGCGATCAGCCATTCGACCTCGGACTTGGCGGCCACATCGACCGAAGCCTCCGGCTCTGGCCACTTCGCCACGATCAGGTCATACGGCCGCTTGCCCCCCTGATATTCGGCCTGCGCGTGCCATAGCTCTTCAGTCACGAACGGCATGAACGGGTGCAGCATGACCAGGATCTGGTCGAGCACCCAGCCGGCAACAGCCTTGGTCTCGTCATCGACCTGGCCCTTGATCAGTTCCAGGTACCAATCGCAGAAGGTGTTCCAGGCGAACTGGTAGATCGCGTTGGCGGCGGCATCGAAGCGCAGGTCGGCCATCGCCTTGTCGAGCGCGGAGAGTGTCTCGACGACTTCGCCGATGATCCACCGGTTGACCGCGCTGGTGGCGATCGGCGCGGCGAGCGACTGCGAGGCGGCAATGCCGTTGGCCTGGCAGAACCGGGTCGCATTCCACAGCTTGGTGGCGAAGTTGCGATAGCCCTCGACGCGGCTCTCATCCATCTTGATGTCGCGGCCCTGGCTTTCCATCGCCGCCATGAAAAAGCGCAGCGCGTCGGCACCGTAGCGGTCGATCAGGCCGAGCGGGTCGACGGTATTGCCCTTCGACTTGGACATCTTCGCGCCACTGGCGTCGCGGACGAGGCCGTGAAGATAGAGCGTCTTCCACGGCGCCTCCTTCATGAACTCGAACCCCTGCATCGCCATGCGGGCGTCCCAGAAGAACAGGATGTCGAAGCCCGAGATCAGCACGTCGTTGGGGTAATGGCGCGCGAGGTCATGGGTCGGCTCGGGCCACCCCAGGGTCGCGAATGGCCACAGCGCCGAGGAGAACCAGGTGTCGAGCACGTCCTCGTCCTGGCGCAGCATTCTATCGCCAGCCTCAGCCCGCGCTTCATCCTCGCTTTCGGCGACGAATATATTGCCGTCTTCGTCGAACCACGCCGGGATGCGATGCCCCCACCACAACTGCCGCGAGACGCACCAGGGCTGGATATTCTCGAGCCAGTTGAACCAGGTCTTGGACCAGCTTTCGGGGACGATCCTGAATTTGCCCGAACGGGTGGCTTCGATGACTGGCTTCACCAGCGTCGCGGCGTCGACATACCATTGGTCGGTCAGCCACGGCTCGATCACCACGCCTGAGCGGTCGCCGTAGGGCGTAGCGATGGTCCGGTCCTCGACCTTGACCAAAGCGCCTTCGGCCTCGAGCAGTTCGACTACGCGCGCCCGCGCCTCGAAACGGTCGAGGCCGATGAGGTCCTCCGGAATGTCGCTGCACTGGACGAGG
>JBDSDZ010000075.1:0-25396 GCA_039920345.1 Croceibacterium sp.
TATCCCGCAGCGGGCGAGACGCCGCAGCTCGACAAGCCGCGCGTGGTCCTGGTGCTGTTCGCGCTCGTGCTGCTGGTGACGATGGTTTACGGGCCGATTGCCGCGCTGCTGGTGGAGCTGTTCCCCAGCCGCATCCGCTATACCGCGATGAGCCTCCCCTATCACATCGGCAACGGCTGGTTCGGCGGCTTCCTGCCAACCATCGCGTTTGCCATCGTGGCGGCCACCGGCAATATCTACGCCGGGCTATGGTACCCGGTGGGCGTGGCGATCATGACGCTGGTGATCGGCTCGCTGTTCCTGCCCGAAACCTTCCGCCGCAAGATCGATCACGGCAGCTAGGCCGCTTCGGCTGCCACCTTGGGACGATTGAGCCGCCGGAACAGGCGCCCCTTTTCGCTGTAGAGCACCAGCAGCAGCGCACTGATGCTGCCGAACAGCAGGGCCAGGGCGAACGGCCGGGCGGTGCCGTCATACGCCTGGCCGATAATCAGGCCGACGACCGCCGCGCCGAACATGCGGAAGAAGCTCTGCACGCTCGCCGCAGCGCCAGCGATGTGGGAGAACGGCTGCATCGCGATCGAGCTGAAATTGGCGCCCAGAAAGCCCAGCAGCATCATGTTCATCGACATCAGCGGCAGGAACCACGCCAGTTCGCCATCATGCTCGAAAGCCGCCCAGACCTGCAAGGCGCTGACGACAATGAAGATCAGCACGCCAGTATGCGACACGCGCCGCGCGCCGAAGCGCTCGACGATGCGCGAATTCACCAGGTTGGAGACGATCATCATCGCCGCGGTCCCGCCGAACACCACCGGAAACCACTCGCCCGCCTTGAAGTGCTCGCCGATCAGCTGCTGGGCGCTGTTGACGTAGCCGAACACGCTGCCGATCAGCAGCGAGGTGCCGAGCACGTAGCCAATCGCACTGCGGTTGAAGAGCGCGACCTTCATGTTGCGCAGCACGGTGGGGGCGTGAATGTCCTGCCGGTCCGCATCGCGCAGGCTTTCGGGCAGGCGCAAGTAAGCCCAGGCGGCCGCCATCACGCCCAGGCCGGACAGGATCACGAAAATCCACCGCCAGCCCGCGAACAGTAGCACCGCCTGCCCCAGGCTGGGCGCGAACACCGGCACGGTGATGAAGACCGCGCTGATGAGCGAAAAGGTTTTCGCCATCTGGTCGCCTTCGAACCGGTCACGCACGATCGCGCTGGGCACCACGAACAGTCCGCAGGCGAGCAGCCCCTGAATGCCGCGCAAGGCTAGCAGCACATTGAAATCGTGCACGAAGGCAATCGCCAGCGAGAGCACCGAATAGCCCAGGATCGACGACAACAGCACCGGCCGGCGGCCAAAGCGGTCGGCCAGCGAGCCTGGAACAAGCGTGCCGATTCCGCCGGCCAGCAGGTAGACCGAGACCACCAGCTGGCGCCGGTTACCGCTGCCCGCGCCCAGTTCACTGGCGATGGTATCGAGCGCCGGGAGCATCCCGTCGATTGCGAGGGCCTGCAGGCTCATCAGCAGCGCGAGCATGAAGACCATCTCTCTGCTACCGAGGATTCTGTCGGAACGGGGGGCGCTGATGCTGGGCATGGTGCGCGGCCCTTGCCCTCTGTTGCATTGCGGCACAACGATTAGATTGCCGTTATGACGACTCCACCGGCCCCTGTTGACGAAGCGGACGACACGCCCGGCCTGCGCAAGATCATCCACGTCGACATGGATGCTTTCTTCGCCAGCGTCGAACAGCGCGATGCGCCCGAATTGCGCGGCAAGCCAGTGGCGGTGGGCGGCGGAGGAAGCCGCGGCGTGGTCGCTGCCGCCAGCTACGAAGCGCGCAAATTCGGCGTCCGCTCCGCCATGCCGGGGATGACCGCGCGGCGATTATGCCCCGACCTGATCTTCGTGCGCCACCGATTCGAGGTCTATATCGAGGTCTCGCAGCAGATCCGCGCGATCTTCCGCGAATTCACCCCCGACGTCGAACCACTCAGCCTGGATGAGGCCTATCTCGACGTGACCGACGACTTGTTCGGGATCGGTTCGGCCACCCGCATTGCCGAGCTGATCCGGGCCAAGATCCGCGAACGCACCGGCCTCACTGCCAGCGCCGGGGTCAGCTACAACAAGTTCCTCGCCAAGCTCGCCAGCGACCAGAACAAGCCCGACGGGCTGTGCGTGATCCGCCCCGGACAAGGCGCGGCGTTCGTCCAGTCGCTACCCGTCCGGCGGTTCCACGGCATCGGCCCGCGCGGCGCGGCCAAGATGGCCGGGCTCGGGATCGAGACCGGGGCCGACCTCGCGGCAAAAGACATCGCCTGGCTGCGGCAGCACTTCGGCAGCTTTGCCGACTACCTGTTTCGCGCCGCGCGCGGGATCGACCTCAGGCCGGTCAGCGCCAACCGCGTGCGCAAGTCGCTCGGCAGCGAGCGGACCTTCAACGAAGACCTGTCGAGCGGCACCGCGCTGCGTGAGGCGCTCGACAATATCATCGAGAATGTCTGGGACAGCATCGAGACACGCAAGCTGCGCGGGCGCACGGTGACGCTGAAGATGAAATACACCGACTTCCAGACCGTGACCCGCGCCCGGTCCTTGCCCCACCCGGTGACCGAAAAGGCCGAGTTCGTGAGCATCGCGCGGGCCTTGCTGGATGATCAGTTGCCCTTGCCGATGCCGATCCGCCTGATGGGCCTGACCCTGAGTTCGCTCGAAGGCGACAAGGACGCTCTGCCGCCACGGGACGACGCGCAGCTTTCGTTGTTATGAGCCAGTAGCATTCCTGCGCAGCGCTGCGCACTCGGCCACCCACGCCGCGGCCTGGCGCCCGGTCCGGGATGGCAAGGCATCGAGCGCGTAAAATTCTGCCGCCACAATCTCGCGCATATCCGGGCGCGGCACTCCGGCAATCTGCGCCAGGAAGACATGCAGGTGATCGAGCGATCCGGAGTCTTCAAGCGTGGCGTCGCGTAGCGGACGGACGTCGTCCAGCGCGCAACCCAGTTCCTCCGCGAATTCACGAACCGCAGCCGCCAGCGGCGCTTCACCCCGGTCAATCCCGCCCCCCGGCAGCACCCACAGCGGCGGGCCGTAGGAATGGCGCACCAGCAGCACGCGGCCCGCGTTATCGAACGCGGCCACGATCACGCTGCTGCGGGTGGGCTTGCGGATGCGCCACCAGCGGCGGCGCGTGCGATCGGCCACGCGGTAAAGCGCGCGGTGGAGCGGCGCGGGGATCAGGTGCAGCCACTTCACGTGAAGCAGGTCACCGGCTGGTGCGCGGCGGCGAGCAGGCGCGTTACCGGCAAGTCGTTCTCGCCCCGGGCCGCCGCCTCGAACAGCGCACGCTTGTCCGCCCCGCGGATGACGAACAGCAGCTGGTCGCTGTCGAGCAAGGCCGGGATCGTCAGGCTGACCCGGTCGAACGGCGCCTCAGGTGGCAGCGGATCGGGCGTCAGGCGGCGGATGCGTTCGGCGTCATCAGCGCGCGGATCGGTATTGGGAAACAGCGAGGCAATGTGGCCGTCGCCGCCCATCCCGAGCCAGGTGAGCGTGAAATGCGGTATTGCCTCCATTACGCTGAGGCCGACGACTTCCGCTCCGACGGGTTCGAGCAGCGTCCGGATGCGGCCCGCATTGCTCGCCGGATGGTCCTCGGGGACGATCCGGTCGTCGCCCGGCCAGACGGTAATGCGCGACCAGTCGAGCGGCGCCTCGGCCAGTAGCGCCAGTATCGGGAACGGGGTCGAGCCGCCGGGCACGGTAATCGCCACTGGCAATTCGCTCGAGGCCAGCGCCCTCGCAAGCCGCTGTGCCAGCCAGTGCGCGATGGCCGCATCGTCGGCCCCATCGATGATCGTCATGTCCGCCATGGCGCGACGTTAGGGCAAAGCCCCGCGCCCCGCGACCACGATCAGCGCGGCTACCAGCAGCAGAGTCGCGGCCGTCCAGCGCAGGACGCTGACGGGCATGCATGCTTCCCACCGATCGCCGGAAAGCCACGCGGCGGTCAGCGCGGCGCTGCTGCCAAGCGCTCCACCCACTGCCGCCGGACCGGGCGCTACGAAGCTGGCGGCAATCGCGACCACGAGCAAAGCGGTGCTCGACACGAGTTGCCCGGCACCAAGCACCAGCCCAATCGCGCCAAACGATCGCGTCGGTTCGGCCGGGGTCGGGGGTGGGCGCTGCACGGCAAGCAGCAGCGCGGCCAGCCCGAGGGCCACGCCCGTAACCGGTGCGGAGCCCAGCCGCTCGCTCGCCAGTAAACCCAGCCCAGCGGCCATCCCACTGACCCCCAGGCAGGCCAGCCAGCACGCCGCGAGCAGCCCCGGCGCGCGGCCCAGTGCGGCTGACAACCCTGCTACCCGTACTGCCTCGCGCCCACCCAGCGCCGCGCCGCCGGCCGCTATCAGCGCGAGGAAAAACGCAGGCATCATGTTGGCCAAACTCCAGAGCGGCGAACGGATGGGTGGAATGCGCGCGTATGGCGGAAAAGATTGGCAATTTGTATGCTGCGTCCAGCCACCCGGCTGTATAGCGTCGAACGCTCGGCATTTCATGCAAGGATGGTTCAATGCGGCATTTGATCACGGCAGCGCTGTTGTCTCTGGCGTTCACGGCGACCGGCGCTTCGGCCCAATCTGACCCGCCGAGCTATCGCAACCTGGCGCCGATCGCCCTGCCCGACGGCCGGTGGGACCTGCTGAGCGTCGATACCGCCCACCACCGCGTCTTGATCGGCCGCAGCGACAGCCTGGACATCGTTGACCTGGACAAGGGGGTTGTGAAGTCTGTCGGAACCGTCTCGCGCGGCCATGCCGCGGTGGCCATCGAGGGCACAAACCTGGTCGCGATTACCAGTGGCGGTGACAACTCCGTCCGCCTGATCGATGCCACGAGCGGTGAGCAAACCGCGAGCATTGCCGTCGGCCAGAATCCCGACGCCGCCTTCTACGATGCGGCTTCAAAGCGGCTGATCGTGATGAACGCTACGGGTGGGACGGTGTCGATAGTCGATCCGGCAACCGCCAGCGTCGCGCGCACTGTGACGGTCAAGCCGGCGCTCGAGCTGGGCACGCTGATTGCGCCCGACATGCTGGCGATCAATGACGAGGACGCCGGCGAAATCGAATTGGTCGACCTGACGCAAGGCCTGGCCCTGCCGCCGATTGTGCTGACCGGGTGCGAAGGCCCCACCGGTATCGCCTTCGACCAGGCCGATGGGCTGCTGCTGAGCGCCTGTGCCAATGGCCAGGCGGCGCTGGTCGATGCCCGGGCGCATCGCCTGATCGAATTGCTGCCCATCGGCAGGGGCGCCGACGGCGCGCTGTTTGATCCGCAGCGCCGCCGGTTCATGGTGCCGTGCGGGCAGACCGGAACGCTGGTGGTGTTCGGCGTGGACGCCGACCGCCACGTGACGGCGCTTGACACCGTGCCGACCGAGCTGGGCGCGCGAACCGCCACGCTCGATCCGGTCAGCGGGCGGATTTACCTCCCCGCGGCCACCTTCGCCGCTCCGCCCTCAGCTGGCGGGCGCCCGACGCAAGTGGCCGGCAGCGCGCACTTGATCGTGCTTGAGCCATCGTAGAAGCCGGGGACGCAACACCTGATGCCAGCCGGCGCAAACAACAGACACTCGAAAGCATGGAACTGGCGATGACGAAAACTGAAGCCCTGACCAAAGTCCCCGCCGTTACGCTGGGGTTCTGGATCATCAAGATCCTGGCGACCACGCTGGGCGAGACCGGCGGCGACACGGTCTCGATGAGCTGGCTGGGCGAAACGACCCCAACGGCGGGGCAAGGCGGGCTCAACGGCTACCTTGTCGGCACCGCGATCTTCGGCGTGCTGCTGTTGGGGCTGGTGTGGGCGCAGATCAGGGCGCGCAATTTCAACCCGTGGCTGTACTGGGCGACGATCATCGCTTCGACCACTGCGGGCACGACGCTGGCCGATTTTTGCACCCGCTCGATCGGGATTGGCTATCCGGGCGGGTCCTTGCTGCTGCTCGCCTGCGTGCTCCTCTCGCTGCTGACCTGGTACAAGGTGACCGGCTCAATTTCGGTCAATTCGATCGTCTCCCCACGCGAGGAGACGTTCTACTGGGTCACCATCACCTTCTCGCAGACGCTCGGCACCGCGCTGGGTGACTGGTTTGCGGACTCGGGTCTCGGTTATGGCGGCGGCGCGGCGGTGTTCGGGGCCGCGCTGCTGGTGCTGGCGGCGCTGTATTACTGGTCCCGGATCAGTCACGTGCTATTGTTCTGGGCGGCGTTTATCCTCACGCGGCCGCTCGGCGCCACCGTCGGCGATTTCCTCGACAAGCCGCTCGCCAAGGGCGGGCTGGACCTCAGCCGGCCGATCGCCACGCTGGTGCTGGCAGTAGCGATCCTGGCGCTGATCATCGTGCTGCCGCAGCGCGCCGGGGGCCATCACGGCAAGGCCCAACCCGGCAATGAAAAGGCGGTAACTTGAAGCCCGCCCTGCCCATCGCCCTGGGCGCGTTCCTGCTGCCCACGGCCGCCTTCGCTGGTCCGCCTTTCCTGACCGACGATCCCGAGCCGACCGAGGCCGGGCATTGGGAAATCTACGCTCCGCTGTTCGAAGCCGAGGGCAGGGGCAAGGATTTCGAAGGCTCGCTGGGGGCGGAGATCAACTACGGGCCGGTGGAAGACGTGCAGCTGACTATCGGCCTGCCGGCTGCCTACACCCACGATGCGGCGGGTTGGCAATGGGGCGCGGGCGACCTTGAAGCATCGGTCAAATACCGCTTCTACCATGACGAGGCGAGCGGCGTGCAAATCGCCGCCTTCCCCGGGATCAGCCTGCCAACCGCCAGCAAGGGCTTTGGCGCCGACCATGTCACCGCGCTCCTGCCGGTCTGGGCGCAGAAAGATTTCGGCAAGTGGTCGATCTTCGGCGGCGGCGGCTATGCCCTCAACCCGGGAACCGACAACCAGGACTACTGGACCGGCGGCGTGGCCGTGACGCGCCAGTTTGGCGAACGCCTGCTGCTGGGGCTGGAGGCCGACCGGCAAGGCCCGGACACGCTCGGCGGTCGCGGCTCGACCAGCCTTGGCCTAGGCGCGATAGTTGACCTGCCCGGCCCGTTTCGGCTGCTGGCATCAGGCGGGCCGACCTTCGATGATGGCGGCGGGCGCGGTTTCCACGCCTTCGCCGCGCTCGGGCTCGATTTCTGAACGGCAGCGCCTCGCGTTTTCCCGGCGTTTATGGTATTTTGCTCGGAGATGGCCTATCACGACGCGCTCACAGTCATGCAGGGCTTGGCTGCCTCGGACAGCGAGGCCGACCCCGGCTCGGACCTGGCGCCTGCCCTCGCCCTGCTGGGCCAGATCGAACCGGGCGCGCGCATCCTCGACCTGGGCTGTGGCTTGGGCGGTGGGGTGACCTTTCTGATCGCGCGGGGCTTCGATGCCTTTGGAGCGGACATCTTCGAGTATTGGGGCAACCAGGCGCATCTGTGCTGGCACAAGGCGCGGCAGCCGGCGGACGTTCTGGCGCGCCTGACATTGGCGGAATCCGCGTCCTATCGCTTGCCCTATCCAGGCAACCACTTCGATCACGTCATAAGCATGCAGGTGGTCGAGCATTTGGACGACCGCGCGGCCGTATTCGCGGAAGTGGCGCGGGTTCTGAAACCGGACGGGACCAGTGTTCATCTCTACCCCGACGCGCGCCGGCCGTTCATGGAGGGGCATATCAACGTGCCGTTCTCCGCGCTGTGCAAGAATCGGGCCTATCTGGCGCTTGCCGCTGTTCTTGGTTTCCGCAGCGCGCGCCAGCAGGGGCTTGGATGGCGGGAAGTGTACCGAGCCAATCGGGCGCAGATGGAAATGACGCACTATCCGCCGGGGCGACAAGTGCTGCGCGAAGTGCGCGCGGCGGGCATGGCGGCGCGTTTCGCCGGTCGGGATTACGTCATGAGATCGGACACGGGCTGGAGCAAATTGCATCGCGAACTGTCGCGGTTCCGGCTTGGCTGGACCGTGTTGCTGGCCGGGCGAATGATGCTTCAGCCCATGCTGGTGACACAGAAAACGCGAACGGCTCAAGCGGGCCGACCTTCGATGATGGCGGCGGGCGCGGTTTCCACGCCTTCGCCGCGCTCGGGCTCGATTTCTAGCTAGCTCCGCAGTCTCAGACCGGACTCCTGCGTTCTTCCGGCGGCACGCGGTCGCTGCCCGAAATCGTGAGATAGACGACCAGGGCCACGATCAGCACCAGGAACACCGCGGTGACCATCATCGGCGCGAGACCAAGGCCGCCCGCTTTCGGGAGCTGGGTCAGGAAATCGCCGATCGATGCGCCGAGCGGGCGGGTCAGGATGTAGGCAATCCAGAAGGCCAGCACCGGGCCGAGCAGCTTCAGGTAATAGCCCAGCGTGACGAGCGCGATCCCGCCGCCGAAGATCAGGCCCGACTTGGCATAGCCAAGGCCCATCTGTTCGGACAGCAGATCCCCTGCCGCGGTGCCGAGCGCAAAAGTGAACAGGATCGCCGCCCAATAGAACGCTTCGCGCGATCGCGTATCGATGGCGTGGATCGACAGCGTGTGCTCGCGGTTGTGCCAGGCCAGGAAGGTCAGACCCAGCAAGACAGTGAACACGGCCGTCGACAGGTAGAGGCTGATCCCGAAACTGTCGGTCATAAGGTCGGTAATCAAGGTGCCGACCACGCTCACGAACACCACCACCAGCCAGTAGATCCACGGAACGTAACGCGACTGGCGAAACTGGATCACCAGCAGGCCGACAAGCGCGACCGCCATCACCACTGCTGTCAGGGCGAGGCCAAGACCGACATTGAAATTGAGGTAATCAGCCCCCGTTTCACCGACCGTCGTGGCGAGGATCTTGATGATCCAGAAGGCGGCTGTGATCAGCGGCACCTTGTTGAGCATGGCGCGATCGGCGGTCTGATCCACGTGCGGACTCCTAGTATGGCGGGGGCCCGAGTGGACACGCCCACAGAATGGGATTGGCATGGCAAGAACGCTGGTCGGCCGCTTTGGCTGCAACATTGGGAATTTGTATGCTGGCGGCAATCGGCGGCCAATCCGGACGATGCGATAGTCAGGCAATCGACAATCAAGACAAGGATTTACCAATGACCAGACGCCTTATCGCCGGCACCGCGCTGGCTATCCTGCTGATCGGGGGAGTGGCCGCTGCCAACTCCACGCATGCCAGCGCACCGGCCGCCCATCCCGCTCACGCCCCGGCGGCCAAGATCACCATGGCTCAGGCCCGCGCGATTGCGCTCAGCATGGCCCCAGGCAAGATCATCTCGAGCGAATACGAGAACGAAGGCGGGGGCTGGCGCTATTCGTTTGACATCCAGCAGCGCAACCACATCCAGGAGATCGGCATCGATGGCCAGACGGGCCGGATCGTCGAGAACGCGTCGGAAGGTCGCAAAGACAACGACTGAGTAAGGGAAATCGATTGAATGCGTATCCTCCTGGCAGAGGATGACATCGAAACGGCCGAGTTCATCGAGCGTGGCCTCGAGGAGCTCGGCCACCTCGTGCTGCGCGCCGCAACGGGGCTCGACGCGCTGCATCTGGCTTCAACTGAAACGCTCGACATCATTATCCTCGACCGGATGCTGCCCGAAATGGACGGTGTCGGTGCCCTGCGCCGGATGCGCGCGGCGAACGTCGAGGCCCCGGTCCTGCTGCTCACCGCGCTGGGCCGGATCGAAGACCGCGTCGAAGGGCTCGAAGCCGGGGCGGACGATTACCTGGTCAAGCCGTTCGCCTTTTCCGAGCTCGCCGCCAGGGTCGGGGCGCTTGCCCGCCGGCTCCCGGTCAACGTCGTGCCGACCGAACTGGAAGTCGGCCCCATCCGCATGGACCTTCTCAAACGCGAAGTGCGGCGTGATGGCGAAGTCATTGCGCTCCAGCCGCGCGAATTCCGCCTGCTTGAAGAACTGATGCGCAATTCCGACCGGGTGGTGACCCGCACGATGTTTCTCGAGCGCGTGTGGAAATTCCACTTCGACCCCCAGACCAACATTGTCGAAACACATATCAGCCGCCTGCGCACCAAGCTCAACGAAGGCGGCAAGACCAACCTGATCGAAACCGTGCGCGGGGTCGGGTATCGGATCGCCAACGGTGGCTAGCTTGCGCTCCAGCGCGGCCTACCGGATCGCGTTCGCCTATGCGGCCGTCTTTGCGCTGGGCATTGCCCTGCTCGGCGTGGCGGTGTTTTACGCGATGCATGCCAGCTTTGTGCGCGAACTAGACGCGAGCCTGGCCGAAGAAGCCTCCGCCTTGCAGGAGGAATACCGCACCGGCGGCGATGCCGAACTGGCCGAAGCGATCGCCAAGCGCGAAGCTGTCGATACCCGCGACCTGAGCGGATACGGCGTGTTCGCCGCATCGGGCGAGCGGCTGTACGGCAATCTGGGACGCATCGCGCCGCAGCTCGGCTTCCAGGACCTGTCGGTCAAGGACCGCGCGGGCCAACCCGACACCGGCCGCGCGATTGGCATCGACCTCGGGCACGGCAAGCGCCTGCTGGTGGCGACCGACCTTGAACCAGTCGAGCAGATCGATCGAACCGTCATCACGCTATTCGTCGCCGGATTTGCCGGGGTGGTCCTGCTGGGCCTTATCGCCGCATTGGTGCTCGGCGGCTATTTGCGGCGGCGGCTCGAAACCCTGCGGCTGAGCGCTGAGACAATCATCGCCGGTAACATTTCGCACCGGATGCCGGTCAGCGCGCGCGACGACGAGTTCGACCGGCTCGCCGGGACACTCAACACCATGCTCGAGCGGATCGACCAGTTGCTCGAAAACCTGCGCCAGATTTCGGGCGACGTCGCACACGACTTGCGCACGCCGCTTACGCGCCTGCGCAACCAGCTTGATGCGGGCCAGTCGATCCTGGAACCTGCCACGCCGAGCCAAACCGTGATTGCGCGGGCCGTCGCGCAAGTTGACGAAATACTCGCCCTGTTTGCGGCGATCCTGCGCATCTCCGAAATCGAGAGCGGGCAGATTGCGCGCCGGTTCGAACAAGTCAACCTGAGTGAGTTGGTCGGCGAAATCGCCGAGAGCTACGCTCCGGCGATCGAAGAGAACGGGCGCACGCTGCTGTGGCAAGTGGAACCCGGCATCTCAGCTCGAGTTGACCGGGACCTGATTGCCCAGGCCCTCGTCAACCTGATCGAGAACGGGCAGCGGCATACACCGGCTGGCTCGAAGATCACCGTGACCCTGCAGCGGTCTGACCAGGCCGCCGTCGTGCAAGTGGCGGACAATGGCCCGGGGGTCCCGGAAACCGAATGGCCCCGCATTGCGCGGCGCTTCGTGCGCCTCGATCGCAGCCGCAGCACGAACGGGCACGGCCTGGGCTTGAACCTGGTTTCGGCCGTGGCCCACCTGCACCGCGGCGAACTCACCTTTGCCGACAACCGGCCCGGACTGACGGTAGCGATCATTTTTCCTGCTGCCTAGCGCGCGGAATGCTCCGGCGAACCGTGCCGCCAGGCTGGAGCGGGTGAAGGGAATCGAACCCTCGTCGTAAGCTTGGGAAGCTTCTGCTCTGCCATTGAGCTACACCCGCGGCGGCGCGGCGATTGCCACACTGGCCGGGGTGCGGTCAACACGGCAGTCGCGCCAGTGAAATCGACGCCAGCGAATTGTTGACACCCCCCGCCCCCGCCCCCTAAAGGCCGCGCCCTACCCCGTGCCCAGATGGCGGAATTGGTAGACGCACCAGCTTCAGGTGCTGGCGCTCGCAAGGGCGTGGAGGTTCGAGTCCTCTTCTGGGCACCATTTTCTCCACACGGCACAGCCCTGGCCAGGCCCGCCTTTGAAGCCCTGCTTTCCTCGCGTTGACAAAATCTGTGGCCGGGGGCGGCGGGGTTGGGTATTGGACTCTGCAACCCCGCGCTCTAGGCGCCGAGGCACGTTCAAGGGAGCTACAGATGCCGTTGGTGAATATGAAACCGTTGCTGCGCGACGCGATGGACAACGGTTATGCCGTCGCCGCCTTCAACCTGGTCGACTATGGCACCACCAAGGCGATGGTCCATGCGGCCGAGGCGCTGAATGCGCCGGTGATCTGCCAGACCAGCACCAAGACCATCCAGTACTGGAGCCACCAGGAAATCGTTTCCTGGGTCCGCACCGTGGCTGAAGATTCGCCGGTGCCGGTGGTCCTCCATCTCGATCACTGCAAGGACATCGAGATGATCGAAGCCTGCGCCAAGGCGGGCTGGACCTCGATCATGATCGATGCGTCGGAACTGCCGTTCGATGAAAATCTCGAGCTGTCCAAGCGCGTGCGCGGCATTGCCGAGAAGTATAGCGTGGGCATGGAAGCCGAGCTCGGCCAGATCATGGGCGTGGAAGACGACATGGTGGTGGACGCGGCGGATTCGGTGCTGACCGATCCGGAAGATGCCAAGACCTTCTGCGACGCGCTCGACCTGAGCGCGTTTGCCTGCGCGGTGGGCACGGCGCACGGCTTTTACCACGGCGATCCGGTCGTTGATTTTGACCGCATCAAGGCGATCAACGCGCTGACCCGCACGCCAATGGCGCTGCATGGCGGCACCGGCCTGAGTGACGAAACGTTCGCCAAGGCGATCGCGCGCGGTAGTGCCAAGGTCAACATCTCGACCAATCTCAAGCACGTGTTCGTGCAGAGCTTCGTCGATTACCACACCGCCAAGCCCAAGGATTTCGAGCCGCTGCGGCTGATCGATGCGCAGTACCAGGCGTGCAAGGACCTGTTCGGCGGCTTCATCGAAAAGTTCGGCGGCAAGGACCGGGCCCCGGCCTACCTCGCCAAAGCCGCCTGAGTTCGGGACCGGCCATGCTGAAGGCGCTCATCTTCGATTGCGACGGCGTGCTCGTCGATACCGAGCGTGACGGCCACCGCGTGGGCTTCAACCGCGCGTTCCAGCAGATGGGCATTGATGCCGAATGGAGCGTCGAACTTTACGGCAAGCTGCTGCTGGTCGCCGGCGGCAAGGAGCGGATGCGGGCTTACTTTGACGAGTTCGGCTGGCCCGAGCGTGCCGACAGCGAGGCGGCGAAGGACGACCTGATCCTGGCGCTGCACAAGCTCAAGACCGAGATCACCTCGGGCCTGGTTGCCGAAGGCGGCTTGCCACTGCGCCCGGGCATCAGCCGGATCGTGGACGAGGCGATTGCGGCGGGCGTGAAGCTGGGCGTGTGCACCACTTCCAACCCCAAGTTCATCGACGCCGTGCTCGATCTGTTCGGGCCCGAGCGGAAGGCAAAGTTTGACTTTGTCCATGCCGGCGATGTGGTGGCCAAGAAGAAGCCCGCGCCCGATATCTACGAGCTGGCCAAGCAGACGCTGGGCGTGGGCGCCGACGGCCCGTCGGTGCACCAATGCGTGGTGATCGAAGACAGCCGCAACGGCTTGCTGGCCGCGACCGGCGCTGGCCTGCCGACGCTGGTGACCACCAGCACCTATACCGTGGAAGAGGATTTCGCCGGCGCCGCCAAAGTGGTGCCGGAGCTGGGCGATGTGCCCCATGTCCATGTCACGCTCGCCGATCTCGGCGAGTTGGCCGCTGCCACCGCGGCCTGAGGGAGAGAAACGAGATGGCTGAGATTTCGCAGGCCGACGTCGAGCGCGCCATTCGCACGACCTGTGCCACTGTGCTGCGCAACGAGCATTACTTCGCCGACCTCGATGGCCTGGCGGGCGACGGTGATTTCGGCACTTCGCTGGCGACCGGATTCCGCCAGATCGAGAAGGAATGGGACGATATTCCCAAGACCGACATCGGCGCGATGCTGCTCAAGATCTCGATGATCGTCAGCAAGCACGTGGGCGGCAGCTCGGGCCCAATCTGGGGCACCGGGTTCATGAAATCTGCCCTGCTCACGCGCGGCAAGACTGCGATCACGATCGAGGACCTGGCGCAGATGCTCGGCTCGGCAATCGAAGGCATCCAGGCCCGCGGCGGCGCCAAGCTGGGCGACAAGACCCTGCTCGACGCGCTGATCCCAGTACAGGAAACGCTGAGCGCGCAAGCCGCTGGCGGCGACAAGGCGGCCACGCTCAAGGAAGCGGCCAAAGTAGCCGACGACGCTGTCGATACGACCCGCTCGCTGGTGGCCCATCGTGGCCGCGCCAGCCAGGTCGGCGCGCGCAGCGCGAACACGCCCGATCCGGGCATTGTCGCCATCGCCACCATCCTGCAGGATTGGTGCAAGGAATACGGAGTGGACCGCACACCGACGGCCCCCGAAGTCGCCAAGGCTACGGCCTGATCATCTGTTCCACGGAGAGGAATATCCCATGAAGAAGTTCATCAACGATCCTGCCGCGTTCGTGCCCGAGTTCATGAAGGGCATTGCGCTGGCCAATCCCGACCTGATCAATTTCAACGAAGAATTCCAGATGGTCACCCGCAAGGCGGGCCCGAACAATGCCAAGGTCTCGGTGGTGCAGGGGTCCGGCTCCGGCCACGAACCGGCGCACTGCATGGCGGTGGGTCCGGGCATGCTGACCGGCGCCTGCCAGGGCGCGGTGTTCGCCGCCCCGGCGGTCGATTCCTGCTACGAGACGATCAAGGCCTGCGCATCGGACGCCGGCGTGCTGGTCTTGGTCAACAACTACCAGGGTGACCGCATGGCATGGGATATGGCCACCGAAATGGCCACCGCCGAAGGCATCAATGCGCGCCAGTTCTGGATCAACGACGATGTGGCGGTTGAAGACAGCCTCTACACGGTTGGCCGCCGCGGCGTGGCCGGCAACTTCTTCGTCATCAAGGCCTGCGGTGCGGCTGCTGAGCAGGGCAAAAGCCTCGATGAAGTGGAAGCCATTGCCGACAAGGTGAACAAGAACGTGCGCACGATGGGCGTCGCCCTGACCAGCTGCATCCCGCCGGCCAAGGGCACCCCGATCTTCGATCTTCCCGATGACGAGATGGAAGTTGGCGTGGGCATCCACGGTGAACCGGGCCGCCGCCGCGAGAAGATCTCGAGCGCCGACGCGATTACCGCCGAACTGTTCGAAGCCGTCGCCAGCGATATCCCGTTCAAGTCCGGTGACCGGATCGCGCTGATGATCAACGGCCTCGGCGGCACGCCGATCACCGAACTCTACGTGATGTACGCCAAGGCGCACGAACTGGCCGAAGCCGCCGGTTTCACGGTGGTGCGCAACTATGTCGGTGAATACTGCACCAGCCTCGAAATGGCCGGCGCCTCGCTGACCATCCTCAAGCTCGACAGCGAACTCGAAGCGCTGCTCGACGCCCCGGCCGAGACGGCTGCCCGCATCTTCTGATTGCCCGATCAACGACGCCTAAGGAAGCGCCCGGTTCCGAAGGGGACCGGGCGTTTTCGTTTGGGGCAACGGGTGCGGAAGGTGAGTTGCAGGAAATGCAACACATGTCATATATTTCGCAATTGTGAAGCATTGTGCGTCGCACCATATGCCTCTCACGGGACCCGCCCCCATGGTGGTCCAAGCAGGGGAAGACAGATGGCTCTTTTTGCCAACCGGCTGATTTCGACGGTTCTTGCCGTTTCGATCAGCACTGTGCTGTTCAGCGCAGTCCTTATCTAAGGCGCCGCTTCAGATTGGAAGCGTTCAGCGCCCGGTTCCGCGAGGAGCCGGGCGTTTTCGATTCTACCGCTAGCGCCCGGCGTGCCTGGCATCCTGGATGTCGACGGTCTTGGGGATGCGCGAGAACAGTTCGCCGAAGGGATCGTCGCCGGTTTCCATCTGGTGCGGTTCGGTGCCTTCGCGGACCGTGGTGCGGCGCATGTCGCGCTTGTAGGTGTCGTAGGCGTATTCGCCGCCTCTGTGCATCGAGCACAGGTTGTCCCAGATCACCATGTCGCCCGGGTGCCACTGCACGCTGAAGACATATTGCGGCTGGCTCGCATGGTCGATCAGCTGCTTGATCAGCGCGCGGCCTTCGGCCTTGTCCATCCCTTCGATGTCCATCGTGTGCGCGGCGATAAACAGCGCCTTGCGGCCCGATCCCTTGTGCACGTGGACCAGCGGGTGGCGGGCTTTGGGACGCTCATCAATCTCGGCATCGGCGATTTCGGCGCCGGCCATCTTGCGGCTCCACCACAGTGAATTGACGCCGACCTTGCCTTCGAGAAACGTCTTCATCTCGTCAGACAGGTCGTCATAGGCGCTGCGCGTGTCGGCAAACGAAGTCTCGCCGCCTTCGGGCGGGACCGAATGGGCCAGCAGCAGCGAATAGCTGGTGCGCTTTTCCATGAACGCGCTGTCGGTGTGCCACAGCCGGTCGCCCTTGCGGTACTGGATCGCCGCGTCGTCCTGCGTGATGTCGCCATCAAGGTTGAGGTTGCTGGCATCGAACAGTTCGCGATGCGGCAGGCGGAAACGCACGCCTTCGCGCCGCGGCACGCGTTCGAGATAGCCGAAATTGCGGCTGAATTCGACGTGGTGATCATCGTTCATGCCGGTGTTGCGCCACACGGTGATGCCCCAGGTGTCCATCGCATCCGTGACCTGCTTCACTTCCGCATCGCTGAGCGGCTTGGTCAGGTCGAGGCCCGAGCATTCGGCGCCAAAGCGCGGCAGGATCGGTTCCACTTTCAACGGCATCGGACTCTCCAGAGGGGTTATTAGCTTGCTAACTACATAGCGACCGGGCGCTTGCGCTGCAAGCTTGCCCGCTTGCAGTGCGCCACCAGCACCTCATCCTGATTGTAGGCGCGGTGCGCGAAAGTGACGATCCCCTGGTCGGGCCGCGACTTGCTGGCGCGCAATTCCAGCACTTCGGTTTCGATCCGCAGGGTATCGCCGATGAAGATGGGTCCCGGAAAGCGCACTTCATCCCACCCCAGGTTGGCGACCGCGGTGCCTTGCGTGGTGTCGATGACCGAAATCCCCACCATCAGCCCCAGCGTAAAGCACGAATTGAGCAGGATGCGCCCGTATTCGGTGCCTTTCATATATTCGGCATCGAGGTGCAGCGGCGCGGGATTATGCGTCAGCGCGCTCATCATCAGGTTGTCGGTTTCGGTGACCGTGCGGCGCAGCGGGTGATCGAACACCTGCCCGACCGTGAACTCTTCGAACCACAAACCGGCCATGTCACCTCTCACGCAATGCTTGCCGCGTTCTAGCGCTCGGAGCGCGCGATGGAAAGGAACGGCGCGCCGTGCGTTACCCGGGTTCATCCCATCAACGGAGCATCCATGAAGATCACCGGTTTCACTTTTGCCGCCCTGCCCCTGTTCGCGCTCATTTCGCTGTCTGCCTGTGACAGCACCGCCAAAGACGCCGCTTCCACCGAGACGGCTGCCGCCGCGACCCAAGCACCGCCGCCTGCACCGATGCCGACCACGATACCCGCCGCCTTCCAGGGCCGCTGGGGGATCAACAGCGCCGACTGCGAAGCCGGCCGCGCCGATGCCAAGGGCCTGCTGACGATCTCGGACACCACGCTCACGTTCTACGAATCGGTCGGCACGCTGTCCGACGTGACCGAAGCGAGCGGGACGCGGCTGCGCGGTAATTACGACTTTACCGGCGAAGGTATGACCTGGAAGCGCGATGAAGTTCTCGACTTGCGCGACAGCGGCCAGACTCTCGTCCGCCGCGAATTCGGTGAAGATGCACTGCCGGGTCCGTTCAGTTATACCAAGTGCGCATAAGGGGAGAGTTGATGATAAAAACTGCCGTACTTCTCACCGGTTCAGCCCTCGCTCTCGCGGGTTGTACCACCATGCAAAGTGGCCACACCGCGGTGTGCAATCCCGATGGGGGCATGCGCTTCGTTGGCCAGATGGCCAATGTCGAGCTTGGCCAGCGGCTGATGTGGGCCACCGGCGCGCGGCAATTGCGCTGGGCGCCGCCCGGTGCGGCCCTGACGATGGACCTGCGGCCCGATCGTGTGACCGTGACTTACGACGACCACTACCAGATCACCCGCGTCTCCTGTGGCTGATCCGTCCGACGGCCGGCAGCGCATCGCTGCCGGCTCGCCGTTCGAGGAGGAGACTGGCTTCACCCGCGGTTTGCGCGTGGGCAACCTGGTCTTCATCTCGGGCACGATCGGGACCGAGGCCGATGGCTCGGTCTCGCCCGATCCCGGGCGCCAGGCGGACCGCTGCTACGAGCTTATCAAGGGCTATATCGAGGAGCTCGGCGGGCACATGGGCGATGTGGTGCGGGTGCGCATGTTCGTGACCGACATCCAGGATGCCGACGCGATCAGCGCCGCCTTCACCCGCGCGCTCAAGGCCACCCGCCCGTGCGGCACGCTGGTGCAGATCGCCGCGCTCTATGGCACCCAGTACAAGTGCGAGATCGAGGCGGACGCGGTGATCGGCAGCGGGCAATAGTTGCCAGCGAAACCGGCTGGTGACATGAGCCGCGCTGCGGAGAGTGACATGACCGGCCAGTTCGACCTTACCGAAGACCAGCGCGCCATCCAGGAGGTGGCGCGGCGCTTTACGGCGGATGCGATCACGCCGTTTGCCGCCGAGTGGGACGAGAAGCACGTGTTCCCCAAGGACACGATCAAGGCGGCGGCCGAGCTCGGCTTTGCGGCGATCTATGTCACGGAGGAGAACGGCGGGATTGGCCTCGGCCGGCTGGAAGCGGCGCTGATCATGGAGGCGATGGCCTATGGCTGCCCGGCCACCAGCGCCTTCATTTCGATCCACAACATGGCGTGCTGGATGCTCGACCGGTTCGGTTCGCAGGACGTCAAGGACAAGTACCTGCCGCGCCTGGTCGGCATGGACTGGATGGCGAGTTATTGCCTGACCGAGCCGAGTTCGGGCTCGGACGCCGCGGCGCTCAAGACCACCGCCGTGCTCGACGGGGGAGACTGGGTGGTCAACGGGACCAAGCAGTTCATCAGCGGCGCCGGGGTCAACGATCTCTATCTTGTGATGATCCGCACCGGCGAAGAAGGCCCCAAAGGCATTTCCTGCCTCGCGATCGAAAAGGGCATGCCGGGCGTCAGCTTCGGTGCGCCGGAGCGCAAGACCGGCTGGCATGCCCAGCCGACCGCCGCGCTGATTCTCGACAATGTTCGAGTGCCGGCGGAAAACCTGATCGGCGGATTGGGCGAGGGATTTCGCATCGCGATGATGGGGCTCGATGGCGGGCGGCTCAACATCGGCGCCTGTTCGCTCGGCGGCGGGCAGCGGTGCCTTGATGAGGCGGTGCGCTATACCAAGGAGCGCCAGCAGTTCGGCCGCGCGATTGCCGATTTCCAGAACACCCAGTTCATGCTCGCCGACATGGCGACCGAGCTGGAGGCGGCGCGGGCACTGCTGTACCTCGCTGCCGCCAAGGTCACCGCCAACGCGCCCGACAAGACGCGCTTTGCCGCGATGGCCAAGCGGCTGGCGAGCGATACCGGGAGCAAAGTGGCCGACAGTGCGCTGCAGCTTCACGGGGGCTACGGCTATTTGCAGGATTACCCGGTCGAGCGGTTCTGGCGCGACTTGCGCGTCCATTCGATCCTCGAGGGCACCAACCAGATCATGCGGCTGATCGTCGGGCGGGACCTGCTGCGCCAGTGAGTGATGAGGTCCTGATCCGCCGGGCGGGACCGGTCGGGCATATTTCGCTCAACCGGCCCAGGGCGCTCAACGCGCTGACCCAGCCGATGTGCGAGGCGATCAGCGCGGCGCTGCTCGAATGGCGCGCGCATGACGGGATCGAGGCGGTCATCCTCGACCATGCCGCCGAGCCGGACGGCGACCACAAGAGATCCCGCGGCTTCTGCGCCGGGGGCGATGTGGGGATGGTGCGCCGCTCGGCGCTGGAAGACGGCGGCGTAGCGGGCCGCGCTTTCTTCGAAGCCGAGTACCACTTGAACCACCTGCTGTTCACTTATCCCAAGCCAGTGGCTGCGTTCATGGACGGGGTGACGATGGGCGGCGGCGTGGGCCTGGCCCTTCCCGCACGCTTCCGGGTGGCGACCGAGAACACGCTGTTCGCGATGCCCGAAGGCGCAATCGGGCTGTTCCCCGATGTCGGCGCGGGCTGGTACCTGCCGCGTTTGCCGGGACAGGTGGGCAAGTTCCTCGCGCTGACCGGGGCGCGGCTCGACGGGGCGGAGTGCCTGTGGGCCGGCCTCGCCACGCACTACTTGCCGAGCGAGACGCTGGCCGAAGCCAAGGCGCTGATCGTGGAAAATCCGGGCGATATCGACGGAGCGCTGGCGCCCTGTGCGATCGAACCGCCCCCGGCGCGGCTGGCCGGCAATGCCGAGCGGATCGAGCGCCTGTTCGCTGCCGACCGGCTGGAGGACATCCTCGCCGCGCTCGCCGCCGATCCTTCCGATTGGGCGGCCAAGGAGCATAAGGCCGTTGCGGCCAAGTGTCCCGCCACCGCCAAAGTCGCGCTGCGCCAGTTCGCGCAAGGCCGTGAACAGGCGGACTTCGCTGCGGAAATGGCGCTCGAATACCGGATCGCCGCGCGAATGATCATGCGGCCCGATTTTCCCGAAGGCGTGCGCGCGGTGCTGGTCGACAAGGACAATACGCCGCGGTGGGACCCGGCCACACCCGAGGGCGTGACCGAGGCCATGCTCGACGCGATTTTCGCCCCTTTGCCGGTGGGCGAGGAGTGGTCGCCCTTCCCCGCTTGAGCGGCCCCAAGAATTTCTGCCGCAGCCACCGCTTGCGATTGTGCGTTGCAATAGGCAAGTCCCCCCCATGCAACGCCTGACGCACCTCGACCGCCTCGAAGCGGAGAGCATTCATATCATGCGCGAGGTGGTGGCCGAGGCCAGCAACCCCGTGATGCTCTATTCCGTAGGCAAGGACAGCGCGGTGATGCTGCATCTGGCACGCAAGGCGTTCTATCCCGCGCCGCCGCCGTTCCCGCTGCTCCACGTCGATACCACGTGGAAATTCCAGGCGATGTACGCGCTGCGCGACAAGGCGGCCAAGGACGCGGGCATGGAACTGCTGGTGTACCAGAACCCAGAGGCGAAAGAGCGCGGGATCAACCCGTTCGACCACGGCCCGCTGCACACCGACATGTGGAAGACCGAAGGGCTCAAGCAAGCGCTCGACCTGCACAAGTTCGATGTCGCCTTTGGCGGCGCCCGGCGCGACGAGGAAAAAAGCCGCGCCAAGGAGCGCATCTTCTCCTTCCGCACCGCCAGCCACGGGTGGGACCCGAAGAACCAGCGGCCCGAACTGTGGAACCTCTACAACGCCCGCAAGGCCAAGGGCGAGAGCATCCGGGTGTTCCCGATCAGCAACTGGACCGAACTCGATATCTGGCAATACCTCATGAAAGAGGGGATCGAGATCGTGCCCCTCTACATGGCCGCCCAGCGGCCCACGGTGGAACGCGACGGACTGCTGCTGATGGTCGATGACGACCGCTTCCCGCTGGAACCCGGCGAAACGCCGGTGATGCGCTCGATCCGATTCCGCACGCTCGGCTGCTATCCACTCACCGGCGCGGTCGAGAGCGAAGCCAGCACGCTCGCCGACGTGGTGCAGGAAATGCTCCTCACCACCACCAGCGAACGCCAGGGCCGCGCAATCGACAAAGACGAAGGCGGCGCAGGCATGGAGAAGAAGAAGCAGGAGGGCTATTTCTGATGGCCGACCAGGCTTCCGAACCCGCCTACCAGACCGACGCCCTCATCGCCGAGGACATCGACGCCTATCTGGAGCTGCACCAGAACAAGGAACTGCTGCGCTTCATCACCTGCGGCAGCGTGGACGATGGCAAGTCGACCCTGATCGGGCGGCTGCTGTACGATTCCAAGATGATCTTCGAAGACCAGCTGGCCGCGCTTGAGGCGGACAGCAAGCGGGTCGGCACCCAAGGGCAGGAGATCGATTTCGCGCTGCTGGTCGATGGCCTCGCCGCCGAGCGCGAACAGGGGATCACGATCGACGTCGCGTACCGCTTTTTCTCGACCGAAAAGCGCAAGTTCATCGTCGCCGATACGCCGGGGCATGAACAGTACACCCGCAACATGGTCACCGGCGCGAGCACCGCCGATCTGGCGGTAATCTTGATCGATGCGCGCAAGGGCGTGCTGGTGCAGACCCGGCGGCATTCCTACCTCGCGCACCTAATCGGCATCCGCCACCTGGTGCTGGCGGTGAACAAGATGGACCTGGTCGATTATGACCAGGCCACGTTCGATGCCATCGTGGCCGATTATCGGGCATTCGCCGCCGAGATCGGGATCGCGGACTTCACCGCCATTCCGCTGTCTGGCTTCAAGGGCGACAACATCACCGCCGCGCCTTCGGCCAATACGCCGTGGTATGCCGGACCCAGCCTGATCGCGCACCTCGAGGCAGTCGAGATCGAAACCGCCGCCGCGCAGTTGCGCCCGTTCCGCATGCCGGTGCAGTGGGTCAATCGGCCCAACCTCGACTTCCGCGGCTTTGCCGGGCTCATTGCTGAAGGCTCGATCAAGCCGGGCGACGCGGTGCGGATAGTCCCCTCGGGCAAGACCAGCACGGTCAAATCGATCGTAACGATGGACGGTGAGCTGGAGGAAGCCGTTGCCGGCCAATCTGTCACCCTGACGCTGGCGGACGAAGTCGATTGCAGCCGCGGCGATGTGCTGGCGGTGGCCGACAATCCGCCGCAAAGTGCCGATCAGTTCGAGGCCACCCTGGTGTGGATGAGCGACGAAGCGCTGTTGCCCGGCCGCGGCTACTGGCTCAAGCTGGCGACCCAGACGGTCAGCGCCACGGTCGCCCAGCCGAAGTATGAAGTCGACATCAACAGCCTCGACCATTTCGCGGCCAAGACGCTCGACCTCAATGCAATCGGCGTGTGCGAGGTCACCACCGACCGGCCGATCGTGTTCGAAGCCTATGAAACCAGCCGCGCGCTCGGCGGGTTCATCCTGGTCGACAAGCTGACCAATGCCACGGTCGCGGCCGGGATGATCCATTTCAGCCTGCGCCGGGCGCAGAACGTGCACTGGCAGGCGCTCGAGATCGGGCGCGAACAGCACGCCGCCATCAAGGGGCAGACACCCGCGGTACTGTGGTTCACGGGCTTGTCGGGCTCGGGCAAGTCGACCATCGCCAACCTGGTTGAAAAGAAGCTCCACGCTGCCGGGCGGCACAGCTTCCTGCTCGACGGCGACAACGTGCGCCACGGGCTCAACAAGGACCTGGGCTTTACCGATGCAGACCGGATCGAGAACGTGCGCCGGGTGGGCGAAGTGGCCAAGCTGATGACCGATGCCGGCTTGGTGGTGCTGACCGCCTTCATCAGCCCGTTCCGCGCCGAACGCGATCTGGTGCGGGCAATGTTGCCGCACGGAGAGTTCATCGAGATCTTCGTCGATACCCCGCTCAGCGTGGCCGAAGAGCGCGATGTGAAGGGCCTGTACAAGAAGGCGCGGGCGGGCGAGCTGAAGAACTTCACCGGCATCGACAGCCCGTACGAGCGGCCGGAAAACCCCGAGATGCGCATCGACACCACGCGTACCAGCCCCGAGGACGCGGCCGAGCTGATCGTCGAACGGCTACTGGGCGCCTGGACGCCATCGCTTTGACCGACGCCGAACTCGCTGCAGACCTTGCCGCAGAAGCGGGCCGCATCCTGCAGGGCTTGCGGGCTGAAAGCGAACTCACCGGCAAGGACCTGGGGCGCGAGGGCGACGCGGCGGCCAATGCCTATCTGGTGGAACGCCTGCGCGCTGAGCGGCCCGACGACGGATTGCTGTCGGAAGAAAGCAAGGACACCGACGCGCGGCTGGGCAAGGCGCGGGTGTGGATCATCGACCCGCTCGATGGCACCCGCGAATATGGCGAGAAACGGCCCGACTGGGCGGTTCATGTCGGGCTTGCGATCGACGGGGCGGCGCACACCGGGGCCGTCGCCCTGCCCGACATGGGGACTGTCGGACTGGTGCTGCGGTCTGACCGGCCAGCCGCGCTGGCAACGCCGCACCAGCCGCCGCGCATGCTGGTCAGCCGCACCCGGCCGGCCGCCGAAGCGGTAGCAGTCGCACGGCTGCTGGGCAGCGAGCTGGTCGCGATGGGCTCGGCCGGAGCCAAGGCGATGGCGGTGGTTACCGGGCGGGCGGAAATCTACCTCCATTCGGGCGGGCAATTCGAATGGGATAACTGCGCGCCGGTGGCCGTGGCGCTGGCTTACGGCCTGCACTGTTCGCGGATCGACGGCAGCCCGCTCACCTACAACAACCGCGACACCTATCTGCCCGACTTGTTGATCTGCCGGCCGGAATGGGCCGAGCCGGTGCTCGAAGCAGTCGCCGGGCTCTAGGCGATCCCCCCTCAGGCGATCCACGGCCCCGTTATCGCCACCGTTCGCGTGGGCGACTGAAGATTGACGAACAGCGTCTGGCCATCGGGCGAGAAGCAGGCGCCGGCCCACTCGGTCTGGATGCGCGACAGCGCCAGCGGGTAAGCCACGCCGTTGGGCGCGATGCCAATCAGGCGGTTCGCGGTGACATCGGTGTATTGGTCCTCGCACACCACCAGATGGCCGTTGGGCGCAACGGTGAGGTTGTCGCCGAAGTTGAACGCATCGGCCGAGGCGCTTTCATAGAACAACTGCAGACGGTCCTGCGCCGCCGATTGCGGGCGCAGGCGGAATACCTGGCCGAGCTTGGCCGCGCCGCCGCTGGTGCAGCAGAAGTACAGCTCGCCCTCGCCCATGTGGATGCCTTCGGCGCGCGCGAACAGCGTCGCCCCGGCCGCCGCGCCGCGCTTGCGCAAGTCGTCACCAGGGGATTCGACATTGTCCAGCGTGACCCAGCGCACCGGGTGCCAGCTCTGCGGCGTAAAGCCCACACCGTCCCAGTTGCGCGCATCGGGCACGCCCTCGATTGCCAGCGCGTGCAACGTGCCGCCCGCGCTCAGCCGCCCGTTAACGCGCGGCACGTAGCAGTACAGCAGCCCGTCCTCGCGATCCTCGGTCATGTAGACCGCGCCGCTGGCGGGATCGACGCAGGCGGCCTCGTGATAAAAGCGTCCCATTGCCTTGTGCGGCACCGGATCGACCAGCCCGGTCGCCGTGGCCGGGACTTCGAATACCCAGCCGTGGTCCTGGTTGATCTTGCCGTCGGCCTTGGAGACATTTTCCTCGCACGTAAGCCAGGTGCCCCAAGGAGTGACCCCGCCGGCGCAGTTACGGACCGTTCCGGCGAGGGTGCGGTGCTGCTTCTCGACCGCCAAGGTGCGCGCATCGAGCACGATGTTGGTGGTCCCGCCTGGCAGCGGCACGAGGCTGCGCGCGACGGTGTCGTAAGCCTTGCCCGCTGCGCCGCCCGAATCCTGATCCGGCATCAGTTCATGGTTGCGCACCAGCGCGATCTTGCCGCCGCCAAGGTCGAAGCAGCCCATCCCGTCGGCCTTGTCGGGCACCGTGCCGCCATCGTCCATCGCATCGCCGAGGC
>JBDSDZ010000076.1:0-3072 GCA_039920345.1 Croceibacterium sp.
GGCGAACCTCCAACATAGGCAAACATGCCGGCGATTCGAAGGCAAGAGGCAAGATTTGCGCGGGGATAAACCGGGATACGGGCGGGGCGGGGTCTCAAGACGGGAACGCGTTTGCCCTTCAGCGCGTTTTCCCTGCCTGATGAATGACTTGCGCGGATAGCGCGCGGTCGTTCGCGCAAGGAGAGGCGCGATGTGGACTTTGACCAAGCGCCAGCAGCAATGCGGCGCGCAGTTGCCCGAAACGGACGGCAAGCGGCGCAAGCGGGGCGAAGCGCCCAAGGTCGCAGTGGCAGACCGGCCGGCGCAGGATAACGACCGCGCGGCGGAATTATATGAGGACGAGCGGGGCGAGGAGCCCGAAGCGACCGTCGGGCACTTGGGCGAAGACTAGCTCCGGCGGCCCCTGTCGTCGCGGCTTAGACGGCGCGAGACTTCGAGGCAGAGCAGCAGCGGGGTCGACCACAGCCAGGTCATCAGCGCCGATTCAATCCACCCGCGCTGGTCGGCCAGGCGCATCGAACAGGCGTAGATATCGAGGAAACCCTGCGGGCGGCAGCTCGACGGCCAGTAGGCGTGGGTGAACAGGTAAGCACCCAGCCCGAGCCAGCCGATCTGCGCCGCGTAAAGCGCAAAATAGCGGCTCACGGCGACCGGTGAGACGCCGTGGACGCGCGGCAGGGATCCCTTCCAGAACATGCCGCGCGTTATGCGGCGCAAGTGGTCAATATTCGGTTACCGCGGTAATTTCGGATGTGAAATCAATTCCAGAACATCCCGCCAGAAAGCCCGCGCGCGCGCCGGTTGCGGAACATCTGCAGGTACATCCACAGCCCCGAAAAGGCGAAGAACAGCAAGGCGAAGCCCGACAGCACCGAAATCGCAGTCCCGATCGGGCCGAAACTTTCGCCCGAATGGAGGTGGACGAAGTAATCTTGCCATTGCTTCATCGCGCTCATCTGCGGGCGCGGGCGGGTAGGCGCGCAGGTCCAGCCCTCGGGGCAGGTGAATCCGGCCTTGGCATCGGCCCCGTTCGCGGCGGCCGGGACTTGCGCTTCGTCGTCATGCCCCTCGTGCGCCTGAGCCGCTGGCACGACCAGCGCGGCGACATCGCTCGCGGCCTTTTCAGCCACCGCGGCGGGGGGCGGGCCACGTTCGGCATGCGCCAGGATGTCGGTGATTTGCGAAGCGAGTCCGGTCGTGGCGATCCACAGGATGAAAACGCCGAACAGGATCGAAAGCCACCGGTGATACTTGCGCATGTCAGTCCTTCAATTGCGAATCGTTCGCAGAAGAGACGAAGCGGGCGCGGCTGGCAAGCGCCAATCCGCTCCCGAGGGAGGGAAAATCACGCCAGCCTGTGCATCCAATCGCTGCGTCGCGCGTTTGAACCCCTGATCCCTCACTATCCCCTCACAGGAGAACATGCATGACCGATACCAGCGCTATCAAGGAGCACATGGAAGTCATCGGCGCCGACGGCGTCCATGTCGGCACCGTCGACCACGTCGATGGCCAGCGGATCAAGTTGACCAAAAAGGATTCGGGCGCCGATGTCGAAGAAGGCACCAGCGCGCATGCGGGTCACCACCACTTCATCTCGATGGGCCTCGTCGCCGGCGTCGAAGGCGACCAGGTCCGCCTCAGCGCAACCGGCGCCAACGCGGTGATGTTCGAAGAAGAAGAATAAGGCTGATCCACCCACAATCAAAAAGCGGCACAAAGCCGCCGGAAAACGCCCCTAGCCCCGCGCGGCAGGGGCGTTTTTCGTGGGGTTGCGCCGCCACGGATTGAATTTTATGAAAGCCATGGTCAGCCAGAAACCAGTCATCGCGCCGAACGTGTTCAGCAAGACGTCGTCGATATCGACGATCCCGATGCCCAGCACCCCTTGCAGTGTTTCGATGAGCAGGCTCGCGCAAGTCCCGAGCGCGAGCGCTTTGCGCCAGGTGAAGTTCGGCAATGCAAAGCAGGCGAGCAGTCCGATCGGGACGAACAGCACGATGTTGCCGACCAGATTGAGCAGCGCGAAAAACCATCGTGGCTCGCCGCTGAGGTAGGACATGATCGTCGCGAACGGCACGAAATTGGGATCGCCGACAGTCGCCGCGAACCTCAAGCGCAGGTGCCCGACGACAATCAGGTCGATCTTGGAGACAAGCAGCCAGACTATGAACGCAGTGTAGGCTGCAAGCAGAAGACCCGCGATTGCACGCTTGCTCACGCCGTTGACCTTTCGATCGCCTCGATGGGGTGACCGGATAGTTCCGATCGGCATCTCAAGCTCGAACCAAAGTGTATCATGGCGCCGCGCAAGGCCGGACCACAATCACTGGCAGGCGAGGCATTCCTCGTAGTCGGTCGGGCTGGCAAGTTCGAACTTGGCCGGATCGGGCGTGTTGTCCGCCTCGACCCCGCCGGCGAAACCGGCACGCTGGACGCTTTTTGAGCGCAGGTAGTAAAGCGACTTGATGCCCTTCTCCCATGCCTGGAAGTGCAGCATCATCAGGTCCCACTTGTCGACATCGGCCGGGATGAACAGGTTCAGGCTCTGCGCCTGGTCGATATAGGGCGCGCGATCGGCGGCGAATTCGAGCAGCCAGCGCTGATCGATTTCGAAGCTGGTCTTGTAGGCGGCTTTTTCTTCCACGCTCAGGAAATCGAGGTGCTGGACCGAGCCGCCTTTCTCGAGGATCGAATTCCACACGTTGGCGGAATCCTTCGACTTCGCTTGCAGCAGCTTTTCCAGATACGGATTCTTGATCGAGAAACTGCCCGACAGCGTCTTGTGGGTGTAGATGTTGGCCGGGATCGGTTCGATGCACGCGCTGGTGCCGCCGCAGATGATCGAAATCGAAGCGGTCGGCGCAATCGCCATCTTGCAGCTGAACCGCTCCATCGCTCCCTGTTCGGCGGCATCGGGGCACGGCCCGCGTTCCTGCGCCAGGACCATCGAGGCCTCGTTCGCGCCGGCCGAGATGTGCTTGAACATCTTCAGGTTCCAGACTTTGGCCATCGGGCTTTCAAAGCCGATACCCTTCATCTGCAGGAACGAGTGGAAACCCATCACGCCCA
>JBDSDZ010000077.1:0-23279 GCA_039920345.1 Croceibacterium sp.
CTCGCCTGCCCGATCCGCGCCAGCAGCGCTTCGGCGACCGGGTCTTTCATCCGCAGCTTGAGCGAGGCCTCGGCTGCCTCGCGTGCGCCTTCGGAATCGCCCGCTGCCAGCAGCGCGGCGGCAACATCGCGGCGGACCGGGTACCAGAACGCGGGCGGGTCGGTGAAATCGTTGAACTCGGGCGTCTCCTCGAGCTCGGCCGCGCGGCGCAACGCCTCGGCGGCGGCGCGCGGATCGCCCTGCAGCATGGCCGCACGCCCGGCGAGAATGCCGCGCGTGATGCCGAGCATGGCCTCGGGCGCTTTCGACCATTGCGCGTCAGGGTGTTCGGCGATGCGTTCGGGGATCAGTTCCATCTCGGCGCGGACGGCGTCGGCATCGCCCGCGGCGGCGGCCGCTTCGCCGCGGGCATAATGCCACGCGGCCTTGAGGTAGGGCAGTTTCGGTTCGGGCAGCGCAGCCACGCCGGCCGGGTCGAACCGCGCAATCGCTTCGTAGCCGAGCGCCCCCATCAACTGGTTGGTCGCCCCGTCGCCCTCGCGCATCGCCGCCCGTTCGACCAGCGGCCGCCCGAGCGCCAGCCCGACTTCGGCGTCACCCGCCATCAGCGCGCCGCCGAGGCCGTAGAGCACATTATGCATGTGATAGGGCAGGCCCCACACCCCGTCAGGCTCGGGCAGGCCGAGCCGCGCGGCGTTTGCCTTGCCGATCTCGACCGCCCGCCAGTTGGTGCGCGCCGCCTCTTCATAGCGGCCGAGCCAGTACCAGGTGTGCGAGGGCATGTGCACCAGATGGCTGGCACGCGGGGCGAGCGACTCTATGCGGTCGGCGTAGGGCTCGGCCTGCTCCGGCCGGCCGAGCACTTCGCTGGCGTGGATGTAGAAATGCATCGCCGGGGTGTGATTGGGGTCGCGCGCCAGCACGGCTTCGAGCAGCGTTGCCGCGCGGCCGAGCTCGACCTCGTCGAAGCCCGCGTCGGTCTGGAAGCCGTTGAACGAATCGACCATCATCGCGTCGGCGGCGAGCACGGCGATCTCGTTATCGAGCGGCCAGCGCGCCTGCACCGCCTGCATGGCGCGGGCATAAGCGGTGTCGCGGCGGGTCTCGTTGCCGCGGCGGTATCGCTGCACCAGCGCACCTGTCAGCGCCTGCTCACGTTCGGTGCCGTTATCGCGCGCCTCATGCTGCGCGGCGCGAGCGAGGCTCAGCAGTGGGCGGCGCGCGGCCTTGTCCTTGCCGTAGTTGATCGTCGGGCCGGCCACCAGCGCCTGCCCCCACTTGCACATCGCGCAAGTGGGATCGAGCCGCACGGCTTCTTCCATCGCCGCCACCGCCGCGCTGTGGGCAAAGGCCGCGCCCAGTTCCATCCCATTGGCGAAGAATGCCTGCGCCTGTGGCACCTGCGTGGTGACCGCAAACCCGCCGACGCCGTAGCCTTCGAGCAAGGTGGGCGTTGGCGGGACCAGCGTATCGTCATGGACATGCATCGCGGCATGCTCGGCCGCGCTGTCGGCGGGCGCGGCCGCCGGCATCGGCATCACGTGATCGGCTGGCATCGGATGATCTTGCGCGGCGGCCGGGGCGGGCAGCGCAAAGGCGGAAAGTCCCAGCAGCGCCCAGGCAAAAATCCGCATCGTCATTCCCCCAGCGCCGCTGGCGCTCGCCCTAGATAATTCCGATGGCTTTGCCGGCGCGTTCGAACATGCCGAGGATGGTCTCGACTTCTTCGGCAGTATGTTCGGCGCACAGCGAGCAGCGCAGCAGGGTCATGTTGGCGGGCGTTGCCGGTGGGCGGGCCAGATTCACGTAAAGCCCTTCGTGCAGCAGCGCCTCCCACATCCCCGCGCCGTGTTCGAGGTCGGGCATGATCACCGCCACGATCGCGCTTTGTGGCTCCTTGGTGCCGAGCGTGAAACCAAGCCCGGTCAGCCCGGCGTGCAACCGCTTGGAATTTTCCCACAAGTGCGCCCGCTTGTTCGAACCGTGCATCAGCTTGCGAATGCTGGTGGCGGCGGTGGCGACCACGCTGGGCGGCAGGCTGGCGGTGAACACATACGGGCGGCACACCAGCCGCATGATTTCGAACTTGGGATGGTTGGAAACGCAAAACCCGCCGACGGTGCCAACCGACTTCGAGAACGTCCCGATCACGAAATCGACCTGGTCGAGCACGCCCTGGTCTTCGGCCACGCCGCGCCCGTGTTCGCCGATGAAGCCCATCGAATGCGCTTCGTCCACCAGCACCATCGCGCCGTGCTTCTTGGCCACCGCGACCATCTCGGACAGCGGGGCGATGTCGCCCAGCATCGAATAGACGCCTTCGAGGATGACCAGCTTGCCGGCCCCATCGGGAATCCGGCCGAGCCGCTTGTCCATCGCCTCGATATCGTTGTGCTTGAACGGGACCACTTCGGCATTGCCCAGCGCGCAGCCGTCCCAGATGCTGGCGTGGCTATCGATGTCGAGGACGATGTAATCGCCCTTGCCGGCAATGGTGCTGATGATCCCGAGGTTGGCCTGGTAGCCGGTCGAGAACACCATCGCGTGGTCCATCGCATAAAATTCGCGCAGCGCCTGCTCGCACTCCTTGTGGCCCTGGTAGGTACCGTTGAGCACGCGGCTGCCGGTGGTCCCGGCGCCGAAATTGTCGAGCGCCTGCTTGCCCGCCTCGATCACATCGGGGTCAAACGTCATGCCCATGTAGTTGTAGGTGCCGAGCAGGATCGTTTCGCGCCCGTTGCACACCGCCCGGGTGGGGCTGAGCACTTTTTCCATCACCAGGCTGAAGGGATCTTCCACCCCGCTGGCGAGCAAGGTCTCGCGGGTGTGGATGATCGCGTCGAACTTGGAAAACAGGTCCGTGCTCGCACCCTCCAGCACGGCGGGCTGGTCGGACTGGCTGATACCTTCGCTCATCGTCCGCCTACGCCTTCGTCAGCTCGCACACGGCGTCGACCAGGTCGCCGTAGGTTTCGATTCCGGCCTGCTGGTTCATGCTGATGATGATGTCGAATTCGTCCTCGATCGCGGCCACGAAATCCATCACCGTCAAGCTGTCGAACTCGAGGTCGCCGGCAAACGTGGTGCTGTCGGCAATCTCGGTGTGCTTTTTGTTGAACGGTTCGATCAGCGTGCGGATGCGGCTGTCGACGTCATCGCGGGTCATGGGAGTTTCCGATCCTTGGGGCAGGCCACGCGCGGGCTGCCGTCTCTGGCGGGGGAAAGCGCGTCACCGGCATGCTTGTCAAGCGCGGGCCCCGATGGCAAGCCGAATGCGGGGCGCCGTGGGCGCCGGAGTGGGGGTGCCATGGTCGATCCGGTAGCAGCGGCCGACACGTCGGTCAGCCAGCCTAGCGAACGCAAATATTCGGTGCACGCGATCCACGCGCTGCGCACGGTGCAGAACAACACCTTGCACTTGTCGCGCATGGCCGACCAGAAGGCCTCGATCCTGATGGGGGCGACGTTGCTGGTGTTTTCGGTCACGCTCGGGCGTTCGCTCAGCGGCACCCTGCCGTGGGCATTCTGGGTCCTGGCCGGGTTTGCGTTTCTCAGCTCGCTGTGTGCGGTGATGGCCGTGATGCCGTCGATCGGCGCGCCCCCCAAAGGCAGCGAAGGGGCGCAGAACAAGCTGTTCTTTGGCCACTTCCACACGCGCGACGAAAAGGAATGGGCAGACGATGTGCTCAGCGACCTGACCACCGACGAAGACGTGTTCCGACTGATGCTGCGCGACATTTTCCAGAACGGCGTGGTGCTGCAGAAGCGCAAGTTCCGCTACTTGTCGTACGCCTACCGGCTGTTGCTTGTCGGGTTGGTGGTGACGCTGACCGCTTTTGCGGTCGAGCTGGCACTGACGTATTGAGCGTCGGTTAGGGGCCGACCAGGCCTTTCACCGCGGCCATGAACGGCCCGATCGAAACCGGTTTGGCAAGGTAACCTTCGGCCCCGACATCGCGAATGCGCTGTTCGTCACCCTTGCCGGCATAGGCGGTGACGGCCAGCACCGGCACTTCGCACAACGCGGCGTCCTGCTTGAGGGTGGCGATCAGGTCGAGCCCGGAGACATCCTGCAACTGGATGTCCATCACCACCAGATTGGGGAAAAAGCTGCGCGCTTTCTCGATCGCCAGGTTTCCGTCAGCTACCGGTTCAACGGCGAAGCCGCCGGCTTGCAAAACGTCGCAAAACAGCTTTCGGTTGAGATCGTTGTCCTCGACAACGAGGATTCGTTTGGTCATTGCGCCCCCAAATCTCCCGTGCCCCCGGGAGGTTATCCACAACCTAACGGCTAAACAGGTCTCTGACAATTCAATACGAAAATGAAGATTCGATGACCGATGCGGCGGCCGTTTCCCTCAGGGCGCTGGGTTGGATCGTGTCGGATGAGCAACGGGCGCAGCGCTTTCTCGATCTCACCGGGCTAACTCCGGAGGGGCTGCGCAAGGTGCTCGACCAGCCGTCGACTCACCGCGCGGTGATCGCGTTTCTGTGCGCCCATGAGCCCGACCTGGTCGCCGCCGCCGCCGCGCTCGAAATGTCGCCGGCGCGGCTCGCGGCATTGCAGGACCGATTATGACCCGGCCGCTGGTGGTGACCGACTGCGACGAAGTGCTGCTGCTGATGGTGCGGCACTTCCAGCACTGGCTCGGCGAAGAGCATGGGATCGACTTCGCCCTGTCGGGCAATCCCTTCCTGCAGGCGTTCAGGCGCCGCGATGGCGGTGATCCGCTGGGCGACGAGGACAAGTGGCGTTACCTGACGCTGTTCTTCGATACCGAGATGGCCCGCCAGACGCAGATCGAAGGCGCCGCGGCCGCGCTGGCGGAACTGCGCCGTGATGCCGACGTGGTGGTGCTGACCAACCTTGCCGATCACTACCAGCAAAGCCGCACCCGCCAGCTGCTCGACCACGGGATCGATGTGCCGGTATTCACCAACCAGGGTCCCAAGGGCGAAGCGCTGCGGCGGATTGTCGAAAGCTATGCGCCCAGCCGCGCGGTGTTCATCGACGATCTTGCCCACCACCATGCCTCGGCGCTCGACGTGGTGCCCGGCATTGCCCGGCTGCACTTCTGCGGCGAGCCCGATATTGCGCAGCATATCCCCTGTGCATTTGCAGCAGGACACGCCGATGCGCGGATCGACACATGGGCGGAAGCCTTGCCCTGGTTGCGCGAAAGGTTGCATGGGAACCAGCCATGAGCATTGAACAACGCCTTGCCGAACTCGGCATCGACCTTCCCGCCGCCGCCGCGCCCGTTGCGGCCTATGTCCCGGTGGTCGTGACCGGCAATCTCGCCCATGTTTCGGGCCAGCTCCCTTTCATCGCCGGGCAACTGGTTACCGGGCGGCTGGGCGAAGACGTCTCGCTCGACCAGGGCACGGCCGCGGCACGTGCCTGCGGGCTGATGATCCTGGCCCAGCTCAAGGCCGCGCTCGGTTCGCTCGACCGGGTGACGCGGATCGTCAAGCTCGGCGCGTTCGTCAATTCGACGGCGATTTTCACCGACCAGCCCAAGGTTGCCAACGGCGCGTCCGAACTGATGGCCGAGGTATTTGGCGAGTCCGGCAAGCATGCCCGCAGCGCCGTTGGCGTGCCCGTACTGCCGCTTGGCGCCGCGGTCGAAGTGGATGCAATCGTTGAGATTAGCGCCGCTTGACTGGCTGCTCGCACCCGCGCCCACCAAGGCGCGGGTGGCGTGGCTACGCGGGGTAACCTACGCCCATCGGGGCCTGCACGGCGATGCGGTGGTCGAAAATTCGCCCGGCGCGTTTGCCCGGGCGATCGCGGCGGGGCTGGGCATCGAATGCGACGTCCAGCTCAGTTCTGACGGCATGGCGATGGTGTTCCATGACCGCGCGCTCGACCGGCTGACGAGTGCACGCGGGCCGGTCGCTGACCGTACCGCCGCCGACCTGAAGCAAATTGCGCTCGGCCTTTCTGGCGAGACAATTCCGGCGCTGGCTGACCTGTTGCACCAAATCGCCGGCCGTGCACCGCTGCTGATCGAACTCAAGTCATTCGGCGACGGGGCGGCGCCTCCGCTGTGCAGCGCGGTGGCCGAGGCGCTGGCGGGGTATCAGGGCGATCACGCGGTGATGAGCTTCGATCCCCGGGTCAGCCGCTGGTTCGCCCGCCATTCGCGCGAAACGGTGCGCGGGTTGGTGGTCACCGAATCCGGTGGCCGCGGCTGGCGCAGCAAGATCGGCCGGCAACGCGCGCTGTGGCAGGCCCGGCCCGATTTCCTCGCCTATGACGTGAGCGATTTGCGCAGTGCCTTTGCCAATGCCCAGCGCCGTCGCGGTTTGCCGCTGCTGACCTGGACCGTGCGCTCCGCTTTCCAGGTCGAGCGCGCGCTGCGCCGGGCCGATGGCTATATTGTCGAAGCGGAAGGGGTCGCAACCGCCGCTGCGAAACCCTAACTTGGCGCGAATGGCGGACGGCGATCTTACAGTACGAGTCGCTCCTTCGGTGGGGGCCTTGCCAGCGGCACAATGGGACGCGCTGGCAGGCCCGGGCAATCCGTTCATGCGCCACGCCTTCCTGTCCGCGCTGGAAGATTCGGTAAGCGTCGGCCCCGGTACCGGCTGGACCCCGGCGCCGCTGGTGATCGAGGATGCCGTGGGCGGACTGCTCGGCGCGCTTCCCACCTATGCCAAGAGCCACAGCCAGGGCGAATACGTGTTCGACCATGCCTGGGGCGATGCCTGGCACCGTGCCGGCGGGCAATACTATCCCAAGCTGCAGATAGCCGCCCCGTTCACCCCCGCCACCGGGCCGCGGATCCTTGTGGCGGACGAGGCTTATGCCCCGCCCCTGCTGCGCGCGGCAGAAAACCTGTGCCGACGCCACGGATTCTCCTCCGCCCACGCGACTTTCCTGGAGCCTGCCCAGATCCCACTGTTCGAGGCGGCCGGCTGGCTCGCGCGCAGCGACATCCAGTTCCACTGGTTCAATCGCGGCTACGCCAGCTTCGAGGATTTCCTTGGCGCGCTATCCTCACGCAAACGCAAGGCGATCCGCAAGGAGCGCGAGGCGGCGCAGGATGGGGTCGAAATCCGTGCGTTCTGCGGCGCCGAGATCCGCCCCGAGCATTGGGACGCGTTCTGGTTGTTTTATCAGGATACCGGCGCGCGCAAATGGGGCAGCCCGTATCTCACCCGCGCGGCGTTCGACCTGCTGGGCGAGCGAATGGGCGAGCAGATCCTGCTGGTGCTGGCATTCGAACACGGCCGGGCGATTGCCGGCGCGCTCAATTTCATCGGCGCTGAAGCGCTCTATGGCCGCTACTGGGGCTGCCAGGTGGACAAGCCGTTCCTGCATTTCGAGCTGTGTTATTATCAGGCGATCGATGCGGCGATCGCGCTTGGGCTCAGCCGGGTCGAGGCGGGCGCGCAGGGCGGTCACAAACTCGCTCGCGGGTATGAGCCGGTGCGGACCTGGTCGATGCACTACATCGCCGATCCCGGCTTTCGCGCGGCGGTGGCAGACTTCCTCGAGCGCGAACGCGAAGGCGTGGGGCAGGACCAGCTCTACCTGGGCGAGCGGACCCCGTTCAGGAAAGGCTAGGCGGCGCGGCGGCTACCGGCGGCGAGCCACTGGCGCGCGCGGCGCTGGGCTTCGGCGATTTCGCGCGCGGTCATGTCGTCCGACACGTCGGCGCGGCACAGGGCGGCGTCTTCGTGGTTGGCGGCGGCGGCAAGGTTGAACCACATGTGCGCTTCGATCAGGTCGGAGGCGACGCCGTGCGTTCCGGTGGAAAAGGCAATGCCGAGATCGTAATACGCGTCGATCTCACCGGCTGCGGCGGCAGCCAGCCAACGCGCCATCTGCAAGTCGGCAACCGTCGAATCGGCCGGCCGGATTTTTGCGAACTGCTCGATCTTGATCAATTCCATGATCTTGTTCCCCCAGGGACCCTCGCCCCTACCTTCGTTGATGCCCCGGTCCCCACCGCGGCTTTCCTGACGGCGATGTTTGACGATCGCGGTCAACAAATGGTTAACGCGCGGACCAATTGGTTAACGCGCCCGCCTTCCGAGACAAATATGCGTCTGTTAGGCCACGCTTAATCCGCGCGGGCTATTGGCCTATTGCGGCTTGTGCGGGATTTGGCCTGCCCCTATAGGCCGCGCCAACTCGGCGGGTCCGGAAGGACCGGTCGCTGCCACGGTTGACCGGTCCAGTGCCGGAAGCCGCCAGATTGCGGAGTGCGTGCATGGCGTCCGTCTCGAATGACGACATCGATATTCTTGCCAAGGCGAAGCGTGCACTGGATCGGGATTACGCGCCGTCCGATCAGGATGACTACATGTCAGCGCAGCAGCTCAACTACTTCCGCGTGCTCCTGCTCGAGTGGAAGAAGTCGATTCTGAGCGCCGCCGAAAATACCCTGCAGTCGCTGCAGGACGGCCCGATTCGCGAGCCGGATCTTAACGACCGCGCCTCGAGCGAGACCGACTGGGGCATCGAATTGCGCACCCGCGACCGGCAACGCAAGCTGATTGCCAAGATCGACGCTGCGGTGCGCCGCATCGACGAGGGCGAATATGGCTGGTGCGAAGTATCCGGCGAGCCGATTGGAATCAATCGCTTGATTGCCCGTCCGATCGCCACAATGACCGTCGAGTCGCAGCAGGCTCACGAGCGGCGCGAGAAGGTTTCGCGCGACGACTGACCCGATCTGGGACAGGTTGCAATTCGGCCGCTCGCTTTAACCCTAGTTCAGCAAAAACCCGCGATAGCGGGCGCGTCGCTAGACACGGGCCTTGCCAACCGGCGGGCCCTCGCGCCGATGCACCGTGACGGGGCAAGAGCAGGAACACGAATGCTTCGCATGATGGCCAACGTTGATACTCGCCAGGTTAACCGAGAAAGTCTCTTCCTTCTCGCCCAGGTCAGGGTCGTAGGGCAGGATAGTGCCGTGCGCGTGAGGGTGCGTAACCTTTCGCCCCGCGGGATGATGGCGGAAGGCGATGCCAAGGTCGCCCGCGGCTCGCTGGTCTCGATCGAGCTGCGCAATATCGGCTGGATCGAAGGCTCGGTGGCGTGGAAGCAGGATAACCGCTTCGGGATTGCCTTCCTGGCCGAGATCGACCCCGCCGTGGTGCGCGAACCGGCCGACGATAGCGCGCCGGCTTATGAAATCCCCAAGCATACCTTGGCCAAGGTCCTGCCGGCGGGCCGGCCGCGCCTGCGCAAACTGTAACCCTTTACAAGCGCGGTTGAACGCAATTCGCCGCGCGCCTAGGCGTGGCGGATGGAGCGGGCCCGGTTCGTCCTTCCCCTGCTGATGTTACTGGCGTTGGCCGCTTGCGGCCGCGGCAACGATGGCGCGCTCAAAGTCGTCTTCATCGATTCCCCCGACAGCCTGTATGGCAAAGGCGTGCGGCTTTCAGCCGGGGCCCAGCATGTCCGCGCGGCGACCGATGCCGGCCTCGTCGCCCTCAATTCGCAAGGCGATGTGATTCCCGCGCTGGCCGATCGCTGGATCGTGACCGACGACGGCATGAGCTTCATTTTCCGGCTACGCGACGGAACCTGGCCCGATGGCCGCGAACTGACCGCCGAAAGCGCCCGCACCGCGCTGGTCGCGGCGATGCGCCAGCTCAAGGGCACGTCGCTCGGGCTCGACCTGCAGCCCATCTCCGAAGTGCGGGCGATGGCCGGCAGGGTGGTCGAGATACGCCTGTCGAACCCGGTGCCGATGCTGCTCCAACTGCTCGCCCAGCCGGAACTGGCGCTCAAGCGGGCGGACGACAAAAGCGATGGCAGCGGCGACATGCAGCTCGAACGCGACGGGGCCAGCGCCCGGCTGGCGATGAAGCCCCCGTCGGCGCGGGGCATTCCCGAAGCCGAGGACTGGCAGCGCTATGTGCGCGAGATCGACTTGCGCGCGGCGAGCGCGCGGGCTGCGGTGGCGTTGTTCGACGATGGCAGCGTGGACCTGGTGCTGGGCGGCACCATCGGCTCGCTGCCACTGGTTGATGTGGGCCCCTTGTCGCGCGGCACGATCCAGCTCGAACCGGCGATCGGCCTGTTTGGCCTGCAGGTGCGGCGGCCGACCGGGATCCTGGCCAGTGCGCTCGGGCGCGAGGCGCTGGCCATGGCGATCGACCGCCCGGCCTTGCTGGCCCCGTTCAACATCAGCGGCTGGACGCCGACAACGCGCGTCGTCGCCCCCGCACTGCCAGACGAATCAGGGCTCGTTGCCGAGCGCTGGAGCGGCACTTCGACGGCCCAGTTGCGCTCGGTAGCGGCCAGACGGGTCGCGGCCTGGCGCCGGGCTCATGGCGGCAACCCGGCACGCTTGTCGCTGGCGATCGAGCGGTCGCCCGGTCTTGATATGGTATTTCGCCAGCTTGCCGTGCAGCTTGCCGCGATCGGGATTGTGCTCGAACGTGCGCCCAATGTGCGTGCGGCGGATCTCGAACTGATCGACCGGGTGGCCCGCTACGCCGATTCGCGCTGGTTCCTCAACCAGTTCAACTGCACGCTGCGTGGCGGCCTGTGCACGCCCGAAGCTGACATCCTGGTCGATGAAGCGGCTGGGCAAGCCAGCCTGGAGGAACGCGCCGCTGCCTTGTCGCGGGCAGAGGCTGCGCTGACGCAGGACAATGTCTTCATCCCGTTTGGTTCGCCGCTGCGCTTTTCGCTGGTGCGCGGCACAGTCGAAGGCTTCGCACCCAATCCGTGGGCGTTCCATCCCTTGCCGCCGCTTGCCACGATACCCAGATGACGGACGAAAGGAGCCGCGACATGAACCAGCCGCAGCGACTACGCCCCATGGGCCTGCCCGTGGGTACCGATCCGGCCGCGGTGCGGATGCGGATCGAAGCGCTCGAAGAACTGCTCGAGCGCGCGTTCGTGATTCCCGGTATCAACCGCCCCATCGGGCTCGATGCGATTGTCGGGCTGGTCCCGGTGGTGGGCGACCTGGTGACCGCGGCGATGGGCGCCTACATCGTGTGGGAAGCGCGCAACCTTGGCCTGCCCAAGTGGAAGCTGTGGCGGATGGCCGGCAACGTGGCCTTCGACTGCGCAGTGGGCGCGATTCCGGTGGCGGGCGACCTGTTCGACTTCCTGTTCCGGTCAAACACCCGCAACCTGAAAATCGTCCGCCGCCATCTCGACAAGCACCACCCGCTGATCGAGCAATAGGGCTTTAATCGAGCAATAGGCCGCCGATCACACAATCGGCGATTCGCCCAGTCCGGCCAGCTTCGGCAAAACTAACCAAATAGCGGCGCGATGTCAAGCATCAATGTGCCAAAATGGTTATTCCGCAGCAAATCGCGCGCCAGCGATGACCCGGTGCGCCCGGTCGGCTAATCGCCGCAGGGTATGGCCGAGGCGTCCGCGACAACCCCGATGATGGTCCAGTACCTGGCGCTCAAGCGCGAGGCGGGCGATTGCTTGCTGTTCTACCGCATGGGCGATTTCTTCGAGCTGTTTTTCGACGATGCCAGGACCGCCAGCGCAGTGCTCGACATTGCTCTCACCAGCCGCGGCGAACATGCCGGCGCGCCGATCCCGATGTGCGGCGTGCCGGTCCACGCCGCCGAAGGCTATCTCGCCCGGCTGATCAAGGCGGGGTGCCGGGTGGCCATCGCCGAGCAGGTCGAGAGCCCGGAGGACGCCAGGAAGCGCGGCGGCTCAAAGACACTGGTGGCGCGCGCCATCGTCCGCTTTGTCACCGCCGGCACGCTGACCGAAGAAGCGCTGCTCGAACCGCGCCGCGCCAACGTGCTCGCAGCGATGTGCGAAGTGCGCGGGACTTGCGGCGTGGCCGCGTGCGACATTTCGACCGGGCGGATGGAACTCGAGGAATGTCCGGCGGCCCAAGTCGGCGCGGCGCTGGCGCGGCTCGGCGCGAGCGAGCTGGTCGCGCCGGACACATGGCCCGCCGCACCGGAAGGTGCGATCAGCCGACCGGCACGCGAGTTCGCCAGCGAGAACGGCGAAGCCCGCCTCACCGCCGCCCACGGCGTCGCCACGCTCGACGGGTTTGGCCAGTTCACCCGCCCGATGCTCGCCGCTGCGGGCGGGCTGATGGCCTATCTCGACCACGTGGGTCGGGGAACGCTGCCGCTGCTCCTGCCGCCGGTCGCGCGGGCCGCCAACAGCACCCTGGCGATGGACGAGGCGACCCGGGCCAGTCTCGAGATAGTCGAGGCGCAATCGGGCGGCCGGGCAGGGAGCCTGCTGGCCTCGGTCGATCGCTGCGTCACCGGCGCCGGCGCGCGGCAACTGGCCGAAGATCTGGCCGCACCGCTGGCAACCCGGCCCGAAATCGAAGCGCGGCTCAACCTCGTCCAGTGGCTCCACGACGATCCGCTGCTGCGCGGCGATCTGCGTGATGCGCTGCGGGCCTTGCCCGATATCGGCCGCGCGCTTGGCCGTATCGTCGCCGGACGCGGCAGCCCGCGCGATTTGGGGCAAGTGCGCGATGGCCTGGGCGAAGCGCGCCGGGTCCACGATCTTTTGCAGGCCAGGGCTGACCCCCCAACGCTGTTGCAGGCCTTGCTCCCCCATCTCACCGGACACGGCGGGCTGACCGACTGGCTGTCGCGCGCGCTGGTTGTCACCCCGCCGACCGAACGCAGCTCGGGCGGGTTCATCGCCGAAGGGTACGACGCCGCGCTCGACGAACTGCGGCTGGTGTCGGGCAATGCCCGCCGGGCGATTGCGGCGCTCGAAGCGCGCTACCGCGACGAAACCGCGATTGCCGCGCTCAAGATCCGCCACAACGGCGTGCTCGGTTATTTCATCGAGGTCCCGGCCAGGCACGCCGACGCGCTGATGGCGCCCGACAGCGGCTTTACCCATCGCCAGACCATGGCCGGCGCGGTGCGCTTCAATTCGCTCGTCCTGCACCAAGAGGCGAGCCGCATTGCCGAGTCCGGCGGACACGCGCTGGCAGCGGAGGAAGCGCACTTCGAGACGCTGGTGGGCGAAGTTGCGGCGGCAAAGGACCCGATTGCCGCCACCGCCGCCGCGCTCGCCCGGATCGACGTTGCCGCGGGGCAGGCCGAGCGCGCGGCGGAAGGGGGCTGGAGCCGTCCCGAAATTGTCGAACAGCCTTGTCTCGAGGTTGAAGGCGGCCGTCACCCGGTGGTCGAAGCCGCGCTCTCCCGCGCTGGCGAACGCTTCGTGGCCAACGACTGCACGCTCGGCACAGAGGACCGCCTGTGGTTGGTCGGCGGCCCCAACATGGGCGGCAAATCGACCTTCCTGCGCCAGAACGCGCTGATCGTGCTCATGGCACAGGCGGGTGGTTTCGTCCCCGCAACCCGCGCCACCGTGGGCTTAGTTGACCGCCTGTTCAGCCGGGTCGGCGCGGCCGACAACCTGGCGCGGGGACGCTCAACTTTCATGGTCGAAATGGTCGAAACCGCCGCAATCCTCGCGCAGGCGACGCCGCGCAGTTTCGTTATTCTCGACGAGGTCGGGCGCGGCACCTCGACATACGATGGCCTGGCGCTGGCCTGGGCGGTGGCCGAGGCGATCCACGAGACCAACCGCTGCCGCTGCCTGTTCGCCACCCATTACCACGAACTGGCGCGGCTGGCGGAAACCTGCCCGGCATTGTCGCTGCACCACGTCCGGGCCAAGGAATGGAAGGGCGACCTGGTGCTGCTGCACGAGGTTGCCCAAGGCGCCGCCGATCGCAGCTACGGCCTCGCGGTGGCCAAGCTGGCCGGGGTGCCCAAAGACGTCGTGGCGCGCGCCAAGTCGGTGCTCGACAAGCTGGAGAAAGGCCGCGCTGAAACCGGCGGGCTGGCGGCTGGCCTCGGCGACCTGCCGCTATTCGCCGCGGCAGCGCAGGCTCCGGCTGAGAAAGGCGATGCGCTACGCGAGAAATTGCAGGCTCTCGATGTCGATTCGCTGACCCCAAAGGAGGCGCTCGAACTGCTTTACAACCTCAAGCGCGACGCGAACGAATGAACTTTCCGGCCCCTTGCAGCGTTAGGAATGCATGGCACGCGACAACCCTGAGGCGGATGACCAGCCGGACCGGAGTACCCGGTGGGCGGAAAGCCGCACCGATTGGGCCGAAGATCCCACGATTCTGGCGGTCGAGCGAACCTATGCCGGCTGGATGCGCACGGCCTTTGCTGCCATCGGTATCGGCATCGCTTTCCGCGCCCTGTTCGGCGCGTTCGACCCGCCCTGGTTGGCCAAGGCCATTGGCACGGCATTCATCGCCTTCGGGGCTATCTTTGCGATCGGCTCGCAGCGCCGGACTTGCCGTGCCTTCGATAAACTTCACACCCATGCTGTATCCGCACCCGACACGCCCAACATCCGCTGGATATCGTGGGCGGTGGCGGCAGGATCGGCCCTGCTTATTGCAGGCCTCTGGGTGCTGAACGACGGCAGCCTGGCAAGTTAACGCCTAAGGCGCTCAATCGTCCTCGGCGTGGCCTTCACCGTACTTGTCGTCGTCGTCGTCGAGGTTGGGCTCGCCGCGATAGGCGCCCATGTCGATCCGGCCAGACTGTTCCATATCGCGCATGTGGTCGATCAGGTCCTGCGTCGAATCGCCATCATCGCCGCCCTTTGCCTTGGTGCTGTCGAGCGGACTGCCCTCGGCGCCCCGGGAGCGCGCCTCGTCAGCCACTTCCTGCGCCTGCGACTGTTCGTCGTCCTGCTCGGAATTGTGCGCTTCGGGCGCGCGTTCGGCGGGGTCGTTATCTTGCGGCTTGTCGGTCATGGCGAAAACTCCTTCGCCCCATAACCGCCTGCGGGCCTTGCCCGTTCCCGCCGGGATTCGCCTCAGCGGCTGGCAACCGGCTCCGCGCCCGAATAATCGTAAAACCCCTTGCCGCTCTTGTGCCCAAGCCACCCGGCATCGACGTATTTCGTCAGCAGGGGAGAAGGGCGGTACTTCGGATCACCGGTCCCGGCGCTCAGCACTCGCATGATTTCGAGGCAGGTATCGAGTCCGATGAAGTCGGCCAGTTGCAGCGGCCCCATCGGGTGGTTGAGCCCCAGCCGGCAACCTTTGTCGATGTCCGCCACCGAGGCCGTTCCGCCTGCCAGCACGAAGACTGCTTCGTTGATCATCGGCAGCAGTATCCGGTTGACCACGAAGCCCGGCTCGTCGCCGCTGAGCACGACGTCCTTGCCCAGGCTCTCGGCAAAGGCGCGTGTCCGCTCGATGGTAGTGGGCGAAGTGGCGAGGCCCGGGATGACTTCGACCAGCGCCATCAGCGGCACCGGGTTGAAGAAGTGCAACCCGATGAACCGCGCCGGATCGGTGGTTCCTGCCGCCATCCGGGTAATCGGGATCGAGCTGGTGTTGCTGGCGAGGATGGCGCCGGGCCCGAGCACTTTGCCGGCCGCTTCGAAGATCGCCTGCTTGATGTCTTCGCGCTCGGTCGCCGCCTCGATGATGAAGGCGGCCTCGGCCATCGGGGCATAATCGGCGGATGGGCTAATCCGCGCCAGCGCAGCGTCGGCCTCGGCTTGTGTCAGCGTTGCCTTCTCGACCAGCCGGGCGAACCGCTTGCCAAGGCCGTCGCGGGCTTGTTCTGCAATCGCCAGGTCGCGATCGGCCAGGATGATTGCGCGCCCGGACAGGGCCACGACTTGGGCAATGCCCGCGCCCATCTGGCCCGCGCCGATAATGCCGATGGTCTCGGTCATCGGTTCGCCCCGGGCTGCCACAGCACATCGCCTGCCCCGTCGGCGTTGACCGCCCGGGCGAGCACGAACAGGTAATCCGACAGGCGGTTGATGTAGGCCAGCGCGGCGGGATTGACCGGTTCGTGCTCGGCCATCGCGGTCATCGCCCGCTCCGCCTTGCGCGCCGCTGTGCGCGCCAGATGCAGCCGCGCGGAAGCCTCGCTGCCGCCGGGAAGAATGAAGCTGCGCAGCGGTTCGAGCGCCGCGTTCGCTTCGTCAATCCGCTGTTCGAGCCAGACGGCTTGTTCGGGCACGATGCGCAAGGTCATGTCGGACGGCGCGAAGTCGTCGCCCGGCGTAGCCAAGTCAGCCCCGAGATCGAACAGGTCGTTCTGGATGCGCACGATGTCCGCTGGCTCGCCCAGCGCCAGCACCGCCCATCCGAGCACCGAATTGGCTTCGTCGACCGCGCCTACCGCTTCCATCCGCGGGGCGTGCTTGGCGATGCGCGAGCCGTCGACCAGCCCGGTGGTGCCGTCGTCGCCGGTGCGGGTATAGATCCTGTTGAGCCGGACCATCAGGCGATCAGGAAGAGCCCGAACCCGCGAATGCCAGCAGCACGATCACCACCAAGATCGCCAGCGCCTGGAACTTGATGCGGTTCATCATCATCCGGTTCTGGAGCAACTGCATGTCTTTCTGCCGCTCGCTGCCTTCGTCGATATCGGCGCGGTGCGATTGGAGGAAAGCGATGATCCCGCGCACAAGCGAGACGACCACGCCGACCATGGCGAGGATGAGGAGGATGACGAAGAATGTCTTCATGGCGCGACCTCTAAGCTGCCCGAGACGGTAATGCCAGCGGGCAAGCGCCCGGCGCGCAAGGCATTGGCCAGCGCGGGCCCGTCCTCGCCCGCCATGCGCAAGTCGGCGAGCGAGGGCGAGCCGCGGCGCTTGGCCAGCTTGCGCCCCTCGGCATCGAGCAGCAGCGGGTGATGATGCCAGCTCGGCACCGGCAGGCCGAGCAGCGCCTGCAGCAGCCGGTGCACATGCGTCGCGGCAAACAGGTCCACGCCGCGCGTCACCAGCGTGACCCCGTCGGCGGCATCATCGAGCGTCGCGGCAAGGTGGTAGCTGGCGGGCGTGGCGGCGTCCTTGCGGACCAGCACGACATCCCCGCCCAAGTCGGGCCTGGCGACCTGCTCGCCCGCCAGCGCGTCATACCACGTCAGCGGCCCTGTCCGGCGCATGGCTTCGGCTACGTCGAGCCGCCACGCCGCTTCGTTCGAAGGCGTGTGCTGCGCATCGCGGCAGGTTCCGGGGTAGATCGGCCCATCCGGCCCCTGCGCCAGTGCCGCTTCGGCAATCTCGGCCCGCGTGCAGGTGCACGGATAGAGCAGGCCCATTTCACGCAGTGTTGATGATGCCGCTTCGTATGACGCCGTGCGGGCAGATTCCGGCGCCACTTCGTCCCACTCAAGTCCGAGCCAGGCCAGGTCGCGCCGAAACGCCTCTGCCAGTTCGGGCCGCGAGCGTTCGCCGTCGATATCCTCGATCCGCAGCAGGAAACGGCCGCCCACCGCCCGCGCCAGATCGTGCGCGACGATTGCCGAAAAGGCGTGACCGAGATGCAACGGGCCGTTCGGGCTCGGCGCGAAACGGGTCACGATCATGCCTTGGATGCCCCCTTCGACCTGCAGCGAATCGGCAAGAATGCTGTGGATTCGCCGCTTGTAACAGGCTTGACGCTTTAGTTCGCAAATGCTCCCCTCGCACGCATCAGGGAGGAACATCCAACGTGTTCAAGGCCGAACTGATCGACCGTGCGGCGCACTTCCGGGGCGCCGAAGAAGATCCTTTCCGGAAGCTGGAAAGCTGCCCGGCGCTGGTGCTTAACGCCGATTACACCCCGCTATCCTATTACCCGCTCAGCCTGTGGCCGTGGCAGACCGCGATCAAGGCGATTTTTCTCGAGCGGGTGGACATCGTCGCGACCTACGAGCGCGAAGTGCATTCGCCCTCGCTCGACATGAAAATCCCCTCGGTGATCGCGCTCAGGCAATATGTCCGGACCAGCGAGTTTCCGGCGTTCACCCGGTTCAACCTGTTCCTGCGCGACCGGTTCACCTGCCAGTATTGCGGCAGCCCGCAGCACCTGACGTTCGACCATGTGATCCCGCGCCGGCTGGGCGGCAAGACGACGTGGGAGAACATCCTCACCGCCTGCGCGCCGTGCAACATGAAGAAGGGCGGGCGCACCCCGCAGCAGGCGCACATGCAGCCGCTCGTCCGCCCGATCCGTCCGACCAGCTGGCAATTGCAGCAACACGGCAAGTGTTTCCCGCCGGGCTACCTCCACGAAACCTGGCGCGACTGGCTCTACTGGGACCTCGAGCTGGAGGAGTAGGGGTCAGGTTACCGCTGCGCGCTGGCGGTATTCGGGGCGTTCGTGTTCGCGGGCATCGAATACGGCGCGCAGGTCCTTTACCGCCCGCCAGCAATCTTCGAACCGCACGTAAGCTGGGGCGAGGCCGAAGCGGAGGATGTCGGGATCGCGGAAGTCGGGGATCACACCGCGGGCGATGAGCGCCTGGCTCAAAGCGTAGGCCGCAGGATGCTGCCATGAAAGCTGGCTGCCCCGGTGCCTCGGGTCGGCCGGACTTGCCGACACGAGCTCGGGCACGTGTTCGGCCATCTGGCCGGCGAGGAACGCCGACAGACGGCGCGACTTGGCGGCCAGTGGCTCAATCCCGATCTCGGCGATCAGCGCGACGCCTTCCTCCAGCGCGGCGAGGCTGAGGATCGGCGGGGTGCCGGTGAGGAGTTTCTCGATTCCCCCGGCCGGCTGGTAGTCGTCGACGAAGGCGAAGGGTGCGGCGTGGCCCATCCAGCCGGTCAGCGGCTGGCGCAGTTCGCCGATCTGGCGCTTGGCCACAAAGGCGAACGACGGCGCGCCGGGGCCGCCGTTCAAGTATTTGTAGCCGCAGCCGACCGCGAAATCGGCATCGCTGCCGTTGAGGTCGACGGTGACCGCCCCGGCACTGTGCGAGAGGTCCCACAGCACCAGCGCGCCCATATCGTGAGCCGCACGGGTCAGGCGCGCCATGTCATGCATCGCGCCGGTCTTGTAATGGACGTGGGTCAGCAGCAGCAGCGCCACGTCGCCATCGAGCGCGGCCTCGATGTCACCCGCCTCAGCCAGCCTGCGCTCGGCCAGTCCCTGCGACTCCAGCCCAGCGAGCATGTAGAGATCGGTCGGGAAGTTGCCCGGCTCGCTCAGCACTACCTTTCGGCCCGGCCGCATCAGCAGCGCGGCGGCGACCAGTTTGAACAGGTTCACCGAGGTCGAATCGCACACGATCACTTCGCCAGGGCTGGCACCGATCAACGGGGCAATGGCATCGCCCACGCGGCGCGGCAGGCCGATCCAGCCTGCGTCGTTCCAACTGCGGACGAGGCCTTGTCCCCATTCGTCGCGCACCGTTTGCTCGATCCGCGCAATGGAACGGGCGGGCAGCGCGCCAAGCGAATTACCGTCGAGATAGGCCACGCCTTCGGGCAGCACGAAATGATCGCGCCAGCCGCTCAGCGGGTCGGCGGCATCGAGGGCGCGGGCTTCGGCAAGGCTCATGGCCGCACTGCGTGGCCATGCCAGCGCCTGCGGTCAAGGCGCCTCCCGGTCCGCTTTTCGCTATCCCCGGTGCGGCGGCTTCGGTAGGGCCATGCGCAACCGTAATAAGCAGACCCGGAGGATGGCCTTGGCCGACGAGAAGACCGATAGCTTCAACGCCCGGGAAGCCCTGTTTTACCACGAGACGATCCGTCCGGGTAAGATCGAGATCATCGCCTCCAAGCCGATGGCAACGCAGCGCGACCTGAGCCTGGCTTACTCGCCCGGCGTTGCCGTTCCGGTGCAGGCGATTGCCGACGATCCCGCCAACGCCGCGCGCTACACCGCGCGTGCCAACCTCGTAGCGGTGATCACCAACGGCACCGCGATCCTGGGCATGGGCAACCTCGGGGCGCTTGCGGCCAAGCCGGTGATGGAAGGCAAGGCGGTGTTGTTCAAGCGCTTCGCCGACGTCGATTCGATCGATATCGAGCTCGACACCGAAGACCCCGACAAGTTCATCGAAGCCGTGGCGCTGATGGAGCCGACGTTCGGCGGCATCAACCTCGAAGACATCGCCGCGCCCGAATGCTTCATCATCGAACAGGCCTTGCGCGAGCGGATGAATATCCCGGTCATGCACGACGATCAGCACGGTACGGCCATCATCACGGCGGCCGGACTGATCAACGCCTGCCACCTGACGGGACGAAACCTGCAGGACGTGAAAGTCGTGGTCAACGGCGCCGGCGCCGCCGCCATTGCCTGCACCGCCCTGATCAAGGCGCTCGGCGTGTCCAACGACAACGTGATCATGTGCGATCGTTCGGGCGTTATCTACCGTGGCCGCGACAAGGTCGACCAGTGGAAGAGCGCGCACGCGGCCGATACCGATGCGCGGACCTTGGAAGAGGCGCTGGACGGGGCCGACATCTTCCTCGGCCTGTCAGCCAAGGGCGCGCTCAAGCCCGAATGGGTTGAGAAGATGGCTGACCAGCCGATCATTTTCGCGATGGCCAATCCGGACCCGGAAATCACCCCCGATGATGCCAAGCGGGTTCGCCCCGATGCGATCGTCGCCACCGGGCGCTCGGACTATCCGAATCAGGTCAACAACGTGCTCGGCTTCCCGTTCATCTTCCGCGGCGCGCTCGATGTGCAGGCTACCGCGATCAACGAGGAAATGAAGATTGCCGCCGCGCGCGCCATTGCCGAACTCGCGCGCCGCTCGGTGCCCGAAGAAGTGGCCGCCGCTTATGGCCGGCACCAGCAGTTCGGGCGCGATTACATTATCCCCGCGCCGTTCGATCCGCGGCTGATGGAAGTCGTCTCCGCCGCCGTCGCCCGCGCGGCGATGGACAGCGGCGTGGCCAAGAAGCCGATCGAGGATTTCGAGGAATACCGGCACCAGCTCAAGAGCCGGCTCAACCCGACCACCTCGGTGCTGACCAGCGTCTATGCCGAAGTGAAGAACAACCCCAAGCGGGTGGTGTTTGCCGAGGCCGAGGAAGAAGTCGTACTGCGCGCGGCGATCCAGTTCCGCGAATTCGGCTATGGTACGCCGGTGCTCGTCGGCCGCACCCAGGCCGTGCGTGACAAGCTGTCCGAGTTGGGGGTCGAAGATCCCGGCAGTTTCGAAATCCAGAACTCGGCCGATTCCAAGCTGGTCCCCTCGATGGTCGAATTTCTCTACCACCGCCTGCAGCGCCGCGGGCATACCGAGCGCGACGTGCGCCGGATGGTCAACCAGGATCGCAACACCTTTGCCTCGCTGCTGGTCGCGCTGGGCCACGGCGATGCCATGATCACCGGCATTACCCGCCCGTTTGCCCAATCGATGCGCGAGGTCAGCCTGGCGCTCGATCCCAAACCGGGCCAGGTGCCGTTTGGCGTGCACATGATGATCGGCAAGAACTACACCGTGTTCCTGGCCGACACGACGATCAACGAACGCCCGAGCGCCGCCGAGCTGGCTCACATCGCCAAGGAAACCGCCGCCGTCGCCCGGCGGCTGGGGCACGAACCCAAGGTCGCGTTCCTGTCCTATTCCACCTTCGGCAACCCGCCGGGCAAATGGCTCGAGAACATTCGTGACGCCGTGCACATCCTCGACAGCGAAGATCCGGGCTTCGAATACGAAGGCGAAATGGCCCCCGATGCCGCGCTCAATCCGCGGGTCGCCGCGTTCTATCCGTTCAGCCGCCTGTCTGGCCCGGCCAACGTGCTGGTCATGCCCGGCCTGCAGTCGGCCAACTTGTCGGCCAAGCTGCTGCGCGAACTGGCTGGCAACGCCACCATCGGGCCGATGCTGATCGGGATGGAAAAGCCGGTCCAGATTGCGGCGATGACCTCGACCGCGCCCGATGTGCTGACTTTGGCGGTGCTCGCGGCGGCAGGCGTGGTCGGCTGAACCGAGGCCGCTATTTGCGGCGGAAGCGGAAATACCAGACTTCGTGCCCGTCGCGGCGGGCCTTGGCCTCATAGCGCGTTTCGCTCCAGCCTGACGGGCGTTGCTGCCAGCTGGCCGGCCCGTCGACCAGCCATTCGAACGCGTCGGTACGGCGCCGCATCACCATCAGCGCGTGGCGCAGGTAGACCGGATGATCGGTGCCGAAGCGAAATTCGCCGCCGGGCATGAGCTTGGCGGCGATCAGGTCGACCGGCGCATCGTTCATCATCCGCCGTTTCGAATGGCGCGCCTTGGGCCACGGGTCGGGGTGGAGCAGGTAGACAAACGACAGCGCCCCGTCGGGCACGCGCTCGAGCACTTCCAGCGCGTCACCGTGATGCAGGCGGACGTTTGCCAGCCCGCGGTCGCGCACGTGTACCAGCGCCTGCGCCACGCCATTGAGGAACGGTTCGGCACCAATGAACCGGTGGTCGGGCAGCAGGTCGGCGCGCTCCGCCAGGTGCTCCCCGCCGCCAAAGCCGATCTCTAAATGGAGCGGCCCGCCGATGCCGAACAGGCTCTCGCTGGTGACCGGGCCTTCATCCGGCACGCTGATCTGCGGCAACAACTTGTCGACCAGCTCCTGCTGGCCCTGGCGCAGTGGTTTGCCCTTGGTGCGGCCGTAAAGCCGGTTGAGCGTAATCGGATCGCCGGACTTGTGCGCTGTCATGTGCGGCTCGCTAACGGAAAACCGCCCCGGAGCAAGGCTCCGGAGCGGTTTCGGGTACCAGGAGAGTAATTCGGGAGGCTTAGGCCGCTTCGGCCTCTTCACCCGGATCGCGCAGAACATAGCCGCGACCCCAGACGGTTTCGATGTAGTTTTCGCCGCCGCACGCGCTCGAGAGTTTTTTGCGCAGCTTGCAGATGAACACGTCGATAATCTTGAGTTCCGGTTCGTCCATCCCGCCGTAGAGATGGTTGAGGAACATTTCCTTGGTCAGCGTGGTGCTCTTGCGGAGCGAGAGAAGCTCCAGCATCGCATATTCCTTGCCGGTCAGGTGGACCCTGGCGCCATCGACTTCGACTGTCTTGGCATCGAGGTTGACCGCCAGCTTGCCGGTGCGGATGACCGACTGCGAATGGCCTTTTGAGCGGCGCACCACGGCGTGGATGCGGGCGACCAGTTCGTCACGGTGGAACGGCTTGGTCACGTAATCGTCGGCGCCGAAGCCGAAGCTGCGGATCTTGGAGTCCATTTCGGCAATGCCGGAAAGGATCAGCACCGGCGTCTGCACTTTGGCCACGCGCAGTTTCTTGAGCACGTCGTAGCCGTGCATATCGGGCAGGTTCAAATCGAGCAGGATGATGTCGTAATCGTACAGTTTGCCGAGATCCAAGCCCTCTTCGCCGAGGTCGGTCGAATAGACATTGAAGCCCTCGGTCGTCAGCATGAGCTCGATCGCCTTGGCGGTCGTCGGCTCGTCTTCGATCAGCAGCACACGCATCGGTAGCCCCCTTCAACCCCCTGGTCATAACCTGCTAACAGGTGTTGACCGGAATTAACCAAGTCATGTCTCAACGAAAAAGGTTAATTTTTCCTTTAACGATTTGGAAACAAGCCGAGTCTTTTGGGTAACAGGAGGCGC